>JAGWTS010000006.1 GCA_028868875.1 Burkholderiales bacterium | reverse complement strand
TCGAGCGCGGCCGCGGTCTGCTGGGCGCGGCGCGCCGGGCTCGCGAGCACGCGCGCGCTCGAAGGCAGCTGGCGGTTGAGCCAGACCGCCATGCGCTGGGCCTGGCGCTCGCCCTTGGGCGAGAGGGCGCGTTCGAGCTCGTCCTGCGCCGCGCTTATCTCGAAGGCTTCGGCGTGGCGCCACAGGATCAGGTCCATGCCGGCCTCACCCGTAGCGCCGCATCAAGGCCTGCTGGGCGCCGGGCCCGGCGCCGCCGACGCGGCGGTAGCGGCCTTCGCCGTCGAGCACCCAGGCGTCGCGCTCGTCGTGGAGGTAGGGCACCAGGCCTTCGTCGATGACGCGCTGGCGCAGCGCGCGGTCGCGCACCGGCCAGGCCACCTCGATGCGGCGGAACATGTTGCGGCTCATCCAGTCGGCGCTCGTCAGGTACAGGGCCTCGTCGTCCTCGCTCTCGCCCCAGCGGAAATACAGCACGCGCGAATGCTCGAGAAAGCGGCCGACGATCGAGCGCACGCGGATGTTGTCGCTGTAGCCCGCGACCCCCGGGCGCAGCAGGCAGGCGCCGCGCACGATGAGGTCGATCGAGGCGCCCGCGGCACCGGCGGCGACGAGGGCGTCGATCAGCGCCGGGTCGGTCAGGGCGTTGACCTTGGCGACGATGCGCGCCGGCCGAGCAGCGCGCGCGGCCGCGGCCACCTCGGCGATGTGGCGCAGCATGCGCCGGTGCAGCGCGAAGGGCGCGGCCACGAGCTGGTTCGGGCTGCGCGCCTTGGTCTGGCTCGCGAGCTGCAGGAACACCGCGTCGGCATCGGCGGTGAGGCCGGGATCGGCGCTCAGGAAACCCATGTCGGTGTACAGGCGCGCCGTGCGCGGGTTGTAGTTGCCGGTGGACAGGTGGGCGTAGCGGCGCAGGCGCGCGCCTTCGCGCCGCGTCACCAGCAGCAGCTTGGCATGGGTCTTCAGGCCGACGACGCCGTAGACCACCTGGGCGCCGACCGCCTCGAGGCGCTCGGCCCAGTTGATGTTGGCCTCTTCGTCGAAGCGCGCCTTCAGCTCGACCACGACCATCACTTCCTTGCCGCGCCGCGCCGCCTCGATCAGCAGGTCCATGAGCACGCTCTGGCTGCCGGTGCGGTAGATCGTCTGCTTGATCGCCAGCACCTCGGGGTCGTCGACCGCCTCGCGCAGGAACTGCACGACCGGCTCGAAGCTCTCGAAGGGGTGGTGCAGCAGCACGTCGCCGGCGCGCAGCTGCTCGAAGATCGAGCGGTCGCGCGGCAGGCGCCGCAGCGGCCAGGCCGGCTCGAAGGCGGGGAATCGCAAGGCGTCGGCGTCGGCCTGGTCGATGAGCTGGTTCAGCCGCACCAGGTTGACCGGGCCGTTGACCTTGTAGAGCGCGACCTCGGGCAGGCCGAACTGTTCGAGCAGGAAGCGGTACAGCGCCTCCGGGCAGGTCCGCACCACCTCGAGGCGGATCGCGCGGCCGAAGTTGCGCGTCGTCAGGCCGCTGCGCAAGGCCTGGCGCAGGTTGGTGACGTCGTCGTCGTCGACCTCGAGGTCGGAGTCGCGCGTGACGCGGAACTGCGAGAACGACTCGACCTCGCGCCCCGGGAACAGCTCGCCGAGGTGGGCCCGGATCACGCTCGTGAGCTGGACGAAGCCCTGGCGCCCGGCGCAGAGCTCGTCGGGCAGGCGGATCAAGCGCGGCAGGGCGCGCGGCACCTTGACGATGGCGATGGCATTGGCGCGGCCGAAGGCATCGTGGCCGCCCAGGCGGGCGATGAAGTTCAGCGACTTGTTGGCCACGAGCGGAAACGGATGGCTCGGGTCCAGCACCATCGGCACCAGCAGCGGCCGCACCTGCTGCTCGAAGAAGCGGCGCACCCACTGGCGCTGGGCCTCGTCGCGCTCAGCGTGGTTGATGACGACGATGCCCTGTTCCTGCAGCGCCGGCATCAACACCTCGTTGAAGAGCGCGTACTGCTCGTCGATGAGCTCGTGCGCCGCCGCCGCCACCGCCGCGAGGTCGCTGCGCGAAACGCCCGAGCCGGGCAGGTTCGTGGCCTCGATGATGTCGGCCACGCGGACCTCGAAGAACTCGTCGATGTTCGACGAGACGATGGTCAGGTAGCGCAGCCGCTCGAGCAGCGGAACGTCCTCGCGCTGCGCCTGCGCCAGCACGCGGCGGTTGAACTGCAGGATGGCGCGCTCGCGGTTGAGCAGGGTCAGCGGCACCGGATAGGCGGTGGCCGGCAGCGCCTGAGGCACCGCATCAGCCAAACGTTCGTCGGTCATCGCCGCAGTCTACGACCGCGATGTGACGCGCATGTGAACGCGATTCACCGCGCGCCTCGCGCAACCGCCGCGATTCCGGCTTTCCCCGCGAGAACGGTTCGCCAAAACGCGACGACCTCTCCCAACGGCTCAAGCGACCGCCGCGGATCCGGCTCCGCCGGTCCGCCAGCGGTGCCCCCCTGGGGGGGAGCGCCGAAGGCGCTTCGGGGGGGAGCCCATTTAATGCGCCTCGTCCCAGTTCCGACCCACGCCGAGCTCGGCCAGCAGCGGCACCGCCAGCTTCGCGACCCCTGCCATCAGCGCCGGCACCGCGGCGCGCGCCCATTCGAGCTCGGCGTCGGGCACCTCGAGCACGAGTTCGTCGTGCACCTGCATCACCATGCGCGTGCTGCGGCGCTCGCGCTCGAGCGCCTCCTGCACCGCGACCATCGCGAGCTTGATGAGGTCGGCCGCCGTGCCCTGCATCGGCGCGTTGATGGCCTGGCGCTCGGCGCCGCTGCGGCGCGGGCCGTTGCCGGAGTTGATCTCGGGCAGCCAGAGGCGGCGCCCGAACACGGTCTCGACATAGCCCTTCTCGTGCGCCCGCACCTTGGTCTCGTCCATGTAGCTGCGCACGCCGGCAAAGCGCGTGAAATAGCGCTCGATGTAGTCCTTGGCCGCCTTCTGGTCGATGCCCAGGCTGCTCGCCAGCCCGAAGGCGCCCATGCCGTAGATGAGGCCGAAGTTGATGACCTTGGCGTAGCGCCGCTGTTCGCTGCCGACCTCGGACACCGGCACGCCGAAGACCTCGCTCGCGGTCGCGCGGTGCACGTCCACGCCTTCGGCGAAGGCGCGCAGCAGGCCGGGGTCGGCGCTGAGGTGGGCCATGATGCGCAGCTCGATCTGCGAGTAGTCGGCGCTGACGATCGAATGCCCGGGCGGCGCGATGAAGGCCTCGCGCACGCGCCGGCCTTCGGGCGTGCGGATGGGGATGTTCTGCAGGTTCGGGTCGTTGCTCGCCAGGCGCCCCGTGATCGCCACCGCCTGGGCGTAGTTGGTGTGGACGCGCCCGGTCTCGGGGTTGACCATCAGCGGCAGCTTGTCGGTGTAGGTGCCCTTCAACTTGGCCAGGCTGCGGTGGTCGAGGATGCGCGCCGGCAGCGGGTAGTCGGCAGCGAGTTCGGCCAGCACTTCCTCGTCGGTCGAGGGCGCGCCGGTCGCGGTCTTCTTCTTCACCGGCAGGCCGAGCTTGGTAAAGAGGATCTCGCCGATCTGCTTCGGGCTGCCCATGTTGAAGGGCTGGCCGGCCAGTCGATAGGCCTCCTGCTCGAGCGCGACCATGCGCTCGGCCAATTCCCGGCTCTGGCGCGCGAGCAGGGCCGAGTCGATGAGCACGCCGTTGCGCTCGATGACTTCGAGCACCCGCGCGGCCGGCATCTCGATGCGCTCGTAGACCTCGCGCAAGCCGGCGTCGGCCTCGATCTGCGGCCAGAGCACGCGGTGCACGTCCAGCGTCATCTCGCTGTCTTCGCCCGAGTAGGTCGTGGCACGCTCGACGTCGACCTGGGCGAACGGGATCTGGTTCACGCCCTTGCCGCACAGGTCTTCGTAGTTCAGCCCCGTGCGGCCGAGGTGGCGCTCGGCCAGGCTCGCCAGGCCGTGCGGCTTGTGCGCCTCGACGACGTAGCTTTCCAACATGGTGTCGTGGCGGTAGCCGCGCACCGCAATGCCGGCGTTGGCGAAGACGTGCAGGTCGTACTTGATGTTCTGGCCGATCTTGGGCCGGCTCGCATCTTCGAGCCAGGGCCGCAGGCGCGCCAGCACCTCGGCCATCGGCAACTGCGCCGGGGCGTCGCCGTAGCTGTGGGCCAGCGGCACGTAGGCGGCGCGCCCGGCCTCGACGGCGAAGCTGATGCCGACGATTCGTGCGCGCATCGCGTCGAGCGAATCGGTCTCGGTGTCCAGGGCCGCGAGCTCGGCCTGGTTCAAGGCCTCGAGCCAGGCGTCCAGGCGCTCCCAGCTCAGGATGGTTTCGTATTCGCGCGCCCGCTCGGAGGCTGCGGCCGCAGCGGGCGCCGCGCCGTCGCCGTCCAACCGAGCCGCGCCGGGGCTCGAAACCGCCGACGCCGAGGCCCCTGCGGATTCGAGCTCGCGCAGCCAGGTCTTGAAGCCGTAGCGGCGGTAGAAGTCAGCGAGGCCGGCGCGGTCGGGCTCGCGCAGCGCCAGAGCGTCGAGCGCGGGCCAGCCCGGCACCTGGGGGCCGAGGTCGCAGTCGGTGACGACGGTGACGAGGCGCCGCCCCTGCGGCAGCCAGTCGAGCGCGCGGCGCAGGTTCTCCCCGGCCACGCCCTTGATCGCGCCCGCCGCGGAGATCACGCCATCGAGCGAGCCGTGGTCGGCCAGCCACTTGACGGCGGTCTTGGGCCCCACCTTCTCGACCCCGGGCACGTTGTCGACGGCATCGCCGATCAGGGCCAGGTAATCGACGATGCGCTCGGGCGGAACGCCGAACTTGGCCTTCACGCCATCGATGTCGAGCAGCTCGGGCGGCTTGGCCATCGTGTTGATGAGCCGCACCGCGGGCGTCACGAGCTGGGCCAGGTCCTTGTCGCCGGTCGAGATCAGCACCTCGTGGCCGGCGGCGGCGCGGGCCAGGGTGCCGATGGCGTCGTCGGCCTCGATGCCGGGCACGCTCAGCACCGGCCAGCCGAGCAGGCGCACGACCTCGTGGATGGGCTCGATCTGCTGCGCCAGGGCCTCGGGCATCGAAGGCCGCTGCGCCTTGTAGGCGGGGTACCAGGCGTCGCGGAAGGTCGGGCCCTTGGCGTCGAAGACGCAGGCCGCGAGCCGGGCCGGGTAGCGCTCGCGCAGCCAGTTCAGCATCGCGACCATGCCGTGCAGGGCGCCGGTGGGAAAGCCGTCCGGGGCGCGCAGGTCGGGCATCGCGTGAAAGGCACGATACAGGTAGCTCGAGCCATCGACGAGCAGCAGCTTCTTCTCGGTCATAGGCGCGGATTGTGGCGCGGCCCCGACGCCGGGCGCTGCGTAGAATCGGGGTCGATGAAAACCCTGAGTTGCGCCCTCCTGCTGCTGGCGGCCTGCGCCGCCGCGCGCGCGGCCCCAGCCGCTGCCGAAGCGCCGGCCGTGCCGGCGCCTCGCACGCCCGAGCCGGTGGTGCAGCACCAGGTCACGGTCGGCAAGGACGTGCGCATCGACGAGTTGCGCGTGCGCGGCGAGACCCGCAGCATCGTCGTCAAGAGCCGGATCCCCGGCCTGCCCTTCCAATACGCGGTCGTCCCGTCCAGCGGCGCGCACGACCCCTCGCAAGCCAGCGGCGACGGCGCCGGCCAGGCGCGCTGGCATCTCTTCTCGTACTGAATGGCCGTCTACACCGAGGTCGGCTTCGCCGAAGCCGACGCCTTGCTCCGCCGCATCGGGCTGGGGCCGCTGACCGACCTGCGCGGCATCCGCTCGGGCATCGAGAACACCAACTACTACGCCAGCACCGCCTCGGGCCAATGGGTGCTGACGCTGTTCGAGCGCCTGACGCCGGAGCAGCTGCCCTACTACCTCGAACTGATGCGCCATCTCGCCGAGCGCGGCATTCCGGTGCCGGCGCCGCAAGCCGCGCCCGACGGCAGGCTGCTGCACACGCTCGCCGGCAAGCCGGCCGCGGTGGTGACGCGGCTGCCGGGCAGCCACCGCCTGGCCCCCGACGCCGCCCATTGCGCCCAGGTCGGCGCCATGCTCGCGCGCATGCACCGGGCCGGGCGCGACTTCGGGCGCGAACAGCCGCACCTGCGCGGCCTGGCCTGGTGGCAGGAGACGGTGCCGGTGGTGCTGCCCCACGTCGGCGCCGATCAGGCCGCGCTGCTGGCCAGCGAACTCGAGTTCCAGCAGGAGCTGGCCGAGTCGGCCGCGGGCCGGGCGCTGCCGCGCGGGACTATCCACGCCGACCTCTTCCGCGACAACGTGATGTTCGACGAGACCGCGGGCGAAGACCGGCTGTGCGGCTTCTTCGACTTCTATTTCGCCGGCAGCGACGCCTGGCTCTTCGACATCGCGGTCTGCCTCAACGACTGGTGCTGCGACCTCGCGAGCGGCCGCCTCGATGAAGAACGCGCCGCCGCCTTCGTCGCCGCCTACGAGGCCGAGCGCCCGCTCGAAGGCGCCGAGCGCCGGCTCATGCCGGGCCTGCTGCGCGCCGCGGCGCTGCGCTTCTGGATCTCGCGCCTGTGGGACTGGCACCTGCCGCGCGCGGCGGCGCTGCTGCAGGCCAAGGACCCGTCCCATTTCGAGCGCGTCTTGCGCGCCCGCATCGATTCACCCTGGCACCCCGAACCGCCATGCCCCTGATCCTCAAGCGCGTGGAACCAGGGCGCGGCGCGCGCTGGCTGCGCGATGCCTTTGCGCTGTATGCACGGCGCCCGCTCGGGTTCACGATGATGTTCGTCGTCTTCCTGTTCGCGGCGCTGGCGCTTTCGCTCGTGCCCTTCATCGGCGCGCTGCTGCAGATGATGACGCTGCCGCTGCTGTCGCTGGGCTTCATGGTGGCGAGCCAGTCGGCACTGCTCGACGGCCCGGTGCGGCCGTCGCAGTTCGTGCTGCCGCTGCAGGGCGACCCGGCGCGGCGGCGCTCGCTCGCCATCCTGTGCTTGATCTACGGCTGCGCGGCGATCGCCATCCTGCTGCTGTGCGACCAGATCTCGGGCGGCGCGATGGAGCGGCTGCAAACGCTGATGGCGGGCGGACCGGCGGCCCCCGAAGAGATCGACGCGCTCCTCGCCGACCGCGCCGTGAGCGCCGCCGCGCTCACCGGCACCGCGCTCGCAACCCTGCTGTCCGTGCCCTTCTGGCACGCCCCGGCACTGGTGCACTGGGGCGGCCAGAGCGTGGGCCAGGCCTTGTTCTCGAGCACGCTGGCGGTCTGGCGCAGCAAGGGCGCATTCTTCGTCTATGCCCTGGTCTGGGTCGGCATCGTGATCGGCTTCGGCGCTTTCGCCGCCATCGCCTTCGGCCTGCTCGGCATGGGCCAGATCGGCTCGCTCGTCGCGCTGCCCGCCGGGCTGCTGTTCTCGACCGTGTTCTACGTCTCTCTGCTGTTCACCTTCAACGACAGCTTCGGCAGCGCCGAGGGGGCGCCGCGCATCGAGGCCTGAATCAGCCGGCTTGCCGGTGCTGCGCCGTCGGCGCCGCGCGCTCGAGCGCCGAACCCAGGTGCGTCGCCGAGAAGGGCCTGGGCAGCCAGGCCACGCCGTGCGGCAGCTCGATCAGGTCCGGGCGCCCGCCGCTGCCGTGACGGCTGGTGAGCACCACGCGCACGCCTTGTGTCGCCGGCAGGCGGCCGAGGGCCTGCACCAGCGCCAGCGGATCGGCGCCCGGCATCGCGCTGTCGAGGATGAGCAGGTCCGGCACCGCGCGGCCGGCGTCGAGCAAGGCCGCGAACACATCGCCGAAAAATCGTACATCGGCGTCTGCGCAGACCTCGCGCAACTGGCTGCGCAGCGACTGCTCGGCCTCGGCCTCCTGCTCGATCGCGATGATCGACATCCGCGCCGAGCCCGAGCCCGCGTCCTGGGCGTGCCGGGCCGCCATCGCATCGACCGCGTCGGCGTCGACGCGGCGGTGGCCCCCCTTGGTGCGCCAGGCCGGCAGGTGGCCCTCGTCGGACCAGAGCTGGATCGTCTGGACCGAGACTTCGAGCCGGGCGGCCGCCTCGGCGGTGGTGTAGATCCGCTTCATGCTGCGCCCCGCATCGGGCCGGTGGCGACCGGCCGCAAGACCGTGTAATGGTGCCGGGGCCGCGCGCCGGCGCGGCAGCCGGTGCATGAAGCGCTTTGGCCCAGGCTCATGGGCGAACTATCGGCGCCCTGCGGCGCCTTTTTGTGGGGAAACCTTGATTCAGCCTGTGAGGCCGATGCGCGAAGCGCTGCGGATTCTCGAGCGTCCGCGCGGCTCAGAGCAAGGACGGGGCCCGCCCAGGCGCCGCGTGGTGCGGCAGACGGAACTGCGCAACCTCGGAGGCGAGGGCACCGGCCTGATCCTTCAAGGACGCGGCGGCAGCCGCGGTCTGCTCGACCAGCGCCGCGTTCTGCTGCGTCAGGTTGTCCAGGTCCTGCACCGCCTGCGTCGTCTGCGCCACGCCGCGCGCCTGCTCCGCGGCGCCGGTCGCGATCTCGTTGAGCAAGCGGTTCACGTTCTTGCTGGTCTCGACGATCTCGCCGATCGTGCCGCCGGCCGCACTCACGATCTGGGTGCCCTGGGCGACCTTCTCGACGCTGTCGGCGATCAGCGTCTTGATCTCGCGCGCCGCGACCGTGGTGCGCTGCGAGAGCGCACGCACTTCCGAGGCGACCACGGCGAAGCCGCGCCCGGCCTCGCCGGCGCGCGCCGCTTCGACGGCGGCGTTGAGCGCGAGGATGTTGGTCTGGAAGGCGATGCCGTCGATCGTGCCGATGATGTCGCTGATCCGGCTCGACGAGCCGTGGATGGCGTGCATCGTGTCGACCATGCGCGCGATGATCTCGCCGCCACGCGCCGCCGCCACCGCATTGGCACCGGCGAGGCGGGAGGCGTCCTGGGCGTTGACCGCGGTCTGGCGCACGGTGCCCGAGATCTCTTCCATCGCCGCCGCGGACTCCTGGAGGTTCGACGCCGAATGCTCGGTGCGCGCCGAGAGGTCGTTCGTCCCGTTCGAGATCTCGCCGGTCGAGGCGACGATGTTCTCCGAGGCGCCGCGCACCTGGCTCACGATGCGGCGCATCGACTCCTGGGTCTCGCGCAGCGAATGCATCAGCTCGGCCGCGTCGTCCTTGCCCCAGGGCGTGGGCGAGCTCGTGAGGTCGCCGCCTGCCATCAGGCCGAGGTGACGCCGCACCTCGTTCAGGCCGCCGCTCATCACGAGCGAGAAGGAATGAAAGAGGTAGGCCGCCACCAGCAGGCTCGCCGCCAGCGCCGCGGCGACGAGTTCCATGTCCAGGCGCGCGCCCTGCGCGCGCTCTTCGAGCCGGGCGTCCAGCGCATCGAGGTCGCGCTTCTGGAGTTCCTCGAGCGTGTCGGCGAGGACCCCGCCCGCCTTGTCGATCCGCGCCGCCCTCGCCGCGTCGGCCCTGGCTTCGGGCGCCGCGGCGCCGAGCCCGCGGAATCCCTCGACGGCCTTGATCGCGTCAGCCGGGTCCAGCGCCGGCTTCAGCTCCGGGTGCACCCCCAGGACCTTGCGCAGATCCGAGCGCAACTGGTCCCCGATGTAGGCGGCGAGTCCGTCCTCGCGCGCCAGTTCGCCCGCGGCATCGCCCGTGCCTTGCCCCGTCGCGGTGACGCCCGCGGCGAGAACGCGCATGCGCGCGGTCTGCTCGAGCAGAACCGGGGCGGCGGTGAGCGCGGCGTCCATCATGTAGTAGGTGTCGAGATCGGGGTCGAGCGTCAGCCCGCTGCCGTCGGCGATCTTCTCCATCAGCGCGATCAACACGTCGTTGAACTTGTTGTGGCTGGCGTAGACCTCGAGCAGGCCCGCCGATGCCGGCGCCGTGGCCTGCAAGGCCTCGTCGAGCCCCGCCACCCTCTCGTGGGTGCCCAGGGCGGCGCCAAGGCGGGTGTCGTCCTCGCGCAGCCGCGCGAGTTCGGATTCGAGCCGCCCGCGCACCGCGGCGAGCTCGGGGGCGGGCTTGGCGCTCAGCGCCTCGGCCATCGTGAAGCGCCGCAATTCGCGCCCCTGCTGGATCGCCGGCAGCAGGTCGCGCGCGAAGGCGACGCCGTCGCGCTCGGCCTCGGTGGCGCGCACCGTCTCCAGCCTGGCGCTGAAATACTGCCAGCCGAGCAAGGCGATCGGCACGATGAAGACGAAACTGATCCAGAACGCCTTGGCGCGAAAAGCCATGCGGCGAAAGGCGCGCACACCGGGTGCCCAGAAACCGTGAAAACGGAAGAATTCGAAGAATCCGGATTCGCTCAGTGCATCGGCTTCCCGGGCCTGGCCTGAATTCGCAAAAGCGGAGCCTGCTTCCACAGGTGACAGCACGGAACTCGACATCGAATACTCCTGAGCGCCGGCGTATTCGGGTGGAACTGCACCACCCGTCCCGCACGGTGTTCTCCCTTATCGGCCCGGGGCCGCCGTCGCTTGAGTATTTGGTGTCGAATTTCCAGCAAATTCAATATTTGATGAAATTGCTGGCCCGTTTAATGGACCGGTCCATTTAATTCATGCAGTGCGCAGTTCCGACAATCCGAGTTCACCGATCATCCGCTCGCGCATCAGGAATTTCTGCGCCTTGCCGGTGACGGTCATCGGCAATTCGTCGACGAAGCGAACATAGCGCGGCACCTTGTAATGCGCGATCTGGTCTTTGCAAAAGGCCTTTATTTCTTCGGCGCTGCTGCTTTCGCCGGGCTTGAGGACGATCCAGGCGCAGATCTCTTCGCCGTAGCGCAAATCGGGAACGCCGAAGACCTGCACCTGGGCCACCTTGGGATGGCGGAAGAGGAATTCCTCGATCTCGCGCGGATAGACGTTCTCGCCGCCGCGGATCAGCATGTCCTTGACGCGGCCGACGATGTTGCAATAGCCCTCGGCATCGAAAGTCGCGAGGTCGCCGGTGTGCATCCAGCCGTCGACCACCGCCTCGGCACTTCGCGCTTCGTCGGCCCAGTAGCCCTGCATCACGCTGTAGCCCTTGGTGCAGAGTTCGCCCTTCTCGCCCACGGCCACGATGCGGCCTTCGGCATCGACGATCTTCACCTCGAGATGCGGCATGACGCGGCCGACGGTCGAGACGCGCTTGTCCAGCGGATCGTCGGTGCTGCTCTGGAACGAGACCGGGCTGGTCTCGGTCATGCCGTAGGCGATCGTGACCTCGCGCATGTGCATCTGCGCGTCGACGCGCTTCATGACCTCGATCGGGCAGGGGCTGCCGGCCATGATGCCCCCGCGCAGGCTCGTCAAGTCGAACTCGGCGAAGCGCGGGTGGTCGAGTTCGGCGATGAACATCGTCGGCACGCCGTGCAGATGGGTGCAGCGCTCGGCATGGAGGGCCTGCAGCGTCGCCAGCGGGTCGAAGCCCTCGCCCGGGAAGACCATGGTGCCGCCCGTCACGGCGCAGGCGAGCGAGCTCATCACCATGCCGAAGCAGTGGTACAGCGGCACCGGCACGCACAGGATGTCGCCGGCGGCGAAGTTCATCGTTCGCGCCACGTCGCGCGCGTTGTTGACGATGTTGTGGTGCGAGAGCGTCGCTCCCTTGGGGTTGCCGGTGGTGCCGCTGGTGAACTGGATGTTGATGGCATCGAGGCAGCCGAGCCCGGCGCCGACTCGGCGCGCCGCCGCGACCGATTCGGCGTCGGCCAGCGCCAGCACCGCGGGCAGGTTGAACATCCCCGGCGTCGCCTCGTCGCCCATGCGGATCACCGTGCGCAGGTGCGGCAGCTTCGCGCTCGCGAGCCGCCCCGGCTCGCAATGCGCGAGTTCGGGGGCGAGCGTCTGCAGCATCTTCAGGTATTCGCTGCTCTTGAAGGCCGGGGCCGTGATCAGCCCCTTGCACTCGACCTTGTTGAGCGCGTATTCCAGCTCGGCCAGGCGGTAGGCCGGATTGATGTTGACGAGGATGACGCCGATGCGCGCCGTGGCGTATTGCGCCAGCACCCATTCGCTGCGGTTGGGCGACCAGATGCCCAGGCGCTCGCCCGGCGTGAAGCCGAGCTGGAGCAAGGCCGCGGCGAGGCGGTCGGACTCGTCGCGCAACTGCTGCCAGGTCCAGCGCAGGCCCTGCTCGCGAAAGACGCAGGCGGTGCGATCGGGCGAGGCCTCGGCGGTGGCGTCGAGCCATTCGGAGATCGTGCGCTGCGAAAGCGGCGGCACGTCCGCGCCGACGACATGGGACAGCCCCTGGCGCGGGGCACGCTTGCTCGTTTCCATCGCTCGAACCTCCAGGCGATCCATCGGAGCCCGGAGATTACAACGGCGCTCAGGACACCGGGGTGAGCTTGGCCATCGCCAGCAGCAGCCACTTCGTGCCGTGGCGGCCGAAGTTGACCTGGACCCGGGCGTCGGCACCGCCGCCTTCGAGGGTGAGGATCACGCCTTCGCCGAACTTGTTGTGGAACACCGACTGGCCGGCCCGCAGTCCGCCGGTGCCGGCCGGCGCCTGGCGCGGCGTGAAGGGCGGCGGCGCCGGCGCGGCCACGCGCCCGGCGCCGACGATGCCCGACAAGCCGCTGCCGCGGTTCCAGGCCTGTTCGTATTCGCGCGCATAGCCCGAGCCGAAGGCCTGCTTCTTCGGCGTGATCCACTTCAGCGCTTCCTCGGGCAGCTCGTCGATGAAGCGGCTCTTCACGTTGTAGCGCGTCTGGCCGTGCAGCATGCGCGTCTGGCTGAAGCTCAGGTACAGGCGCCGGCGCGCGCGCGTGATCGCCACGTACATCAGGCGCCGCTCTTCCTCGACGCCGTCGGCGTCCGACAGCGACTGCTCGTGCGGGAACAGCCCTTCCTCGATGCCGGTGATGAAGACGGCGTCGAACTCCAGGCCCTTGGCCGAATGCACCGTCATCAGCTGCACCGCATCGGCGCCGGCCTGGGCCTGGTTGTCGCCGGCCTCGAGCGAGGCGTGGGTGAGAAAGGCGGCCAGCGGCGAGACGATCTCGCCGGTCTCGGCATCGGGCGCGACCGCCCCCGCCTGCTCGTCCACCGGCAGCGCCACCGCATCCTTGCCGAAGCCTTCCTGGGTCACGAAGCTCTCGGCCGCGTTGACCAGTTCCTCGAGGTTCTCGACCCGGTCCTGGCCTTCCTTCTCGCCGCGGTAGAAGTCGACGAGGCCGCTCGCCTGCAGCACCTGGTCGATGATTTCGCGCAGCGTCAGTCCCGTGGTCGAGCCGCGCAAGGCGTCGACGAGGGCGACGAAGGCCTGCAGGTTCGCCCCCGCCTTGCCGCCGACCGCGCCCGCGCTTTGCGCCAGGCTGCGCCCGCTCTGGCGCGCCGCGTCCTGCAACTGCTCGATCGTGCGCGCGCCGATGCCGCGCGCCGGGAAGTTGACGACGCGCAGAAAGCTCGTGTCGTCGTTCGGGTTCTCGAGCAGGCGCAGATAGGCCAGCGCATGCTTGATCTCGGCGCGCTCGAAGAAGCGCAAGCCCCCGTAGACGCGGTAGGGAATGCCGGCGTTGAAGAGCGCGCTCTCGATGACCCGGCTTTGGGCATTGCTGCGGTAGAGCAAGGCGATCTCGCTGCGCGCCGTGCCGGCGCGGTGCAGGGCCTGGGCTTCTTCGAGAAACCATTGCGCCTCGGCGAAATCGCTGGTCGCCTCGAAGACCCGGATCGGCTCGCCCGCGCCGGCGTCGGTGCGCAGGTTCTTGCCCAGGCGGTGGGCGTTGTGGGCGATGAGGGCGTTGGCCGAATCCAGGATGTGGCCGAAGGAGCGGTAGTTCTGCTCCAGCTTGATGATTCGCCCGACCCGGTATTCGCGCTCGAAGTCGGCCATGTTGCCGACGCGCGCGCCGCGGAAGGCGTAGATGCTCTGGTCGTCGTCGCCGACCGCGAACACGCCTTGCGCCTCGACGCCCGCCGGCAGGCGCGGCGGCGCGAACATCTTGAGCCAGGCGTATTGCAGGCGGTTCGTGTCCTGGAACTCGTCGACCATGACGTGGCGGAAGCGCCGCTGGTAATGCTCGCGCAGCGGGTCGTTGTCGCGCAGCAGTTCGTAGCTGCGCAGCATCAGCTCGGCGAAATCGACCACGCCTTCGCGCTCGCACTGGTCTTCGTAGGCCTGGAAGACCTCGATCAGCTTCCTCGTGTGCTCGTCGCGCACCTCGACGTCGCGCGGGCGCTTGCCGTCTTCCTTGGACCCGGCGATGAACCAGGTCACCTGCTTCGGCACGAAGCGCTCCTCGTCGAGGTTCATGGCCTTGATGACGCGCTTGACGGCCGAGAGCTGGTCGGCGCTGTCGAGGATCTGGAAGCCCTGGGGCAGCCCGGCGAGCTTCCAGTGGGCGCGCAGGAAGCGGTTGCACAGGCCGTGGAAGGTGCCGATCCACATGCCGCGCACGGCGATCGGCAGCATCGCCGACAAGCGCGTCAGCATCTCCTTGGCGGCCTTGTTCGTGAACGTCACCGCCAGGATGGCGCCGGGCGTGGCCTGCCCCGTCTGCATGAGCCAGGCGATGCGCGTCGTCAGCACACGGGTCTTGCCCGAACCGGCTCCGGCGAGGATCAGGGCCGGCTCGGCCGGCAGCGTCACGGCGGCGTGCTGCTCGGCGTTCAGGCCGCGCAGCAGGCGGTGCTCCGCGGCCCCATGTTCATCGCTCATGGGGCGCCATTCTAGGAGCCGGGTCAGGCGTCGTCGGCGGGCTCGAAGGCGTCCAGCGTGATCAGCTCGGTCGGCGCCGCGTCGAGGGCGCGCGGGTCGAAGCCGCTGCTCGAGCGGTCCGCCGCGTAGCGCTGCATCCAGGTCTGGAACTGGGCCGCCGGCATCGGGCGCCCGATGAGGTAGCCCTGCACCTCGTCGCAGCCGGCACCGCGCAGCCAGGCCGCCTGCTCCGCGGTCTCGACGCCTTCGGCGACGATCTTCATGTGCAGGCTGTGGCCCATCGCGACGATGGCGGTCGCGATCGCGCAGTCTTCGGCGCTGTGCGGCAGCTCGCTCACGAACGAGCGGTCGATCTTCAAGGTGTCGATGTCGAAGCGCTTGAGGTAGCTCAGCGACGAGTGCCCGGTGCCGAAGTCGTCGATCGCGACCCGCACCCCCATCGTCGCCAGCTCTTCCAGCACCTTGCGGCTGGCCTGGCTGTCTTCCATCACCAGGCTTTCGGTGAGCTCGATCTCGAGCCGGCTCGGATCCACCCCGGCATCGGCCAGCGCATCGGCCACCTGGCGCGCGAGCAGCGGCTGGCGGAACTGGCGCGCCGAGAGGTTCACGGCCAGCGTCAGCCGCGGCATGCCGGCACGGTCCATCGCCGCGAGTTCACGGCAGGCGGTGCGCACGACCCAGGCCCCGACGGGCAGGATCAGCCCGCTGTCTTCGAGCACGTGGATGAAGCGGTCGGGGCCGACGATGCCACGCCCCGGCGGATGCCAGCGCATCAAGGCCTCGATGCCGGCGATGCGCCCGCTCCCGAGTTCGGCCTGGGGCTGGTAGTGCAGCACGAACTCCTGGCGCTCGACGGCGCGGCGCAGGTCGTTCTCGAGCATGAGCCGGGCCGCGATCTCGGCGCTGAGCTCGCCGCTGTAGAAGCTGTAGGTCGCGCCGCCGATCGCCTTGGAGCGGTACATCGCCATGTCGGTGTGGCGGATCAGGCCGTCGAGGTCGGTGTCGTCGCCCGGGAACATCGAGATGCCGATGCTGCACGAGACATGGAGCTCGGTGCCCAGCAGCTGGAACGGCGACTCCAGCGCCTCCAGGATGCGGCGCGCGATCAGCGCCGCGTCGTCCGGGCCGCCGAGGTTCTCGGCGATCACCGTGAACTCGTCGCCGCCCAGGCGCGAGACCGTGAAGCTTTCGTCCAGGCCCGCGCGCGTCACCGAATCGCTCTGGCGCAGGCACAGCTGCAGCGCCTCGGCGACATGACGCAGCAACTGATCGCCGACCTCGTGGCCGAGGCTGTCGTTGATGACCTTGAAGCGGTCCAGATCGAGGAACATCAAGGCCATCGGCCGGGCGCTGCGGTCGGCGCGCGCCATCGCCTGCGTCAGCCGATCGCGGAACAAGGCCCGGTTCGGCAACCCGGTGAGGCTGTCGAAATTGGCCAGGAACATCAGGCGCTGCTGGGTGAGCTTGCGGTCGGTGATGTCGCGCACGATCAGGATGTACTGACTCACCTGGTCCAGCCGGGCCTCGCTCACCGTGAGTTCGACCGCGAAGGTGCTGCCGTCCTGCCGGCGCGCCGTGGTTTCCCATTGGCCGTTCTCGAACAGGGGCGCGGCCGGGTCGCCGGACAGCAGCGTCAACCAGTCGGAGATCGGGCGCTGGCAGACCTCGACCGCCCCGGCCCCGAGCAACTGCGCCGCATGCGGGCTGCACAGCAACACGCGGCCGGCGCGATCGCAGGCGAGCAGGCCGCTGTCGGAATTCTCGAACAGGCGCAGCAGCTGCAGCGCGCCCGAACTGCCGCGGCGCACGCGAGCCGGCGCCTTCGCGGCTGCAGCGGCGGGCACGGACGCGCCCGCAGCCGCAGGCGCCGCGAAGGCCGCAGCAGCCGCGCGCATCGCGGCACGCAGCCGTTTGACGAGAGGGATCGGCATCAGGTGCTGGGGGAAATCATCGGACGAACCCAAAGGCGTCTTCGGTTCTCGGAGCCTGAACTTGAGTGCATCGGCCGCGTAGAATCGACCATCGGGCCCAAATTCTGGCGCCCGGTCCCCGCCGCACGGCGGCCCGGCAGGCCAGGTCAAGCGCTCTTCTTGCACCTCTGGAGCCTGACGCGATGGAAATCTTCGACTACGACAACATCCTGCTGCTGCCGCGCAAATGCCGCGTCGACAGCCGCAGCGAATGCGACCCCGGCACCGAATTCGGCGGCCTGAAGTTCCGCCTGCCGGTGGTGCCGGCGAACATGAAGACCGTGATCGACGAGCCGATCAGCGAGTACCTCGCGCGCAACGGCATCTTCTATGTCATGCACCGCTTCGACCTCGACAACGTGGCCTACGCCAAGGCGATGCGCGACAAGGGCTTGTTCGTCTCGCTCAGTTCGGGCGTGAAGCCGGCCGACTTCGCGGTCATCGACCGCCTCGCCGCCGAAGGCGTGGGCGCCGACTTCATCACCATCGACATCGCCCACGGCCACGCCGAAAGCGTGCGCCACACCATCGAGCACATCAAGCAGCGCCTGCCCAAGACCTTCGTCATCGCCGGCAACGTCGCCACGCCCGAGGCCGTGATCGACCTCGAGAACTGGGGCGCCGACGCGACCAAGGTCGGTGTCGGCCCGGGCAAGGTCTGCATCACGAAGCTCAAGACCGGCTTCGGCACCGGCGGCTGGCAGCTCTCGGCGCTGAAGTGGTGCGCCCGCGTCGCGACCAAGCCCATCGTCGCCGACGGCGGCATCCGCCACCACGGCGACATCGCCAAGAGCATCCGCTTCGGCGCCTCGATGGTGATGATCGGCTCGCTCTTCGCCGGCCACGAGGAGTCGCCCGGCGCCACGGTCGAGGTCGACGGCCGGCGCTACAAGGAGTACTACGGCTCGGCCTCGGATTTCAACAAGGGCGAGTACAAGCACGTCGAGGGCAAGCGCATCCTGGAGCCGATCAAGGGCCCGCTCTCGGAGACCCTGCGCGAGATGCGCGAAGACCTGCAAAGCTCGATCAGCTACGCCGGCGGGCGCGTGCTGGCCGACCTGAAGAAGGTCAACTACGTGATCCTGGGCGGCGAGAACGCGGGCGAGCACCTGTTCATGTAGCGCCCGCGCGCCGGGAACCCCCTTCTACAATCGTCGACCCCCCGAGCCGGCGCGCCTTCGCGCCGGCCCATCGCTCGCCCTCGCCTGCTCGTCTGCCCGCCCCCATGACCGAACTCGCCAAGTCATTCGACCCCGCCGCCATCGAAGCCCGCTGGACTCCGGTCTGGGCGGCGCGCGAAGCCAACGTGCCGACGCTCGACCCGGCCAAGCCGTCATTCGCGATCCAGTTGCCGCCGCCCAACGTGACGGGCACGCTGCACATGGGCCATGCGTTCAACCAGACGATCATGGACGCGCTCACGCGCTACCACCGCATGCGCGGCTTCAACACGCTCTGGGTGCCGGGAACCGACCATGCGGGCATCGCGACGCAGATCGTCGTCGAACGCCAGCTGCAGGACGCGGGGCGCTCGCGCCACGATCTCGGGCGCAAGAACTTCGTGGCCCAGGTCTGGGACTGGAAAGCGACTTCGGGCGCGACCATCACGAACCAGATGCGGCGCCTGGGCGACAGCGTCGACTGGTCGCGCGAGTACTTCACGATGGACGAGAAACTCTCGACCGTCGTCACCGAGACCTTCGTGCGCCTGTACGACGAAGGCCTGATCTACCGCGGCCAGCGCCTCGTAAGCTGGGACCCGGTGCTCAAATCCGCGGTCTCCGACCTCGAGGTCGAGAGCGAAGAAGAAGACGGCTGGCTCTGGCACATCCGCTATCCGCTCGAAGACGGCAGCGGTGAACTCGTGGTCGCGACGACGCGGCCCGAGACCCTGCTCGGCGACACCGCGGTCATGGTCCACCCCGATGACGAGCGCTACACCGCGGTCGTGGGCAAGCGGGTGCGGCTGCCGCTCACGGAGCGCCTGATTCCGGTCATCGCCGACGCCTATGTCGACCGCGAGTTCGGCACCGGCGTCGTCAAGGTCACGCCGGCGCACGACGCCAACGACTATGCGGTCGGCCAGCGCCATGGCCTGCCGATGATCGGCGTGCTCGCGCTCGACGCGACGATCAACGACCGTGCACCCGAGGCTTACCGCGGCCTGGACCGCTTCGTCGCGCGCAAGAAGGTGGTCGCCGACCTCGACGCCCTGGGCCTGCTCGTCGAAACGAAGAAGCACCGCCTGATGGTGCCGCGCTGCGCCCGCACCGGCCAGATCGTCGAGCCGATGCTGACCGACCAGTGGTTCGTCGCCGTCAACAAGCCCGGCGCCGACGGCCGCAGCATCGCCGCCAAGGCGATCGACGCGGTGGCGAGCGGCGCGGTGCGCTTCGTGCCGGACCAATGGATCAACACCTACAACCACTGGATGAACAACATCCAGGACTGGTGCATCAGCCGGCAACTCTGGTGGGGACACCAGATCCCGGCCTGGTACGGCACGCAGGGGGAACTCTTCGTCGGCCGCAGCGAAGACGAGGCGCGCGCGCGCGCCGCCGCCGCCGGCTACCGCGGAGAACTGAAGCGCGACGAAGACGTGCTCGACACCTGGTATTCGTCGGCCCTGGTGCCGTTCTCGACCCTGGGCTGGCCCGCGAAGACCCTCGAGCAGGACCTGTTCCTGCCTTCGTCCGTGCTCGTCACCGGCTTCGACATCATCTTCTTCTGGGTCGCCCGGATGATCATGATGACGACGCATTTCACCGGCCGGGTGCCGTTCCGCGATGTCTACATCCACGGCCTGGTGCGCGACGCCCAGGGCCACAAGATGAGCAAGAGCGAAGGCAACGTGCTCGACCCGGTGGACCTGATCGACGGCATCGAGTTGCCGGCGCTGCTGGACAAGCGCAGCCAGGGGCTGCGCCGCCCCGAGACCGCGCCGCGGGTGCGCAAGGACACGGAAAAAGAATTCCCGAACGGCATTCCCGGCTTCGGCGCCGATGCCTTGCGCTTCACGATGGCAAGTTACGCCAGCCTGGGCCGCAACATCAATTTCGACAGCAAGCGCTGCGAGGGCTATCGCAACTTCTGCAATAAGCTCTGGAACGCGACGCGCTTCGTGCTGATGAATTGCGAGGGCCAGGACTGCGCCACGGCCGATGGCGCGGTGGTCGAGCTCTCGGCCGCCGACCGCTGGATCACGGGCGAACTGCAGCGCGTCGAACAGGCGCTGGCCGACGGCTTCGCCCAGTACCGGCTCGACAACGTCGCCAACGCGATCTACACCTTCGTCTGGGACGAGTACTGCGACTGGTACCTCGAAATCGCCAAGGTGCAGATCGCGCGCGGCAATCCCGAGCAGCAGCGCGGCACCCGGCGCACGCTGATCCGCGTGCTCGAGACCGTGCTGCGCGCGCTCCATCCGCTGGTACCCTTCGTCACCGCCGAACTCTGGGAAGCGGTGGCGCCGGTGGCCGGCCGCCACGACAGCGCAACCATCGTCGGCGCGCCCTACCCCCAGGCCCAGCCTGAGCAAATCGACCCCGCGGCCGATGCCTGGGTCGCGCAGCTGAAGGCGCTGGTCGGCGTGAGCCGCAACCTGCGCAGCGAGATGGGCTTGTCACCCGGCGAACGCGTGCCGCTGCTTTGCTTCGGCGACGCGGCTTTCGTCGAATCGGCGGCGCCCTTGCTGATGGCGCTGGCGCGCTTGTCCGAAGTGCGCGCCATCACCGACGAAGCCGAATTCGCGCGTGCGACCCAGGCCGCCCCGGTCGCGATGGCGGGATCGATCCGCCTGGCGCTTCACGTCGAGATCGATGTCGCCGCCGAGGGCGCGCGCCTGGACAAGGAAATCGCGCGCCTGGCCGGCGAGATCCAGAAGGCGAACGCCAAGCTCGCGAACCAGAGCTTCGTCGCCCGCGCCCCTGCCGCCGTCGTCGCCCAGGAGCAGGCGCGGCTGGCCGATTTCACGCAGGCGCTGGCCCGTCTGCAAGATCAGCGAAATCGGCTGCCGGCGCCGGCTTGAGTTCTTCGCGCGGCTGCGCCGGCGCGGCGAGCAGGGCGTCGATCTGGCGCGCCACGGCCCAGGCGCTGCGCGAGCGCGATTCGAGCGTCGTGCTCGCCACGCGCGGCGTGACCTGCAAGGCGTCGACGCGCGCAAGCGGCCGCCCGGGGTCGGCCATGCCGGGTTCGAGGCTGTCGAACCAGGCCGCGGCGATGCGCCCGCCCGTCATCGCGTCGGCCAGCGCCCGCTCGTCGAGCAGGCTCGAATGGGCCAGGCACACCAGCACCTGGTTCGGCTTGGCGACCGAGAGGAAGCGCTCGCCGATGAGCCCGCGGTAGCGCGAGAAGTAGGTGAGCAGGATCGCGACGCCGTCGCAGCACTCGAACAGCTCGGCGAGGTTCATCGGCTCGACCTGCCAGCGCCGCCAGACGCCGTCGTTGACGTGCAGAGCCGGGTCGTAGCCGACGACGCGCGCGCCGAACGCGGCCAGCAGCCTGGCCAGCGGACGCGCCGCCGCCGACATGCCGACGAGGCCGACCGTGGTGCCCCCCAGCTCGCGTCCGACGAGCAGGCCTTCGACGTTGACCACCGGAACCCGGCGCAGCATCTGGAGCAAGGCGCCGATGACGAATTCGGCCTCGGCGGTGGCGCTGGCGGTGACCGGGCGCACGACCTCGACGCCAGCGGCCGCGCAGGCCTCGAGGTCGATGTTCTCGGCCCCGCTGGACACCCGGCCGACCGCGCGCAGCAGCGGCGCCGAGCGGATCGTGGCCGCGTCCAGCGCGACCGAGGGCGGAATGATCACCGACCGGGTGCGAAACAGCGTCTTGCGGAATTCATGGCCGTCCTGCGCCAATTGCGGCGCATAGCGAATCGCGCAGCGCTCGTCCAGCCATTCCAGCACCTCGGGATCGAGCGGTTCGACGATCAGGACATCCATGCGATATTCGTCGGTGGCGGTCACAGCGCGGTCGCGGCCGCATGACACAATGACCTCGGTTCGGATCATTGTAGAGACCGCGATGCTCGTCAAAAAGGCCATTTTCCCGGTTGCAGGGCTCGGCACGAGATTCCTGCCCGCCACCAAGGCCCAGCCCAAGGAAATGCTGCCGGTCGTCGACAAGCCCTTGATCCAGTACGCGGTCGAGGAGGCCTACGCGGCCGGGGTGCGCGAGATGATCTTCGTCACCGGCCGCCACAAGCGCCCGATCGAAGACCATTTCGACATGACCTTCGAGCTCGAGGTCGCGCTCGAACAGGCGCACAAGGACGACCTGCTCGCCGTCGTGCGCAGCGTCAAGCCCGATGACATGGAGTGCATCTACGTGCGCCAGGCCCAGGCCCTGGGGCTCGGGCACGCGGTGCTGTGCGGCCAGCGCCTGATCGGCGACCAGCCCTTCGCCGTGCTCCTCGCCGACGACCTGATGGTGGGCGAGCCGCCGGTCCTGGCGCAGATGGTCGAGCAGTTCGCCGAATGGCGGGCCTCGATCCTGGCGGTGCAGGAAGTGCCGCCGGAGCAGACGCGGCGCTACGGCATCGTCGCCGGCACGCCCGTCAACGAGCGCCTGATGGATGTGCAGCGCATCGTCGAGAAGCCGGCGCCCGAGGACGCGCCCTCCCACCTGGGCGTGGCGGGGCGCTACATCCTCACCCCCGGCGTCTTCCACGAAATCGCGACCCAGCCGCGCGGCGTCGGCGGCGAGATCCAGCTCACCGACGGCATCGCCTCGCTGCTAAGGCGAGAGAAGGTCTTCGCCTACCGCTACGAAGGCAAGCGCTACGACTGCGGCAGCAAGGAAGGTTTTCTGCAGGCCAATGTGGAACTCGCGCTGGCGCATCCTGCGCTCGGCCCGGGCTTTCGCGACTACCTGCGCGGGCTCGAACTCTAGGCTTTCAGCGCCGGCGCAGCAGGTGCACGAAGTCCGCCCCTTCGGTGGACTGGCCCACGAGTTCATTGCCGGTCTGGCGCGCAAAGGCCTGAAAGTCGCGCGGCGAATGGGGGTCGGTGCTGACCACCTTCAGGACCTCGCCCGTCACCATCTCGGCCAGGGCCTTCTTCGCCTTGAGGATGGGCAGCGGGCACAGCAGCCCGCGGGTGTCGAGTTCGCGGTCGTAATCCATGGCCGGAGATTCTAGGCCCCGACCCGAAACCCCACCCGCGCCCTGAGCGCGGTCTGCCGCTACTCGCTGCCCAGCAGCAGGGCCGGGCCCGCGCTGCCGGCGTGGGCGACGCGCATGACCGATCGCATCACGGTCTCGACCTGGTTCACGACCCGGCTCCAGTCCAGGTCGAGCGCCGTCGCGCGCGCGGCAGCGCCGGTGGGGCGCGCGGCCAGCGGGTCGGCCGCCAAGGCCACCGCATGGCGCACGAAATCGGCGCGGTCGTCGACGCGGGCGAGCCAGCCGTTGACGCCGTTGCGGATCAACTGGCCCGCGGCGGCGCAGTCGAAAGCCAGCACCGGCAGGCCGCTGGCCATCGCCTCGGGCGTGACGTTGCCGAAGGTCTCGGTCAGGCTCGGAAACAGGAACAGGTCGCCCGAGGCGTAATGCGCGGCGAGGTCGTCGCCGCCGCGCAGGCCGGCGAAGACGGCATCGGGGCAGCGCTGGCGCAGTTGCTCGCGCATCGGGCCGTCGCCGACGAGCACGAGGCGCAGCGCCGGATTCACGGCCCGCATCCCCTCGAAGGCTTCGAGCAAGGTGTCGAGGTTCTTCTCCGGCGCGAGGCGGCCGACGCAGAGCACGACGGTCTCGTCGGCGCCCACGCCCCAGGAGCGGCGCAAGGCCTCGCTGCGGCGCTCCGGGCTGAAGCGGCGCGCATCGACGCCGCGCGCCACCACCGCGGTGCGCTCGAATCCGGCATGTTCGAGTTCGCGCCGGAGCATTTCGGTCGGCGCCATCGTGCAGCCGGTGCGATTGTGAAAGCGGCGCAGATAGCCGACGATGGGCCGCTCGAGCCAGCCGATTCCGTAATGCCGGCTGTAGGCGTGGAAATTGGTGCGGAAATCCGAGGTCAGCGGCAATTTCAATTGCAGCGCGGCGCGCAAGGCCGACCAGCCGAGCGGCCCTTCGGTCGCGATATGGACCACATCGGGGCGTTCGCGCAACCAGCTCGAAACCAGGGTGCGTCGTGCCGGCAGCCCCATGCGCAGTTGCGGATAGCGCGGAATCGGCAGGCCACGCACGAGCAGGGTCTGCAGCCCTGGCCCCGGCGTGCCGGCATCGCCTTCGTCGCGCCGCGGCCGCACCAGCTGCAGCCGGTGGCCGCATTCGAGCAGGCCTTCGACGACGCGCGCAATCGTCGTCGAAACGCCATTGACCTCGGGCGGATAGGTTTCGGTGACGACCGCGATGCGCAGCGGATTCGATGACGGCATGGTCCCCGATGGTGACCGCGCTTCGCAACAGGATTGTGACGGCGGCACCGTCACGGTGGATTCACGACAGGTCGTCAGCATGTCTCAGGTTCGAAACAATCAATCGGAGTGACGATGAAGGAATTCCTGCGCATCCTCGACCAGCAGCGCTGGGACGATCACCGCTATTACCACCAGAGCCGCATCAACCAGTCGCTGCATTTCGTGAGCGCGATCAGCTTCGTCTGCGCGTATGTCATGTTGTTCATCGACCCGGCCATGGCCGCGATCATCGGCTGGTGCGTCTCGATGACGACGCGCCAGGCCGGGCATTTCTTCTTCGAGCCGCGCGGCTACGACCACGTGAACCAGGCCAGCGACGAACACAAGGAAGCAATCAAGGTGGGCTACAACATCCACCGCAAGATCGTCCTGCTCTCGGTCTGGGCCGGGGTGCCGCTCGTGCTCTGGCTCGCGCCGACGCTGTTCGGGCTGATCCAGCCGGCGCAGGGCTTCTCGGGCTTCGTCCACGATGTCGGCATCGCCTGGCTCGCGCTCGGCGTCGCGGGGCTGTTGTTCCGAGTCGTCCAGCTGCTGCTGACGCAGGGGCCGCTGCAGGCCTTTGCCTGGGCCGCCAAGATCCTGAGCGACCCCTTCCACGACATCGCCCTGTATCACAAGGCCCCGCTCGCGCTGCTGCACGGCGAGCTCCTCGACCCGATGCAGCACGTGCAGCATCGGCGTTGAGGGCTTCAGGGTCCGCGGCCGAGCAGTTCGCGCAGGATGCCGCGGCGGATGCCCTTGTTCGTGAGCCCAGGGTCGCTCCACCACCAGCCGTCGGCCTGCATTTCCTGCGCCGCGGCGACGAAGCGGCGCGCGACCTCGGCGAAATCGGCATCGGTGTAGTTCAGGCTGAAGATGAAGCGGCCGCTGCCGATCCAGCTCAAGGCCAGGCCATGGGCGCGCAGATAGAACTGCAGCATCCAGTTGTAGCGCGAAGGCCGCTCGTAGCTGACGGTCCAGACCGTCGACAGGTTGGCCACCCGCGGCGGCAGGCCGGCGGCTTCGAGCGCCTGGTTGAGCGCTGCGGCGCGCGCGTTCCAGCGCTCGTCCAGGCCGTCGTACAGGGCGCGCACTTCGGGGGTTTCGAGGCGGTCGAGGAAGGCCGCCATCGCCCCCATCACGTAGGGATGCGAATTGAAGGTGCCGCGGGCGAAGCAGATGTCGGCCGGGCGCTCTTCGCGAAAACGCTGCATCAATTCGTGGCGGCCGCAGACGACGCCGATCGGCAGACCGCCGGCGATCGTCTTGCCGTAGGTCACCATGTCGGCGCGCACGCCGAAGTATTCCTGTGCGCCGCCCGCGGCGAGGCGAAAGCCCAGGAACACCTCGTCGAAGATCAGCACGATGCCGCGCTCGCTGCAGACCTGGCGCAACTCCTTCAGCCAGGCGGTGTAGGCGGCGCGGTCGTACCCGGCCTGGCGCGAGCTGTCGACGAGGGCCGAGTCGCCCGGCGCGGCCTTGTTCGGATGCAGCGCCTGCAGCGGATTGACGAGCACGCAGGCGATGTCGCGCCGCGTGCGCAGCACGCGCAAGGTGTCGCCGTCCATCTCCTTCAAGGTGTAGGTCTGGCGCGGCGTGACCGGATTGCCGGGGCCGGGCTGAACGTCTTCCCACCAGCCGTGGTACGCGCCGCAAAAGCGCACGAGATGGCTGCGCTTGGTGTGGTAGCGCGCGAGCCGAACCGCCTGCATCACGGCCTCGGTGCCCGACATGTGGAAGCTCACCTCGTCCAGTCCCGAGATGCGGCGCAGGCGCTCGACGTTGCCGATCACGACCGGGTGCAGGTTGCCGAGCACCGGCCCGAGCGCCTGCACCTTGGCCGCACCTTCGGCGATGCAGGCCTTGTAGAAATCGGGGCCGAAGACGTTGACGCCGTACGAACCGGTGAGGTCGTAGAAGCGGTTGCCGTCGAGGTCGGTGAGCATCACCCCGTCGGACGATTCCATGAAGGCGCCGACCTTGAGGTGTTCGCGCAAATGCGCGCCGTACTGGAAAGGCACGCGGTAGCGGCCGGTGAATTGCAGGTCGGACAGGCCCTCGGCCGCGCGCGCGGTGGCCTCGAGCGACTTCGCATAGCGGCTGCGGTAAAGCGCCCCGAGCCGATCCAGCGCGCTGCGGCGCTGGGCCGCGACTTCGGCCGGCGCGCCGTCCGAATCGTAGAAGCGCTGCTCGCCGTAGGCATAGCCGGGCAGCCAGGTGGCGACGCGCTTGGCCATGCGCGAATGGCCGGCCAGCGAGGGATGCTTGGCCAGCGACAACTGCAGCCGGCGCGTGGCACGCGGCAAGGCCGCGACGAGGGCGGCGAATGCCGCCGCCGTGAGAGCAATGTTTGGATTCATGCGGAGGTCTTCGTGGGAACCCGCTATCTGTACTGCAACGCCTTGACAAGCAAATGAAAATCGCCGCCTTGCGAGATTTCTTCCTGCAGCAGGAAGACCTCAACTTTCTCCTCACGAACCGCGTTCCGCGCATCCTGCTCACGCGCTTCGTCGGCTGGTTCAGCCGCATCCGCCGGCCCTGGGTGGCGCGGGCCTCGATCGCGATCTGGCGCCTCTTCACGGAACTCGACCTGAGCGAGGCCAAGCAGCAGCAGTTCGGCAGCCTGCACGACTGCTTCACGCGCGAGCTGCGCCCGGGCTCGCGCGAGGTCGACACCGACCCCGCCCTCCTCACGAGCCCCTGCGACGCCATCGTCGGCGCATGCGGCATCGTCGAAGGCGGCCGCGTCTACCAGGCCAAGGGCTTTCCTTATCGCATGGCCGATCTCTTCGGCTGCGAGGAGGATGCCGCGCCCTACGAGGACGGCTGCTACGCCACGCTGCGCCTGACCTCGAGCATGTACCACCGCTTCCACGCTCCGCACGACGGCTGCGTCGAGCATGTGCGCTATATCAGCGGCGACACCTGGAACGTCAACCCGATCGCGCTCGAGCGCGTGCGCAACCTGTTCTGCCGCAACGAGCGCGCGCCGATCCGCTTTCGCATGGCCGACGGCGGCCATTGCATCACGCTGGTGCCGGTGGCGGCGATCCTGGTCGCGAGCATCCGACTGCGCTGGCTCGATACCCGGCTGCACCTGCGCTACAAGGGGCCGAACGAGATTCCCTGCCATGCCGAGTTCGCCAAAGGCGAGGAAATGGGCTGGTTCGAGCACGGCTCGACCGTGATTGTCTTCGCCCCCGCCGGCTTCACGCTCGCCGACGACATCGAGCCCGGCGCCCGCATCCGCATGGGCATGCCGCTGATGCGCCTGCCCGACGACGGAGCCTGACAACCATGGCCATGAAGATCGCCCTCGTCTATTTCAACGCCGGCGGCGGCCACCGCGCCGCGGCCCAGGCGCTCGACGCGGTGATCCGCGAACAGGGCCGGCCCTGGGAGGTGAGCCAAGTCAACCTGTTCGAGGTGCTCGACCCGCAAGGCCTGTTCCGCCGCATCACCGGCATGGCGCCCGAGGACTACTACAACAAGCGCCTGGCCAAGGGCTGGACCCTGGGGCTGGCGCAGGAGTTGCGGCTGCTGCAGGCGGCGATCCGCCTCGGCCACGGCGCGATGACACGCCAACTCGCGGCCTACTGGCAAGCCGAGAGCCCGGACCTCGTGGTCTCGCTCGTGCCCAACTTCAACCGCGCGCTCTACCAAAGCCTGGCCCAGGCCTGCCCCGGCGTGCCCTATGTCACCGTGCTCACCGACATCGCCGACCACCCGCCTTCGTTCTGGATCGAGCCGGGCCAGGACCAGCATCTGGTCTGCGGCAGCGCGCGCGCGGTCGAACAGGCGCTGGCCGCGGGCTATGCGCCGGCGCGCGTGCACCGCAGCTCGGGGATGATTCTTCGCCCCGACTTCTACCGCGCGCCGCAGACCGACCGCGCGGCCGAGCGCCGCGCCCAGGGCTTCGACGACGAGCGGCCGGTGGGCGTCGTGCTCTTCGGCGGCCATGGCTCGAAGGTCATGAAGCGCATCGCGCGCGAGCTGCCCGACACCCCGCTCATCCTGCTCTGCGGCCACAACGATGCGCTCGCGAAGTCGCTGCGCGCCCTGCCCGCCGCAGCGCCCCGCCTCGTCGTCGGCCACACCGAGGAGGTGGCGCGCTACCTGCGCATGGGCGACTTCTTCATCGGCAAGCCCGGACCGGGCAGCGTGAGCGAGGCGCTGCATTGCGGACTGCCGGTGATCGTCACGCGCAACACCTGGACCATGCCGCAAGAACGCTACAACACCGACTGGGTGCGCGAGCAAGGCGTGGGCCTCGTGCTGCCGGGATTCAACACCCTCGCCGACGCGGTGCCGAAGCTGATCGCGCAATTGCCGCAATTGCGCGAACGGGTGCACCGGCTCGACAACCGCGCCGTTTTCGAAGTGCCCGAGTTGCTGGCGCGGCTGCTCGCAGCGCGCGTGCGACCGCGTTCACAGGAAATTCGCGAAGCCGTCACGGCGATGTCTTGAGGGGGCCGGAACATGGCGGTCCATGCAACGTGATCCGCTGCCCTCTGCCGACGAATCGCACTCCGAATCACCGACCCGCCTGGCGGTTCGCACGGTGTGGATCTCCGACCTGCACCTGGGCACCCCCGGGTGCAAGGCGGGGCCGCTGCTCGACTTCCTGCGCGAAGTGGAGTGCGAGACGCTGTTCCTCGTCGGCGACATCATCGACGGCTGGCAGCTGCGGCGCCAATGGTTCTGGCCGCAGTCGCACAACGACGTCGTGCAAAAGCTCCTGCGCAAGGCGCGCAAAGGTACGCGTGTGATCTTCGTGCCGGGCAACCACGACGAGTTCGCGCGCAAATACGTCCAGCACAACTTCGGCGGCGTCGACGTCGTCGACCAGTGGATCCACGAGACCGCCGACGGCCGCCGGCTCTGGGTCGTGCACGGCGACCGCTTTGACGGCGTCATCCAGTGCGCGCGCTGGCTCGCCTACGTCGGCGACTGGGCCTACGAGTTCATCCTCAAGGTCAACCACCACCTGAACTCTTTCCGCGCCCGCGTCGGCCTGCCTTACTGGAGCCTGTCGAAGTACCTCAAGCTCAAGGTCAAGCGCGCGGTGAGCTACATCAGCCAGTTCGAGACCGCGCTCGCCCACGAAGCCCGGCGCCAGGGGCTGCAAGGCGTCGTCTGCGGCCACATCCACCACGCCGAGATGCGCGACATCGACGGCATCCTCTACGCCAACGACGGCGACTGGGTGGAGAGCCTGTCGGCCCTGGTCGAGCATGGCGACGGCCGCCTCGAGATCATCGACTGGGCCGCCTTCGGCGCCCAGGAATCGGCGACGCTGGCGCCGCAGGCGCTGGCGGCCTAGAAAGCCCAGGCCCACGCCTTTCGCGGCGCCCGCGCGCCGCCCCGCAGCGCCGATATGGCGGGCCAATGTGCCGCTCATTGCGCCATCGCGCCCGCGCCCGGCGCGGCAGCATCGAGCGCATGAAGCTCGCCTTGGTCACGATCGCCCGCAACGAAGCACCGCGCATCGCGCGCCTGCTGGCCAGCGTCGCACCCTGGGTCGACGAGATGCTGGTCCTCGACACCGGCTCGAGCGACGACACGGTGGCCGTGGCGCGCGCCGCGGGGGCCCGCGTGCACCCCTTCGACTGGTGCGACGACTTCGCTGCCGCGCGCAATGCGGCGCTGGACCTTGCCGGCGCCGACTGGCATCTGGTGCTCGACGCCGACGAGTGGCTCATCGAAGGCGGCCCCGTGCTGGCGGCGCTGCGCGGCGAGCCGCCGGACTTCGTCGGCACCCTGCAGCTGGAGGACTTCGGCGCCGCCGACGGCGTCGTCCAGCATCGGCTGAGCCGGGTCCTGCCGGGCCCCCTGCGCTACCGGGGGCGGGTGCACGAGCAGCCGCAGCACCGGCTGCCGCTGCGCCGGCTCGGGCTGCGCGTCGGCCACGACGGCTACAGCGGCGAGCGCGTCGAGGCCAAGCGCGGCCGCAACCGGCTGCTGCTGCAGGCCGAACTCGAAGCCTCGCCCGGCGACGCCTACCTCTGGTACCAGCTCGGCAAGGACCATGCGGTGTACGCGGAACACGAGGCCGCGGCCCAGGCCTTCGGCCGCGCCGAAGCCCTGCTGCAGGCCGACAGCCCCTGGCGCCTGGACCTCGCAACGCGCCACCTGTTCGCGCTCAAGAAGGCCGGCCGCCACGCCGAAGGGGTGATCGCGGCCGAGTCGCGGCTGCAGGATTGCGCCGCCTCGCCGGACTTCTTCTTCGCCCTGGGCGACCTGTTGCTCGACTGGTGCGCGGAAAATCCCGCGCAGGCGCCGACGCTGCTGCCGATGGCCCTCGACGCCTGGCGGCGCTGCCTGGACATCGGCGAGCAGCCCGACATCGCCGGCAGCGTGCAAGGCCGCGGCAGCTGCCTCGCGGCGCACAACCTCGCCGTCGTGCACGAGCAGCTCGGCCAGCCGCAGATCGCGGCAGATCTGCGCCGGCGCCATCCGATGCCGCGCCCGGACCGGGGCTGCGAGCCGCTGCAGGCGGTGCCGGTTGCGCGCGCGCTTCAGCCGGCGCCCTTTTGCCGCCCGCGCTCCTAGACCTCGAAGAACTCCGGCTCGTGGCCGCGCGCGCGCAGGAAGTCGGCCAGCGCATAGCCGGTTCCGGCCTTCCAGCAGCGGACCCGGGCGGGCTCGAAGAGCTTGTATTCCGCCAACTCGGGCGAGAGCCGGACCGCGCCGCGCGCAAGCGCGTGGTAGGCGATGATGACCTGGTTCATGCGCTGGAAATCGTAGACGCCGATCAAGCCCAGCGCCTCGACCTCGAGCGACGTCTCCTCGGCCACTTCACGCCGGATGCCCTGCTCGGGCGTCTCCCCCGCTTCCATGAAGCCGGTGACGAGGCCGAAGAATTTCCCAGGCCAGGCCGCATTGCGTGCGAGCAGGAGGCGGCCATCGCGGTCGGCGCATTCGATCACCGCGGCCAGCACCGGGGTCGGGTTGTTCCAGTGCGTCCAGCCGCATTCGGGACAGCGCAGGCGCTGCTTCGGTCCGCCGTCTTCCTGCGCTTCGACGAGCGCCAGCGGCCCCGCGCAGTTCGTGCAGAAGCGCACCTCCTGCTTCACGCCGGAAACACCCCGGTGGACAGATAACGGTCGCCGCGGTCGCAGACGACGAAGACGATGGTCGCGTTCTCGACCCGCGCCGCCACCTGCAAGGCCACCCAGCAGGCCCCGGCGGCCGAGATCCCGGCGAACAGCCCCTCCTCGCGCGCGAGGCGGCGCACCAGGTCCTCGGCATCGGCCTGGCTCACGAGCACGGTCTCGTCGACCAGGGAGGCGTCGTAGATCTTCGGCATGTAGGCCTCGGGCCATTTGCGGATGCCGGGGATACGCGAGCCTTCGGCCGGCTGGGCGCCGATGACGCGCACCGCCGGGTTCTGCTCCTTCAGGTAACGCGAGACGCCGGTGATGGTGCCGGTGGTGCCCATCGCGCTCACGAAATGCGTGACGCGCCCGGCGGTGTCGGCCCAGATCTCGGGGCCCGTGGTCTCGTAATGGACGCGCGGGTTGTCGGCGTTGGCGAACTGGTCGAGCACGCGGCCCTTGCCGTCGCGCTGCATCTGTTCGGCGAGGTCGCGCGCGTATTCCATGCCGCCCGAGCGCGGCGTGAGGATGAGTTCGGCGCCGAAGGCCTTCATCGACTGCGCGCGCTCGACCGACAAGTCCTCCGGCATGATGAGCAGCATGCGGTAGCCGCGGATCGAGGCGGCCATCGCCAGCGCGATGCCGGTGTTGCCCGAGGTGGCTTCGATCAAGGTGTCGCCGGGGCGGATCTCGCCGCGCTCCTCGGCGCGCCGGATCATGCTGATCGCCGCCCGGTCCTTCACCGATCCCGCCGGGTTGTTGCCTTCGAGCTTGCCGAGAATCACGTTGCCGCGCTGCGGGTCGCGGCCGATGTGCTGCAAGCGCACCAGCGGCGTCGCGCCGATCGTGTCTTCGAGCGTCTTGTACTGCGGGGCTTGTGCCTGGGCCATGATGCTGTCCTCTTCGGCTGCGATTGTGGCAGTCCGACACCGCGGCTGCTGCGGGGGGCCATGCGATAATCGCGCCCCTCGCGCAGCGGCCCCGCTGCGCCTGGCCCGCGTGACGAAATCGGTAGACGTAGCGGATTCAAAATCCGCCGCCGCAAGGCGTGCCAGTTCGAGTCTGGCCGCGGGCACCAAAGGTTTGGCGGCGGCTTTGCCCGACGCTCAGCGCCCCCCAGCATCACCTTCGCCTTGCACGCCTGCGTCGAATCAGGTGGAACAGTTCTGATCCTCGCGACCAGAAACTTCTAAACCTGAGCCGTTCGGATCCGAAAACCCTGCGATGGCAGCGCTCGGAAGCCGGGCCGGCCAGCTCCGCAGCTGGATGGCAGCCCATGCCCCTGAGCACGGCCCCGTATTCCCTCGCCCATTCATCGAAGCAACGAAGTAGTCGTCATGAACAACTTGAGAATCGGAACCCGCCTCGCAATCGCCTTCGGCTTCATGGTCGCGCTGCTGTTGCTCCTGGCCTCGGTCGGAGCGACGCGCATGGCCGCGTTGAACACGGCGGTAGACGACCTGGCGCAGGGTCGCTATCCGAAGGTCAACGCGCTGCAGCGCATCGCCTTCCGCGTCAGCGACGAGGCGCAGGTGCTTCGGATCCTGACCCTCCACGCCGACGCGAGCGCGCGCGCGAAGGACAAGGAAGAGTTCGCCAACGACCGGGCGGAGATCGCCAAGGACGTGGACCTGCTCGAGAAGTCCCTCCACAGCGCCAAGGCCCGAAGCAAGTTCGAAGCAGTCCTGGCCGCCCGCAAGGACTATCTCGCCCTATCGAACGACGTCATCGCCCTGGCCATGGACGGCAAGACGGCCGAAGCCTCCGCGCTGCTTTCCGGGCCTCGCTTGGCGACCGAGCAGGCCTACCTGCAGGCGATTTCCGACCTGACGACCTACCAGGAAGACGAGATGAAGGCCGCCACCACGCAGGCGCAATCGACCTACGAGCGGGGCTTGACGACGCTGGGCGTCGCGGCCGCCGCCGCGGTCCTGGGCGCGATCGCCTTCGGCCTGTTCATCACCCGCTCCATCACGCGTCCGCTGCACACCGCGATCGAGGCCGTCGACCGCGTGGCCGCCGGGGACCTGACGCGCGAACTGGCGATCACCTCGCGCGACGAGACCGGCGTGATGCTCGGCGCGCTGATGCGCATGCAGGCCGCGCTGCGCGACGTGGTCGGCAACGTGCGCCGCAATTCGGAAAGCGTCGCCTCCGCGAGCGGCCAGATCGCCCAGGGCAACCAGGACCTGTCCAGCCGCACCGAACAGCAGGCGTCGGCGCTGCAGGAGACCGCGGCCTCGATGGAACAGCTGGGCACGACGGTCAAGCAAAACGCCGACAACGCGCAGCAGGCGAACCAGCTCGCCCAAGGCGCGAGCAGCACCGCGGTCAAGGGCGGCGAGGTCGTGTCCCGCGTCGTCGACACCATGAAGGGCATCAACGACAGCTCGCGCCGCATCGCCGACATCATCGGCGTCATCGACGGCATCGCCTTCCAGACCAACATCCTCGCCCTGAATGCCGCGGTCGAGGCGGCGCGCGCGGGCGAGCAAGGCCGGGGCTTTGCCGTCGTCGCCTCCGAGGTTCGCAACCTGGCCCAGCGCAGCGCCGAGGCGGCGCGCGAGATCAAGGCCTTGATCTCGGCCAGCGTCGAACGCGTGGAGGCCGGAACGGTCCTGGTCGACCAGGCCGGCGCGACGATGACCGAGGTGGTCGCCGCGATCCGCCGCGTCACCGACATCGTCGGCGAGATCAGCGCGGCCAGCAGCGAGCAGAGCGCCGGAGTCGGCCAGGTGGGCCTGGCGGTGAGCCAGATGGACCAGGCGACCCAGCAGAACGCCGCGCTCGTCGAAGAGAGCGCCGCCGCCGCCGAAAGCCTGAAGGCCCAGGCGCGCCAACTCGTCGACGCGGTGGCGGTCTTCAAGCTCGCCCACGGCTGACCGCCGCCGGCCACCGACGCTGCGACCGGCCCGCCCGGGGCCGGGCCTGGCCGCAGCCTCCTGCGTTATCATCCGCCGGCCCAGCGCAAGCCCGACGACTCCTCATTGCGGCGCCGCCAGGGCGCCGCCGAGTCGTCCCCCAGCCGCCGGTTTTTTCGGCCGCTGGTGCCGGAGTCCATCGGCGCCACCCACCACAGGTTCCATGCCGCCGATTCCGCCCGTCACCAAAGCCCTGATGCTGATCTGCACGGCCATCTTCTGCCTGCAGGCGTTCGTCCCGCTGGACGGACTGTTCGCGCTCTGGCCGATCGGCAGCTCGATGTTCTGGCCCTGGCAGGTGCTGACCTACGCCTTCCTGCACGGCAGCCTGATGCATCTGTTCTTCAACATGCTCGGGCTGTGGATGTTCGGCAGCGAGCTCGAACAGCTCTGGGGCCAGCGCCGCTACCTGCAGTTCCTGCTCGCCGGGGTGCTCGCTGCGGCGCTGACCCAGCTCGCATTCACCTGGGTCACCCAGTCGATGGAGGCCACCATCGGCGCCTCGGGCGGGCTGTTCGCGCTGCTCCTGGCCTACGGCATGCTGTTCCCGAACCGCATGATCATGCCGCTGTTCCCGCCCATCCCGATGCGCGCGCGCACCTTCGTCTTCGTTTTCGGCGGGCTCGAACTGGTGCTCGGCTACATCGACCGCGGCGGCGGCATCGCCCACTTCGCCCACCTCGGCGGCATGGCTGGCGGCTACCTGATGATCCGCTACTGGCGGCGCCAGCCGCCTTTCGGCCGGCGCTGACGCCCGGCGCAAGCCTCTTCTTCAACCCGGGGCCCAGGCCCGCAGCCCGGCTACGAGTCGAAGCGGCAGGCGGCCACGGTCGGAAAGCGCAGCGCGAGGCGCAGTTCGCGCTTCATGCGCTCATTGACGAGGCGCCGCGATTCGCCGAGAAAGCTCAGGCTCAGCGGCGAGAGTTGCATCGCGGCCTCGGCCCGCGTGACACGCGGCGGGCGCGGCAGGTGCGCGAGGTCGGCGACGAGGTCGAAATGGTCCCCCATCGGCAGCCGGCCGTCGTCGCAGACGTTGATCAGGCGCTGCGGCGCGATCCGCGCCAACGCGGCGATGCAGGCGCGGGCCAAGTCGTCGGCATGGATGTGGCTGGTGTGGACGTCTTCCGCCGCCACCAGCGCCGGGCTGCCGCGGCGCACGCGCTCGCGCGGATCGCCGCCGACGCGGTCGGGGGCGTAGATGCCGGGGATGCGCAGGATGCCCACGCGCACGCCGCAGCGCCGGCCGTAGGCGCGCAGTTGCGCCTCGGCATCGGCACGCCGGCGCGCACGCTCGGTGGCGGGGGCAATGGGCCGCGTTTCCGCCACGCGCGCGCCGCCGCAATCGCCGTAGACGCCGCTCGTGCTCGCGTAGACGAGGCTGCGCACCCGGCCGCCGCGCGCCAGGGCGCGGACCAGGGCGCGCGTGCGCGGATCGTCGGCGCCCGCTGCGGGCGGCGGCGCGAGGTGGAGCACGGCGTCGGCGAGGCCGCCGAGCCGCCCCAGCGTGGCCGGGGCGTCGAGGTCGCCGAGCAGGGGCCGGGCCCCGAGCGCGCGCAAGGCCGCACGCTGCTCGGGCGAGCGCGTGAGCGCGAGCGGATGCCAGCGCCCGTGCAGCAGCTTCAGAACGCGGCATCCGATGTCGCCGCAGCCGACGATGAGCAAGGTGGGTACGGGCACAATGGCGCCCGAGTTTACGCAGCCGGATCTTCATGAGCTTCACCGTCACCCTGCATCCGGCCGAGCGCCGCTACGAGGTCGAATCCGACGAAACCCTGCTCGCCGCCGCCATCCGCCAGGGCATCGGCCTGCCCTACGGCTGCCGCGACGGCGCCTGCGGCTCGTGCAAGAGCCGGCTCCTCGAAGGCCGGGTCGTGCACGGCCCGCACCAGGCCAAGGCCTTGACGGCGGCCGAGGCGCAGGCCGGGCTCATCCTCACCTGCTGCGCCCGGCCCGAGACCGATTGCGTCGTCGAGGCCCGCACCGTGCCGGGGGCGGGCGATTTCCCGATCCTGAAGATGCCGACGCGGCTGATCTCGATCGACAAGCCGGCCCCGGACGTGGCCGTGCTCAGGCTGCAGCTGCCGGCGAACCAGAACCTGCAGTACCGCGCCGGCCAGTACATCGAGTTCATCCTGCGCGACGGCGCGCGCCGCAGCTACAGCATGGCGACCTCGCCGCACGCGCTCGGCACGCCGCCGGCGATCGAGCTGCACATCCGCCACCTGCCCGGCGGCCTCTTCACCGACCAGGTCTTCGGCACGATGAAGGAGCGCGACATCCTGCGCATGGAAGGCCCGTTCGGCAGCTTCTTCCTGCGCGAGGACAGCACCAAGCCGGTCGTGCTGCTCGCCAGCGGCACCGGCTTCGCGCCAATCAAGGCCATCGTCCAGCGCCTGCGCGAGCAAGGCATCACCCGCGACGCGGTGCTCTACTGGGGCTGCCGCCGCCGCGCCGACCTCTACCAGCACGACTGGTGCGCCGAGGCCGCGGCCGCGATGCCGAGCCTGCGCTACGTGCCGGTGCTCTCCGAACCCGCGCCCGAAGACGCGTGGGGCGGGCGCACCGGCTTCGTCCACGAGGCGGTGATGCGCGACTGGCCCGACCTGTCGGGCCACCAGGTCTATGCCTGCGGCACGCCGCCGATGGTCGAGGCCGCGCAGCGCGACTTCGTCGCCCGCTGCGGCCTGCCCGAAGAAGAGTTCTACGCCGACGCTTTCACCAGCGAGGCCGACAAGCAAGGAGTGCTCGCATGAAGATCGATCGACGTCGATGGCTCGCCGCCGCGGCCCTGTTCGCTGCCGCCGCCGTACGCGCGCAGGGGCGGCCGCTGCGCCTCGTCGTGCCCTATCCGCCCGGCGGCCCGCTGGACCTCGTGGCGCGCGCGCTCGCCGATGCCGTCAAGGACAGCCTGGGCCCGGTCATCGTCGAGAACAAGCCGGGTGCCGGCGGCGACATCGGCGCTGATTTCGTCGCCAAGGCGGCGCCCGACGGCAGCACGATCGTCATGGGCGCGGTCGCGACCCACGCCATCAACCCCTGGCTCTACCGCCACGTGCCCTACGACCCGGTGCGCGACTTCACGCCGATCACGCTCGTGGCCCAGGTCCCCAACGTGCTGGTGATGAACGCCGGGCGGGCGCGCCAGATGGGCGTGGCCAACCTGCGCCAGCTCATCGCCTACGCCCGCGCCCATCCGGGCCGGCTCAACTACGGCTCGGGCGGCAACGGCAGCGCCGGCCATCTGGCGGGCGAGCTGTTCAAGTCGCGCGCCGGGCTCTTCATCGTCCACATTCCCTACTCGGGCGCGGCTCCGGCGCAACTCGCGCTGCTGAGCGGCCAGGTCGACCTGAACTTCGACAACCTCGCCGCGGCCGCGGCCAACATCCGCAGCGGCAGGCTGCTGGCGCTGGCGGTGACGACGCCGCTGCGCTCGAGCGCGATGCCCGAGCTGCCGACGATGGCCGAAGCCGGCCTGCCCGGCTTCGACATCAGCACCTGGTTCGGGCTCTTCGGCCCGGCGCATCTGGCACCGGCCCTGACGGCGCGGCTGAACAAGGCTTTCGTCGGCGCCCTCGAAACCCCGGCGCTGAAGTCGCGCCTGGGCTTGCTGATGGCCGAGCCGGCGCCGACCACGCCGCTTCAGTTCGGCGCGTTCGTCAAGAGCGAACTCGCCAAGTACGGGCCCATCGTCAAGGCCAGCGGCGCGGTCGTCGACTGAGGTCGACTGACGCTACTCGCCGAGGTAGGCCGCGCGCACCTTCGGGTCGGCGAGCAGCGACTTGGCTTCGCCGGTCATCGTGACCTCGCCCGATTCCATGACGTAGCCGCGGTCGGCCAGCCCCAGGGCCCGGCTCGCGTTCTGCTCGACCAGCAGGATGGTCGTGCCGCGGCTGTGGATGTCGGCCACGACCTCGAAGATCTTGTCGACCATGATCGGCGAGAGTCCCATGCTCGGTTCGTCGAGCAGCAGCACCTTGGGCCTGGCCATCAAGGCGCGGCCCATCGCGAGCATCTGCTGCTCGCCGCCGCTCATCGTGCCGGCCAGCTGCGCCGCGCGCTCCTTCAGGCGCGGGAAGATCTCGAAGACCTTGTCGACGTCGGCCTCGATCTCGTCGTCGTTGCGTACGAAGGCGCCCATCTGCAGGTTCTCGACGATGGTCATGCGCGTGAACACGCCGCGCCCTTCGGGCACCATCACCAAGCCCTGCTTGACGAGATCCCAGGGGCCCTGGCCCTTGACGGCACGGCCGAGGAACTCGATCGAGCCCGCCGCCATCGGCTGGGTGCCGGTCACGGCCTTGAGCGTCGTCGTCTTGCCCGCGCCGTTGGCGCCGATGAGGCTCACGAGCTCGCCCTGGCGAACCTCGAAGTCCACGCCCTTGACGGCCTGGATGCCGCCGTAGGCGACCTTCAGTCCGGTCACTTTCAGCATCGTCGTTGTCATCTTGTTCGGCTCCACGCTCAATGCTGCCCGGCGCCGAGATAAGCCTCGATCACCTTCTCGTTCTTCTGCACCTCCGCGGGCGTGCCCTCGGCGATCTGCTTGCCGTAGTCGAGCACGGTGACGCGGTCGCACAGCCCCATCACGAGCTTCACGTCGTGCTCGATCAGCAGGATCGTGCGGCCGTCCTTGCGGATGCGGTCGATGAGTTCGCGCAGCACCACCTTCTCGGTCGCGTTCATGCCCGCAGCCGGCTCGTCCAGCGCGATCAGCTTGGGATCCGTCGCCAGTGCTCTGGCGATCTCCAGCCTTCGCTGGTCGCCGTAGCTCAGCGTGCGGGCCTTGTATTCGCTGTACTTGCCGATGCCCACGTAGTCGAGCAGCTCCTGCGCCCGGGCTGCGATCTCGCGCTCTTCCTTCTTGAACCCCGCGGTGCGGAAGACCGCGCCGCCCAGCCCCGAGTGGGTGCGCACATGGCGCCCGACCATCACGTTCTCCAGCGCCGTCATCTCGGCGAAGAGCCGGATGTTCTGGAAGGTTCTGGCGATGCCCGCCTTGGCCACCTCGTGCACCGCGCTGGGCTTGTACGGCGCGCCGCCCAACTCGAAGCTGCCCGAGTCCGGGATGTACAGCCCCGTGATGACGTTGAAGAACGTGGTCTTGCCCGCGCCGTTCGGGCCGATGAGCCCGTAGACCTGGCCCGCGTCGATCTGGATCCCCACTTCGGACAGGGCCTGCAGCCCCCCGAAACGCTTGGAGACGCCTTGCACCTTGAGTACGGTGTTTGCCATGTCGTGTCTCCTTCAGCGCGTCGCCGCCGGGGCGGCCTTGCCATGCTCGGGCGAAGGCCACAGCCCTCGGGGGCGGATGAGCATGATCGAGATCATCGCCAGCGCGATCAGCAACTGGCGCAGGATCGAGGCATCGAGCCGCCCGCCGGTCATCTGCTGCAGCGGCCCTGCCACATAGCGCAGCACCTCGGGCAGGGCCGAGAGCATGACCGCGCCCAGGATCACCCCGGGGATGTGGCCCAGGCCGCCGAGCACGATCATCGCCACGATCATCACGCTCTCGGCCAGCGAGAACGATTCCGGCGAGACGAAGCCCTGGAAGGCCGCGAACATCGAGCCCGAGACCCCGCCGAAGGTGGCGCCCATGCCGAAGGCCAGCAGCTTCATGTTGCGGGTGTTGATGCCCATGGCCTTGGCGGCGATCTCGTCTTCGCGGATCGCCATCCAGGCGCGGCCGATGCGGCTG
>JAGWTS010000242.1 GCA_028868875.1 Burkholderiales bacterium | reverse complement strand
TGGCCGATGGACGAGCACACCTACGGCGGCGGCTTCCTCTACCACCTCGAAGGCAACCGGGTGACGCTGGGCTTCGTCACCGGCCTGGACTACCAGAACCCCTGGATCAGCCCGTTCGAGGAAATGCAGCGCTGGAAGACGCACCCCGCCATCCGCCGCCACATCGAAGGCGGCAAGCGCATCGGCTACGGCGCACGCGCCATCACCGCGGGCGGGCTGCTGAGCCTGCCCAAGCTCGTGTTTCCGGGCGGCGCGCTCGTGGGTTGCGATGCCGGCACGCTCAACGCCTCGCGCATCAAGGGCAGCCATGCGGCGATCAAGACCGGCATGCTCGCGGCCGAGGCCGCGGCCGCAGCCCTGAAGGCCGGCCGCGCCGGCGACGAACTCTCGGCCTACCCGCAAGCCTTCGAGAAGAGCTGGCTCCACGACGAGCTCAGTCGCAGCCGCAACTTCAAGCAATGGTTCAAGCAGGGCAACACCGTCGGCGCCCTGATGACCGGCGTCGAGCAATGGCTGCTGCCGCGGCTGGGCCTGAAGAGTCCGCCCTGGACGATCCACCGCCACGCCCCCGACCACGACCGCCTGCACGCGGCGGCGCAGGTCGAGCCGATCAAGTACCCCAAGCCCGACGGCAAGCTCACCTTCGACCGCCTGAGCTCGGTCTTCATCAGCAACACCAACCACGAAGAGAACCAGCCCGCCCACCTGACCCTGAAAGACGCGTCGGTGCCGGTGGCGGTGAACCTCGAGCTGTATGCGGGCCCCGAGAGCCGCTACTGCCCGGCCGGGGTCTACGAATTCGTCGCCAACGACGACGGCAGCCAGCGCCTGCAGATCAACGCCCAGAATTGCGTGCACTGCAAGACCTGCGACATCAAGGACCCGACCCAGAACATCGTCTGGGTCACGCCCGAAGGCGGCGGCGGGCCCAATTACGCGGGCATGTGAGGCCGGCGGGTCTGCGCCGAAGCAGCTGAACGATCATGGACGGCGCACGGGAGTTCAGGCTTCGCGGTGAATCGATCACGCTCGACGCCTTGCTCAAGGCCGAGGGCCTGGCCGCGAGCGGGGGCGACGCCAAGCGCGTGATCCTCGAAGGCGCCGTCCGCGTCAACGGCGAGGCCGAACTGCGGCGCGGGCGCAAGCTGCGCGCCGGAGACGTCGTCACGCTCGGCGCGACGCGGGTTCAACTGCGCGGCGCCTGAAGCAGCGGCAAGCGCCGGCGGCTGCCCCGCGCGCCTAGCGGCCCGGGCGCGGCCGAACCGAGGGCAGCGAGAACTCGGCGCCGACGACGGCGCGCGCATAAAGGTATTTCTGCAGCGTCCGTTCGCCGAGGCCGTCGAGGTCGACGTGCCCCGCGGCATCGCACGGAAAGGCGAGCGCGCGCCCGGGATCGAAGAACGACTGGAAGCGCAGCTCGTACCTTTCGTTTTCCACCGTCTCGTCGTCCAAGGGGATCTCTCCTGCATTCACCGCTCTGACCGGGTCGAAGCTGAAAAGCATGTCGCGTGCCAGACCTTGCCAGGCGCCAGCCTGGCCCACCGCGAAGCAGAGAAAGCGAATGGCCCAGGCCTCCTGAGTGGATCCGGCGCGGCCGGCCTCGGGGCGCGCTCGATGCGCCGCCCGGGATCGACCGGAAACCGGACGCCCCGGCTGGAATCGGGACAGACTGTTCGGAACCCCGCGTAAACCCGAAAGCAGGCGGACCGAATCGAACGCGCCGACCGCGATTCGTGGGCCATGCGCCGCAATGGCACAGTGCCCGATCCGACCCGGGCTGATTCCAGCCCTGAGGCGAATCAGACCGGAATCGCCGGCGCCAGCGGCTGCGATTCGAGCTGCCCGGCTTCGGCGTCGCTCCACAGGCGCAGGCGCACGACGAAGCGCTGCCCCGTGCCGTCCTCGAGCGAGAAGCTGCCGCTCGCGCCGGGGGCGAGGTCGAGCGTGAGTTCCATCCCCGCCAGGTACTCGCATTGCGCGCGGCTGGCGTAGAAAGGCACGTCGTCGATCTCGCCCAGGCGCAGATCGTCGGCCGCCAGCGGCATCTCGCCCGGCGCAAAGCACATCGGCGCGCTGCCTTCGCAGCAGCCGTGCGATTGGTAGAAGTAGATCGCGCCGTGCTCGCCGCGAAGGCGCTCGACGAGGGCGCGCGCGGCCGGCGTGGCGACGACGCGCTGGATCGGATTGTTCATGATGAAAACGGCCCGGGGTGCCGAGGCACGCCGGGCCGCTGCTTCCTTTCGGATCAGGAGATCAGAAGAAGCCCAGTGCGTTCGGGCTGTAGCTCACGAGCAGGTTCTTGGTCTGCTGGTAGTGGTCGAGCATGGCCTTGTGGGTCTCGCGGCCGATGCCCGATTCCTTGTAGCCGCCGAAGGCCGCATGCGCCGGGTAGGCGTGGTAGCAGTTGGTCCACACGCGGCCGGCCTGGATCGCGCGGCCCATGCGGTAGGCGCGGCTGCCGTCGCGCGTCCAGACGCCGGCGCCGAGGCCGTAAGGCGTGTCGTTGGCGATCTGCAGCGCCTGGGCTTCGTCCTTGAAGGTGGTCACGGCCAGCACCGGGCCGAAGATCTCCTCGCGGAAGACGCGCATGTCGTTGTGGCCCTTGAACAGCGTCGGCTGGATGTAGTAGCCGCCGGCGAGGTCGCCGCCGAGCCGGGCCTGGTTGCCGCCGCACAGCACCTGGGCCCCTTCCTGCTTGCCCAGTTCGAGGTAGGTCATGATCTTGTCCATCTGCATCGCCGACGCCTGCGCACCCAGCATGGTGTCGGTGTCCAGCGGGTTGCCCTGCTTGATGGCGGCGACGCGCTTCAGGCAGCGCTCGATGAAGCGGTCGTAGATCGATTCCTGGATCAGCGCGCGGCTCGGGCAGGTGCAGACCTCGCCCTGGTTGAAGGCGAACAGCACCAGGCCTTCGATCGCCTTGTCGAGGAAGGCGTCGTCCTGCGCCATCACGTCGTCGAAGAAGACGTTCGGGCTCTTGCCGCCGAGTTCCAGCGTCGCCGGGATCAGGTTCGAGGCCGCGGCGGCCGCGATGACCTTGCCGGTCGCGGTGGAGCCGGTGAAGGCGATCTTGTTGATCCGCTTGCTGTTGGCCAGGGGCATGCCGGCTTCGCGGCCGAAACCGTTGACCACATTGAGCACGCCCGGGGGCAGCAGGTCGGCGATGAGCTCGACCAGGACGAGAAGGCTGATCGGGGTCGATTCGGCGGGCTTCAGGACGACGCAGTTGCCGGCGCCGAGCGCGGGCGCGAGCTTCCAGGCCGCCATCAGGATCGGGAAGTTCCAGGGAATGATCTGGCCGACGACGCCCAGGGGCTCGTGGAAGTGGTAGGCGATCGTGTTCGTGTCGATCTCGGACAGGGCGCCTTCCTGGGCCCGCACGCAACCGGCGAAGTAGCGGAAATGGTCGACCGTGAGCGGGATGTCGGCGTTCAGCGTCTCGCGGATCGGCTTGCCGTTGTCCACGGTCTCGGCATAGGCCAGCAGCTCGAGGTTCTGCTCGATGCGGTCGGCGATCTTCAGCAGCACGTTGGCGCGCTCGGCCGGCGCGGTGGCGGCCCACTTGGCGGCGGCGCCGTGGGCGGCGTCGAGCGCGCGCTCGATGTCGGCGGCGCCGGAGCGCGCGGCCTGGGTGTAGACGCGCCCGCTGATCGGCGTGACGACGTCGAAGTACTGGCCATCGACCGGGGGCACGAACCGGCCGCCGATGAAGTTGTCGTAACGGGGCTTGAAGGTGATCTTGGCGCCGGGGGCGCCGGGAGCGGCGTATTGCATGACATGTCTCCGAAGGGGTTGAAAACCGCGCAAACCCGATGGCACGCGGATCCGGGTGCAGATCAACGCATCGAACGTGCCACGGCGGGTTTGGGCAGGAAACCGCCGATCCGCGGCAATCCAATGGCTTTGGGGCAGCGGGCGCTGCGCCATCCGCGCGCTGGGACAGGCGCTGTCACGAAACGGGACGGTTCCTCCCGGGTTTCTGCGCGATGGCGCCGCAGGGTCTCGGCGCGAGAACATGTGCGCGCTGTCATCCGGCCCTGCGCTCCGCGCCCGGCCGCCGACCGGCGCCTGCCCGAAGGAACCCCTCGAATGAACGCCTCCGCCAACGCTTGCGTGCTCGCACCGCCCGCAGCGCCCGAACACCTGCGCCTCGCGCGCCGCCAATGGCTCGAGACCGGCACCGTGGCCGAGGGACTGATCGCGCCGGCGCTGCACGAGCGCTGGGTGCGCAGCCGGCGCCACGGCCTCAGCCCCGACGGCCGCGCACCGGGCGCGCCGCATGCGTCGTCGGCCCAGCTCGCACGGGCGCTGGACCATCGCCACGCGCTGGTGTCGCACGCCAAGCCGGTGATGGCCTTCCTGAACGAGCAGATCAGCGACAGCGACAGCCTCGTCGTGCTCGCCGACCCGCAAGGCATGCTGCTGCACTCGCTGGGCGACCTCGGCTTCGCCGACCGCGCGGCGCGGGTGGCGCTGCGGCCCGGCGCGATCTGGAGCGAACAGTGGCGCGGCACGAATGCCATCGGCACCGCGCTCGCCGAAGAGGCGGCGGTCGTCGTCCGTGGCGCCGAGCATTACCTGCAGCGCAACGGCTTCCTGAGCTGCGCCGCGGCGCCGATCGCCGATGCGAGCGGCCAGCTGCTGGGGGTGCTCGACATCTCGGGCGACCGCCGCGGCTACCACCGCCACACGCTGGGCCTCGTGCGCTCGGGCGCACGCATGATCGAACATCAGCTCTTCGAGGCGCGCCACGCCGGCGGCCTGAAGCTGCGCCTGCATGCGCTGGCCGCAGGCCTGGGCAGCTTCACCGAAGGCCTGGTCGCCTTGTCCGAAGACGGCTGGATCGTCGGCGCAACGACGGCAGCACTCGAACTGCTGGGCCTGCCGCGCTCGGCCATCGGCACGACGACGATCGACCGCGTGCTCGCAGTCGACCTCGGCACGCTGCTCGGCGGCCGCGGCCCCGCCTTGCGCGGCCCCCATGCCTTGCGCCGCCCCGACGGCAGCGAGCTGTGGGCGCGCCTGGACATCGGACGCACGCTGCGGGCGCCGGCGCCGGTCGCATCCAGCACGTCCGGCGCAACCGACCTCGCCGCGCGGCCTGTCGACGCACTCGCGTCGCTGGACACCGGCGACCCGGCGCTGCACGCCGCGATCGAGCGCGCCCGGCGCGTCCTGGACAAGCCGATCGCCCTGCTGCTGCAAGGCGAGTCGGGCGTCGGCAAGGAGGTCTTCGCGCGCGCCGTGCACCGCAGCGGCCCGCGCCGGGACAAGCCCTTCGTCGCCGTCAACTGCGCCGCCCTGCCCGACACGCTGATCGAGGCCGAACTCTTCGGCTACCGGCCGGGCGCGTTCACCGGCGCGAGCCGCGACGGCGCGCCCGGGCGCATCCGCGAGGCCCATGGCGGCACGCTGTTCCTCGACGAGATCGGCGACATGCCGCTCGCGATGCAGGCGCGGCTGCTGCGCGTGCTGCAGGAACGCCAGGTGCTGCCGCTGGGCGGGGGCCAGCCGATCGACGTCGACTTCCAGCTCATCTGCGCCACGCACCGCCGGCTGCGCAGCGAAGTCGAGGCCGGGCGCTTCCGCGAAGACCTGTACTACCGCGTCAACGGCCTGGCGCAGTCGCTGCCGCCGCTGCGCGAGCGCAGCGACCAGGCGGCGCTCGTGGCGCGGCTGCTGCACGAGATCGAACCCGGCCGCAGCCTGCAGCTCGACCCGGGAGTGACGGCGGCCTTCTGCGCCTACCGCTGGCCCGGCAACCTGCGCCAGCTCGCCAACGCGCTGCGCACGGCCTGCGCCCTGATGGGCCCGGACGAAAGCGTGATCGAGCGCAGCCATCTGCCCGAAGACCTGCTCGAGGAACTGGGCCCCGCCAAGCCTGGGCCCGCGGCCGAGGATGCCGACACCAACCTGCGCCTGCTCGCCGGGCGCTGCATCGACGAGGCCCTCCGCAGCAGCCAGGGCAACATGACGGAGGCGGCACGGCGCCTGGGCATCAGCCGCAACACGCTGTACCGCAGGCTCAAGGCATAGCGCAACCGCGCCGCGGCTTCAGCCGAACCACTTCTTCACGTCCAGGGTCGAGGCGCGCCCGACCTGTTCGAAGTGCTCGTCGAGCCAGGCGCCGGCGCGCTCCCGGCCCTGGTCGCGCAGCCGCTCGAGGAACGGCCCGTGCGCCAGCAGCTTGGTGTCGGTGCGCTCGAGCGCCGGCAGGTGGCTGTTGTCGATCATGTGAAAGCGCAGGCTGCGCAGGCGCCGCTCGAGCCGGCCCATCGCGACGAAGCCTCCGCGCGCGAACTCGCGCGCCTGGGAGAAGGTCCGCATCTCGCGCATGAAAGGCGCGCTGAACGCCAGCTCGACGATCCGGGCGTCGATTTCCTCGACCGTGCGCGGCGTCGCTTCACGCTCCAGCGGGCTCAGCAGCACGAGCAGCACGTCGCTCGAAACGCAGTCGTAGAAAAGCGGAAAGACCGCGGGATTCGCCGAATACCCGCCGTCCCAGTACGGCTCGCCGTCGATCTCGACCGCGTGGTGGATCCTGGGCAGGCAGGCCGACGCGAGCAGCATCTCCTGCGTGAGTTCGCGTTCGCGAAACACGCGCAGCCGGCCGGTATCGGCCTGCGTTGCGGCGACGAAGAGCTTGAACGGACAGGCCGCGCGCAGGCGCTCGAAGTCGATCCGGCTCGCGATCAGGTCGCGCAGCGGGTTGAGATCGAAGGGGTTGAGCTGCGCGGGCGAAAAGTGGCCGGCCCAGTTCGCCAGCCACTTGGCCGCCGCCGACAGGCCGATGTCGTCGCCCGCGCCCTGGGTCACCATGGCGGCCGGCATCTGCTTGCCGAGCGCGGTCCAGAAATCGTTCAAGGCCTCGCGGGCGCCCTCGCGCCCGCCGCCGATCCAGCCGCTGGCGAGCACCACGGCATTCATCGCGCCGGCGCTGCTGCCGCTGATCCCGTCGAAGTGGACCCGCGGATCTTCGAGCAGCGCGTCCAGCACGCCCCAGGTGAAGGCCCCATGCGCGCCGCCGCCCTGCAGTGCCAGGCTGATGCGGCGCTGCGGCTGGCGCCAGCCGCGCCACCAGGCGCCGATCGGGCCGCTCCCCTCTTTGGTGGGCGGTGCGCGCTTCATCGAGAACATGGCCCGCCGCGCCCGGTGCACCCGCCGGTGCGCCTTGCCCTATATCTGCCGCGGCAACAGGGCATCGCCGCGCGCATACGCATCGCTGAAGCGATCCAGGCCGTGGCTGCCGCCGTTGACGAGGCGGCGTGCGGCCATCAGGTTGCCGTGCATCAAGGCATCCTTGATCTGCAGTTCGCGGTCGCCGAGGAAAAGCGCCAGCAGTTCGGCCGCCACCTTGGGGTCGGCTGCGAGATCGGGGTTGGTTTCGAGGTCGGCGGGGTCCGAAAGCCGGGGTCCGTACTGGCGGTAGTTGAAGCGCCCGGTGAGTTGGACAAAGCCGCGGCCGCGGTAGCGCGCGCCGTCGGGCGCGCCCTGATTGCCGAGGTCGCGCCGGTTGTCGTAGAGGTCGAATGGAGGGCCGGCGGGCGAGGTGTTGAAGCGGGACGGGCCCTCGGCGACCGGCTGGAATGATTCGGTTTCGGCGCGGATGGTCGACAAGGCCATCAAGGCCATCGAACGGTCGCGCAACTCGCGCGCGTCCAGGGCCCAGAGCACGGGCGGCAGATTGGCCTTGATGGGGCCGAGCGGCGTCAGCGGAAACATGGCGCTTGCCACTTGTACGGTGACGAACTGCAGCGCGTCGGGCAAGGCCGGATCGTCGCTGAGCCCGAGCGCGGTCTGGCTGCGCGGCCCGGCGATGCCGTCGGCGAGCAGCCCTTCGCTCATCTGGAAGGCGATGAGCGCGGCCTCGGTGCCGCCGCCGAAGTCGCCGTCGGCGGCGCCCGGATTGAAGCCGTGGGCGAGCAGCGCCTTCTGCAGCGCCAGCACATCGGGGCCGGACGAGCCGCGCCGGGTGGTGTTCATGACAGGCTCCCTCTGAACGGCGAATCGCCGCGCCCGAGCTTAGCCAGCGGGCCCGCGGCGTTCAACAAGCGCTCTAGGGAATCCGGGAGCCGCAATCGACCTACCAGCGCGGCGGCCGCTTGTCGATGAAGGCCTGCACCCCTTCGAGCGCCGACTCGTCCATCATGTTGCAGGCCATCGTCGACCCCGCGTCGTCGTAGGCCGCGGCGATCGGCTTCTCGAGCTGGCGATAGAACAAGGCCTTGCCCATCGCCACCGCCACCGCCGGCTTGGCGACGATGCTGGCGACGAGCTTTTCGAGCTCCGCATCGAGCGCCTCGGCATCGGCCACCCGGTTCACGAGACCCTTGGCCAGGGCTTCGTCGGCGGAGATGAATTCGCCGGTGACGAGCATCTCGAAGGCCGCCTTGCGCGACAGGTTGCGCGACAAGGCGACGCCGGGCGTGGAACAGAACAGCCCGAGGTTGACGCCGCTGACCGCGAACTTCGCCGCGCGCGAGGCCACCGCGAGGTCGCACATCGCGACGAGCTGGCAACCGGCCGCGGTGGCGATGCCTTGCACCCGCGCGACAACCGGAACGCGCAGGCGCTGGATCGCCATCATCACGCGCCCGCAGGCGGCAAACAGGCGATCGTAGTAGGCGAGCGAGGGCTCGGCGCGCATCTCCTTCAGGTCGTGACCGGCGCAGAAGGCGCGCCCCGCCGCGGCGATGACGACGACACGCGCTGCCGCGTCGGCCTCCACCCGCGCCAGCGCCGCGAGCAGCGCCTCGAGCAGGGCCTCCGACAGTGAATTGAAGGCCTGCGGGCGGTTCAGCGTGAGCGTGACGACGCCGCGCGCATCTTGTTCCCAGAGAACCAATTCTTCACTCATCACCCACCTCCTACTCGATCGCCGACGAGCTCTTCGCCCGTTCCCGCAGCTGGAATTTCTGGATCTTGCCGGTGCTGGTCTTGGGGATCGCCTCGAAGCGGATCTCCTTGGGCACCTTGTAGCCCGCGAGCAGGCTCTTGCAATGCGCGATCAATTCGGCCGCGCTCAATTCGACGCCGGGCTGGAGTTCGACATAGGCCACCGGAGACTCGCCCCATTTCGGGTCGGGCCGCGCGACGACCGCGCAGGAGACGACCGCGGGGTGGCGGTACAAGGCGTCCTCGACCTCGATCGAGCTGATGTTCTCGCCGCCCGAGATGATCACGTCCTTGCTCCGGTCCTTGATCTTGACGTAGCGGTCGGGCTCGGTCACGGCGAGGTCGCCGGTGTGGAACCAGCCGCCTTCGAATGCCTTGGCGGTCGCGGCCGGGTTCTTCAGGTAGCCCTTCATGACGATGTTGCCGCGAAACATGATCTCGCCCATGGTCTGGCCGTCGGCCGGGGTCTCGGCCAGGGTCTGGGCGTCGCGCACCGTCATGCCTTCCTGCAGCACGTAGCGCACGCC
>JAGWTS010000241.1 GCA_028868875.1 Burkholderiales bacterium | reverse complement strand
CTGTCCTACGACCACCGCATCATCGACGGCCGCGAAGCCGTGCTCGGTCTGGTGGCGATGAAGGAAGCGCTGGAAGATCCGGCGCGCCTCCTGTTCGACATCTGATGCGTCACCGCACGCGATGAGCCTCGCCGACGACCTGGCGCGCCTCGACGAGATGCGCTCGAGCGGCGCGCTCAGCGACGACGAGTTCGCGCGCGCCAAGTCGCGCCTGCTCGATGCGCCCGGGGTCCATTCCGAGATTCCGGCGGTCGAGGCCGTGAACCGCCTGCGGCGCAGCCGCGACGAGCGCTGGATCGGCGGCGTCTGCGGCGGCATCGCCCAAGCCAGCGGAGTCGAGTCCTGGGTCTGGCGCCTCGTCTTCACCGTGCTGGCGCTGTTCGGCGGCACCGGCGTCCTGCTTTACGTCCTGCTGTGGATCTTCGTCCCAGAGGCTTCCTGAACTTCCCACCATGTCCAACCAGAACTTCGACGTCATCGTGATCGGCGCCGGCCCCGGCGGCTACATCGCCGCGATCCGCGCCGCCCAGCTCGGCTTCTCCACCGCCTGCATCGACGAGTGGAAGAACGCCAGGGGCGGCCCCGCGCCCGGCGGCACCTGCACCAACGTCGGCTGCATCCCGAGCAAGGCGCTGCTGCAGTCGAGCGAGCATTTCGAGCATGCCGGCCACGGCTTTGCCGAGCATGGCATCGGTCTCGCCAACCTGACGATCGACGTCGCGAAGATGCTGGCGCGCAAGGACCAGGTGGTCAAGCAGAACAACGACGGCATCCTCTACCTGTTCAAGAAGAACAAGGTCAGCTTCTTCCACGACCGCGGCTCCTTCGTGCGCCAGACCGCCGAGGGCTGGGAGATTGCGGTGGGCGAGTTGCGCCTGGTCGGCAAGCAGATCATCGTTGCGACCGGTTCGAGTGCGCGCGCGCTGCCCGGCGTGCCGTTCGACGAAGCGAACATCCTCAGCAACGACGGCGCCCTGCGCATCGGCGCGGTGCCTAAGAAGCTGGGGCTGATCGGCTCGGGTGTCATCGGCCTCGAGATGGGCTCGGTCTGGCGCCGCCTGGGAGCCCAGGTCATGGTGCTCGAGGCGCTGCCGACCTTTCTCGGTGCGGTCGACGAGCAGGTCGCCAAGGAAGCGCACAAGGCGTTCACGAAGCAGGGCCTGAAGATCGAGCTCGGCGTCAAGGTCGGTGCCATCGAATCCGGCGCCAAGGGCGTCAAGGTGGCCTACACCGATGCCAAGGGCGGGGCCCAGGAGCTGACGGTCGACAAGCTCATCGTCTCGATCGGCCGCCTGCCGAACACCACCGGCCTCAACGCCGAGGCCGTGGGCCTGGCGCTGGACGAGCGCGGCGCCATCGTCGTCGACGCCGAATGCCGCACCAACCTGCCCGGGGTCTGGGCCGTCGGCGACGTCGTGCGCGGGCCGATGCTCGCCCACAAGGCCGAGGAAGAAGGCGTGGCGGTGGCCGAGCGCATTGCCGGCCAGCACGGCCATGTCGACTTCAACCTCGTGCCCTGGGTCATCTACACCCACCCCGAGATCGCCTGGGTCGGCCAGACCGAGCAGCAGTTGAAAGCCGCGGGCCGCGCCTACAAGGCGGGCAGCTTCCCCTTCCTGGCGAATGGCCGGGCACGAGCGCTCGGCGACACCACCGGCTTCGTCAAGTTCCTGGCCGACGCCGCGAGCGACGAGATCCTGGGCGTGCACATCGTCGGGCCGATGGCCAGCGAGCTGATCTCCGAAGCCGCGGTCGCGATGGCGTTTCGCGCCAGCGCCGAAGACATCGCGCGCATCTGCCATGCCCACCCATCGCTCGCCGAAGCGACCAAGGAAGCCGCGCTCGCGGTCGACAAGCGCACGCTCAATTTCTGATCGTTCGTGGCGGTTCGAGAACTGTTCCGGGCCACGCTGGCCGAGCGGGGTTATCTTGCCGACCCGGCGCAGCTGCGCGCGGTCGACGCGCTCGAGCGTTGCGAGCGCGAATGGGTGGCCTACAAGTCCAGGCGCCGCAACGCGATCACCAAGCTGCTGGTGCGCCCGCCGATTCCGCGCGGCGTCTACATGTACGGCGGGGTGGGGCGGGGCAAGAGCTTCCTGATGGACTGCTTCTTCCAGGCCGTGCCGCTGACGCGCAAGACGCGGCTGCACTTCCACGAGTTCATGCGCGAGGTGCACCGCGAGCTGCAGGAACTGAAGGGCGTGGTCAATCCGCTGGACGAACTCGGCCGGCGCATCGCCCGGCGCTTTCGCCTGATCTGCTTCGACGAGTTCCACGTCGCCGACGTGACCGATGCGATGATCCTGCACCGGCTGCTCGACGCGCTGTTCGCGAACCGGGTGAGCATCGTGACGACCTCGAACTTCCACCCCGACGCGCTCTACCCCAACGGCCTGCACCGCGACCGCATCCTGCCCGCGATCGAGCTGCTGAAGGCGAACCTCGAGGTCATCAACGTCGACGCCGGCATCGACTACCGCCAGCGCACGCTGGAGCGGGTCGACCTCTACCAGTGCCCGCTGGGCGAGGCCGCCGATGCCGCGATGGGCCATGCCTTCGAGCACGTGGCCGAAACCCGCGACGACGACCCGGCGCTGCAGATCGAGCACCGCACGCTGCGCGCCAGGCGCCGTGCCGGCGGTGTCGTCTGGTTCGACTTCAAGACCTTGTGCGGCGGGCCGCGCTCGCAGAACGACTACCTCGAACTCGCGTCGCGCTTCCACACCCTGCTGCTGTCGGACGTGCCGCAGATGCCGCCGCGCCTGGCGAGCGAGGCGCGGCGCTTCACCTGGCTCGTCGACGTGCTCTACGACCGCCGCGTCAAGCTCATCGTCTCGGCCGCGGTCCAGCCCGAGCAGCTGTACGAAGAAGGGCCGCTGGCGCACGAGTTCCCGCGCACCGTCTCGCGCCTGCGCGAGATGCAGTCGGCCGAGTTTCTCGCGCTGGCGCGGCGCGAGGTCGACACGGCGCTGACCTGAGTGCTTGCCTGATGAGCACGCGAGAGCAGGCTCGCATCGATCGCGTCGGAAGGCACCGCGGCGTCCCGGCGCCGAGCGCGACCAGCCGGGCGTGCCGGGTCGCCTGCGCGCTGGCCCTGCTCGTCGCGTCGCTCATGACCGCCGCCGCTCCAGGCGGGGGCAACGACGCCGCCGAGCGCAGCCGCATCGCGGCCGAACGCAAGGCGGTCGAAAAGCGCTACGCGGCGCAGGAAGCGGCTTGCCTCGATCGCTTCGTCGTGAGTTCTTGCGTCGACGACGTGCACCGACGCCGGCGCGATGCGCTCGCCGGCCTGCGCGAGCAGGAACTGCTGCTCGACGACGCCGAGCGCCGCCGCCGCGCTGCGGCGCGCATCGACGAGATCGAACGCAAGCGGATCGCGGCCGAAGACCGCCCGCCGCAGCCGCGCCCGGCCCCGGTCTTCCACCAGAACCCGGCGCCACGCGGCGAGGGTCGCAATGCGGCGGGCACGCGCTCGCGCCAGAACGCGGCCGAAGCCGCGCGGCGTGCAGCCGCCGCGGCACAGCGGCGCGAGGCCGCGCAGGCCGATCGCGCACGCATCGCCGAACACGAGGCGAGCCGGGCCTCCGAAGGCCGGCGTGGGGCGCCCTTGCCGCTGCCGCCGGAAATCGCGGCGAGCCTGGCGCCGCGTTCGGCGCCGTAGCCGCGTCAGCGCAGCTCTTCGATCCGCACCAGCGCGAGCGAGAGGTTGTCGCCGCCTCCGCGCGCGCGCTGCCGGGCCTTGCTCACCAGCATCTCGCTCGCCTCGCGCGGTGTCAGCGCATGGACGATGGCGCCGATCTCGCGCGGCGTGAAGTAGTGCCAGAGGCCGTCGCTGCAGGCGAGCAGGGTGTCGCCCGGGCGCAGGCGGTCGATGCGCCAGATCGCGAGCGGCGGATCGGCATGGGTGCCCAGGCAGCCGGTCAGCAGGTTCGATTGCGGGTGGTTGTTGGCGGCTTCCTCGCTGATCTTGCCTTCGTCGATCAGGCGCTGGACGAACGAGTGGTCGATCGTGCGCTGCAGCATCTCGGCGCCGCGGTAGTGATAGACGCGCGAATCGCCGGCGTGCGCCGCCACGCATTCGAGCGTGGGCAGCACGACGAAGGCGGCCACCGTGCTGTGCGGCTCCTCTTCGGCGGTGATCGCCGTGAGCTTGATCATCAGGTGCGCTTCGTTGACGAGCTGGCTCAGCATCTCGGCGGCATCGTCCTGCGACGGCACGAAGCGCTCGAAGAGCTGGTGCGCGGTCAGCAGCACCTGGTCCGCGGCCTTGCGCCCGCCGCTCTTGCCGCCCATCCCGTCGGCGACCACCGCCATCGTGCAGCCGGGTGCGCGCTCGTGGCTGATGATCTCGACCTGATCCTGCTGGTAGGCCCGGTCTCCGCGATGCAGGCCCGTCGATGCGATCAGGCGAAAGCGCGGAAGCGGGTTTTGCAGCATGGGTTGAATATAAACTCGGCCGCAAGCCCACCTTGTGCAGCAATGGACGAGAACCTGCATTCCCCGCAGCGACGCTTGATCGAGTTGCGCATCGAACACGCCGATCTGGACAACCTCATCGACCGCAATGCCCTCGACCGCCCGAGCGACGACCTGAGCCTGCGCCGCCTGAAAAAGCGCAGGCTGCTGCTGCGCGACCAGATCTCGCGCCTGGAAACCGAGCTCGACCCGCCGGAACCTGCTTGAGCGCGCCGCCTGAACCGGGCCGCGCCCAGACTGCCGCAGGCGATGGAACGAACGGCCTGGCGGCGCCGGATCGGCGCGGCAGTCCGCCGCCGCCGCTTGCCGGCCTCGCGGCCGAGGTGGCGCAGGCCTTCGCAGCCGACGGCGCCATCGCCCGCAGCGACCCGGGCTTTGCGCCGCGCGAGGTCCAGGACCGGCTCGCCCAGGGCATTGCGCGCGCGATCGAGGAACGCTCGGCGCTCGTCGCCGAGGCCGGCACCGGCGTCGGCAAGACCTTTGCCTACCTCGTGCCGCTGCTGCTCTCGGGCCGGCGCGCTCTCGTCAGCACCGCGACCAAGAGCCTGCAGGACCAGCTCTACCTGCGCGACCTGCCGCGCCTGGCGCAGGCGCTGAAGCTGCCGCTGCGCAGCGCCCTGCTCAAGGGGCGGGCGAGCTACCTCTGCCGCCATCGCCTGACCCAGGCGCGCGAGACGGCACAGTTGCCCGACCGCTTCGCGATGCGGGCGCTGGCGCGCATCGAGGCCTGGGCCCAGGGCACGCGCAGCGGCGACCTGGCCGAGATCGAAGGCCTGGACGACCGCTCCCCGGTGATTCCGCTCGTCACCTCGACGCGCGAGAACTGCCTCGGCTCCGACTGCCCGGAATTCCGCGCCTGCCACGTCATGCAGGCAAGGCGCGAGGCGATGGCGGCCGACCTCGTCGTCGTCAACCACCACTTGTTCTTCGCCGACATGGCCTTGCGCGACAGCGGCGTGGCCGAGCTGTTGCCGATGGTCGACGCTGCGGTGTTCGACGAGGCGCACCAGCTCGTCGAGACCGGGGTGCAGTTCCTGGGCCGGCTGCTCGGCACCGGCCAGCTCGCCGATTTCGGCCGCGACCTGCTCGCCGTCGGGCTGGCCCAGGCGCGCGGGCTCCAGCCCTGGAACGAGCTCAAGGCCGGCATCGAGTTCGCCGCGCGCGAGCTCAGGCTGGCCTGCGCCGGGGCGCTGCGCGAGCCGCGCGGCCTGATCAAGCTGCGCTGGGAAGAACGCGCCGAGCAACTGGGCGAACCGCTCGCGGCCTTGAACGAGGCCCTGGCCGCGGCCACCCGCGCCCTCGCCGCGATGGCCGGCGCCGGCCCCGACTTCGGCCGCCTCGAAGAGCGCGCGCGCGAACTCGGCGAGCGCGCCGCGGCGTTCGTCGAGCCCGCGGCCGAAGGCCGGGTGCGCTGGATCGACCTGTCGCCGCAGCAGGCCCGGCTCGTCGAATCGCCGCTGGACATCCGCGAGATGCTGTCCGAGCAGCGCGCGCTCCAGCCGCGCTGCTGGGTCTTCACCTCGGCCACGCTGGGCGACGACGAGCGCCTGTCGTGGTTCACCGCCGCCACCGGGCTCGAGGACGCCACGACCCTGCGCGTCGGCAGCCCCTTCGACTATCCGGCGCATGCGCGGCTGTGGACGCCGCCGCGCTTTCCCAAGCCCAACGAGCCCGGCCATCCGGCCGCAGTGGGGGCGCTCGCGGCGCGCCTGGCCGCGGCGCTGGGCGGGCGCTGCTTCGTGCTCACGACCACGCTGCGCGTGTTGCCGCTCGTGGCCGAGGCCTTGCGCGCCGAGGCCGGGCGCATCGGCCACGAATTCCAGATCCTGGTGCAGGGCAACGAGCCGCGGCGCGCGCTGCTGCAGCGCTTCGGCGACGGGCGCCGGTCCGTGCTCGTCGGCTCGCAAAGCTTCTGGGAGGGCATCGACATGCCGGGCGACGCGCTGCAATGCGTGCTCATCGACAAGCTGCCGTTCCCGCCGCCCAACGATCCGCTGGTCGAGGCCCGGGTACGCCAGCTGCGCGCCCAGGGGCGCGACCCGTTCAACGAATTCTTCGTCGCCGAGGCCGCGATCTCGCTCAAGCAGGGCGCGGGGCGGCTGATCCGCACCGAGAGCGACCGCGGCCTGCTCGTCGTCTGCGATCCGCGCCTGCGCGCGATGGGCTACGGCCGGCGCCTGCGCGCCGCGCTGCCCCCGATGACGCCGCTGGACACCGAGGAGCAGGCGCTCGCTTGGCTCACCGAACTCGCCCGCGCGCACTGAACGCGCGCGTGCGGCGGGCGCGTCAGAACAGCTTCCACCAGGGCTTGGCGCGGGCGGCGAGGGCTTCGGCGGTAAAGCGGCTGTTCGGGTAGTTCAGGCGCAGCACGCGGTCTGCGTCGTCGCGCAGCTTGGGCAGATCGAGCTTGTCGTAGCACTGGACCATGATGAACAGCGCCTCCTCGGTTGCCGGGGCGCGCTGGAACTCGGTGACCGTCAGCTGGGCGCGGTTGGCCGCGGCGAGGTAGGCGCCGCGGTTGTAGTAGTAGCGCGCCACGTGGACCTCGTAGGCGGCGAGCGAGTTGACGATGTAGGCCATGCGCGAACGCGCATCGTCCGAGTACTTCGAGTTCGGGAACTGCTCGATCAACTGCTTGAACGCCTCGTAGGCGTCGCGCGCCGCGCGCTGGTCGCGCTCGGACAGGTCCTGGCCCGAAAAGCGGGTCAGGAAGCCGGTGTTCTCGTTGAAGTTGATGACGCCGCGCAGGAACAGCGCGTAATCCAGGCCCGGGCTCGACGGGTTGAGCTTGATGAAGCGCTCGACCGTCGACAAGGCCTGGGCCTTCTCGTCGGTCTTCCAGTAGAGGTAGGCCAGGTCGAGTTGCGCCTGCTGCGACAGGACGGTGCCGGCCGACAGGCCTTCGACGCGCTGGAGCGCCTTGATCGCGCGCTCGTAGCCGCCCGAATCGATGTCGGCCTTGGCGTCGTCATACAATTTTTGCGCGTCCTTGCCGGCGAACTCGTCCTTCTCGAGCGAGCCGCAACCCGCGAGTGCGGCCATCATCGAGGCCAGCAGGGCCCAGCGCCGCCAAGAGGAAAAAGTCATCGGTAAACGCGCCGTCGAGAAGGTCGAAGCGGACGATTATAGGGAGCGCCCCCCGGACGAAGACGAGGGCATCGAGCCCCCGTTCGAAACCCGCCGCGCCGTCGTCGACGCCTGCGGCCACGGCCAGCGCCTGGACAAGGCCCTGGTGGGGATGGCACCCGAGTTCTCGCGCAACCACTTGCAGCACCTGATCGAGCGCGGCCACGTCGCGGTCGACGGCGCGCCCGCGACGCTGGCCTCGCGCCGGCTGCGCGCCGGCCAGGCGATCGCGCTGGAACTCGTCCCCACGGACGAAAGCCGGGCCTACCGGGCGCAGCCGATGGCGCTGCAGATCCTGTTCGAGGACGAACACCTGATCGTGCTCGACAAGCCGGCCGGCCTGGTCGTGCATCCGGCGCCGGGCAACTGGTCGGGAACCCTGCTCAACGGCCTGCTCGCCCATCATGCGGGGGCGGCGGCATTGCCGCGCGCCGGCATCGTCCACCGCCTCGACAAGGACACCTCGGGCGTGATGATGGTGGGCAAGACCCTGGCCGCGGTGACGGCGCTGGTGCGCGACATCGCGGCGCGCCATGTCCACCGGCGCTACCTCGCGCTCGCCCAGGGACTGGTCGAACCGGTGCGCCAAAGCATCGAGGCGCCGATCGGGCGCGATGCGGCGATGCGCCTGCGCATGGCGGTCGTGCCCGGCGGCAAGGCGGCGCGCACGGATGTCGAGCGCCTGGCCGCGCGCGACGGGGTGAGCGCGCTCGCCTGCACCCTGCACAGCGGGCGCACGCACCAGATCCGCGTCCACCTCGCGTGGCGTGGCCATCCCCTGGTGGCCGACGCGCTCTACGGCGGGCGGCCCGCGCTCGGGATGAGGCGCCAGGCGCTGCACGCGGTCCGGCTCGAGCTCGAGCACCCGCACAGCCGCGCGGCGCTGGCTTTCGATTGCGCGCCTCCGGCCGATTTCGCCGCGGCCTGGCGCGAAATCGCCGTTTCGGATGCGGCGCCACGGGCCTGATTCGCGCACGCGCTACAATGCGCGCCAATAATCGTCGCAGCGCTGCCGGCACGGGTTGCCGCGCGATCCGACCCGCGCCGCCCGGAAGTCTTTCGGGGGCGCCAACCGATACCCAAGCAGCGGCCCCTGCCGCGCGGGACCCAGATTCTCGAATGACACGAAGCGACCATCGCACGACGATGGCCACCTTGCAGCCCAAGGCATGAATACCGCTGAGGCCAAACGCGTCCTCGAAACCGCGCTCATCTGCGCCGACCATCCGATGCCCTTGCGCGAACTGCGGGTGCTGTTCGCCGAGCAACTCGGTGCCGACACCTTGCGTGCTCTGCTCGACGAGCTGACCCGCGAATGGGAAGGGCGCGGCGTGGAACTCGTCGCGCTCGCCGGCGGCTGGCGCTTCCAGAGCCGGCCCGAGATGCGCGAATTCCTCGACCGCTTGCATCCCGAGAAGCCGCCGAAGTATTCGCGCGCCGCGCTCGAGACGCTGGCCATCGTCGCCTACCGCCAGCCCGTCACGCGCGGCGACATCGAGGACATCCGCGGCGTCACCGTGAGCAGCCAGATCGTCAAGCAGCTCGAGGATCGCGGCTGGATCGAGGCCATCGGCTACCGCGAGGCGCCGGGCCGGCCCGCCTTGTATGCGACGACGCCGCAGTTTCTCGACGACCTGGGCCTGGCCAGCCTGGACCAGTTGCCGCCGCTCGGCGGCGAACCCGGCGCCGGCCCCTCTTTCGAGGCACTGGCCGAACAAGCCTCCCTGCTCGGCGATGACCAGGCGGCCTTGCCGCTGGATGCCGATCCCCCACCCGACGAACCCATTGCCGCCACGGACGCGACCGCATGAACCTCAACGACGCCGATCCT
>JAGWTS010000240.1 GCA_028868875.1 Burkholderiales bacterium | reverse complement strand
GGGGGCGACACCAGCGGCCCGGCAAAGCCGGTTCCGCGGCGTCCGTTTGAACCGCCGATTCGCGGCCTGAACTATTTCTGCGGGCCCCTGGCGCGCGTGCGTCAATCGGAGATCGCGCGCACCTCGTCGATCGTCGTCAGCCCAGCCAGCACCTTCTCGATGCCGTCCTGGCGCAGCGTGCGCATGCCTTCGGCCAGCGCGTGGCGCTGCAGTTCGCTGGCGCGGCTCGTGGTCTGGATCATTTGCTTCATCTCGCGCGAGATCGGCATCAGTTCGTGGATGCCGATGCGGCCGCTGTAGCCGGTCTGGTCGCAGCGCGCGCAGCCCGCGGGCCGGTACAGCTTCAGGCGGCCCGTGTCGTCGCCGAAGCGCTGGCGCCATTCGGCGAGCAGGGCGGGGTCGCCGGCGGGACCGGCCTCGCCGCCGCGCGCGCGCTCGTGGTCGCGCCGCAGTTCGTCGATCTCGGCTTCGCCCGGCTCGTAAGGCGTCTTGCAATCGGGGCACAGACGCCGCACCAGGCGCTGGGCGATGATGCAGCGCAGCGCATCGGCGAAGTTGAACGGGTCCATGCCCATGTCGAGCAGCCGGGTCACGGTCTCGGGCGCGCTGTTGGTGTGCAGGGTCGAGAGCACGAGGTGGCCGGTGAGCGAGGCCTCGATCGCCACCTGCGCCGTCTCGCGGTCGCGGATCTCGCCGACCATCACCACGTCCGGGTCGGCGCGCAGGAAGCTGCGCAAGGCCTTCTCGAAAGTCCAGTCGATCTTCGGGTTCACCTGGACCTGGCGCAGCCCGGCCTGGGTGATCTCGATCGGGTCCTCGGCGGTCCAGATCTTGCGCTCCGGGGTGTTGATCCAGCCCAGCGCCGAATGCAGCGTCGTCGTCTTGCCCGAGCCGGTGGGGCCGACGCACAGGATGATGCCGCAGGGGCGGCGGATCTCCGTCTGCAGGCGCACGAAGTTGGTCGGGCTCAGGCCGAGCTGGTCCAGCGGGATCGGCTTGGCCGAGGCGAGCAGGCGCAGCACCGCGTCTTCGAGGCCGCCGTGGGTGGGAATGGTCGCCACCCGCAACTCGAGCTTCTGGCCCTGGACGAAGCGGCCGAAGCTGATCTTGCCGTCCTGCGGCTTGCGGCGCTCGCTGATGTCGAGGTCGCACATGATCTTCAGGCGCGCCAGCAGCGCATTGCGATAGCCGGGCGGCAACTCCATGTACAGGCGCAGCTGGCCGTCCTTGCGAAAGCGGATGCGCACCTTCTCGCGCCCGGGCTGGGTTTCGACGTGGATGTCCGAGACGCCCCGGGCCTGGGCCTCGAGGATCATCGAGTTGATCAGGCGCACGAGCGAGTTGTCGCTCTGCTCGATCTGGGTCTCGTCGTCGCCGCCGCCGCCCTGGCGTTCGAGCGAGGCGAGCAGGCTGCCGGCGTTCTCGGCATCGGGCTCGGAAGGCCGGGCCGCGCCGCTGGAGGGCTTGGGGCCGAGTCCGGAAAGGCGCTCGTAGGCGCGTTCCACCGCCGGGCCCAGCGTTCCGGCCGGCGCCAGCACCGCGACGACCTTGCCCTGGGTCGCGAACTCCAGTTCGTCGAGGTCCGCGGCACGGGTCGGGTCTTCGAGGGCGACGACGAGGCGCCCGCCATGGACCATCAGCGGCAGTGCCGACAGGCGCAGCGCGAGCGCGGCCGGCAGGCGCTGCAGCGCCTCGACGTCGGTCGCGAAGCGCGCCGCGTCGACCATCGGGTAGCCCATCTTGCGCGCGAGCGCGGTCTGCAGGTCGCGCCGCGAGACCAGCCCGCGCCGCACCAGCAGTTCGCCCAGCGGCACGCTGCGGTCGCGACGCTGCTGCTCCAGCGCCTCGTCGAGCTGCGCCCGGCTGACGAAGCCCAGCGCGAGCAAGGCCTCGCCGATGCGCACCATCGGCATGTGCGCCTGGTGGTCGATGGCCTCGGTGAGTTCGGTGGGCGTGACGACCAGGCGCACGAGCAGGAGCTCGCCGAGCCTGTTGCCGCGCAGCGCGCGCTGGGCTTCGAGCCCCTGCTGCACCTGCTCGGGCGTGGCCGCGCCTTGGGCGACGAGCGATTCGCCGATGCGCGGGCCGATCGAGCTGCCGTCGAGCAGGGCGCGCGGGATGAAGCTGCGCCGCACCGTGCCGGCCTCGTCGATCGGCTCGAACAGGAAGATGCCGTATTCGGTTTCCAGCGGCGCGATGCTGCGGCCCTCGATCACGGTGCCGCCGCGCAGCTTCAGGCTGAAGAGCACGGTCGGCCGCTGCGCCAGGGCCGTGGCCGAGTCGAGACCCAGGCCCGCCGGCGGCGCGGCGCCGAGCGGGCGCGTCAGGCGCAGCAGGCGGAACTGGCTCATGCGCAGGGCCGCGATCGAGCGCGTCTGCGGCACGTGGACCAGCACCTGGCCGGCTTGCGGGTCGAAGCCGCGCAGGCGTCCTGAAATGGTCTTGCCGTTGAGCCCTTCGATTTCGCAGGGCTGGTCCAGCACGGGCTCGGCCGGCGCCGGGTAGCAGGGCAGGGCCGGGGTCGGCCAGGCGAAGGCGGCGGCTTTCGCGGCATTCGGTGAGTCGTCGTCGGGCATCAGCGCAGTCGGGGGGGCCGAAAGGTCGGACATGGGTACTGCTCCTGCTGGGAAAGGCGGGACGACGGCAGACAGGGCCTTTCCAGCTTCGATCGTAGAAAGCCGTGGCGGCGGCGAAGCGTCGAAAAGCGGGCCGGGGCGAGCGCTAATCCGCCCGCGCGGGCGCACCTACAGCCAGCGCGCCTTGCGAAAGCGCCAGTACATGACGCCGCAGACCGAGAAGATCAGGCCGAGCGCGAGGGGGTAGCCCCAGGGCTGGTCGAGCTCGGGCATGCGCTTGAAGTTCATGCCCCAGACGCCGACGAAGAAGGTCGCGACGGCGAAGATCCCGGCCCAGGCCGCGAGCCGCTTGGTGGTCTCCGATTCCTCGATCGTCACCATCGACAGGTTCACCTGGATCGCGGTGGCGATGGTGTCGCGCAGCGAGTCCAGCGTCGCGCTGCTGCGCAGCAGGTGGTCGTAGACGTCGCGGAAATAGTGCTGGCTCGGCAGGCAGACCGGCGGCACGCGGCCACCCCAGAGCTTGGCGCAGGCTTCCATCAGGGGCACGACGGCGTGCCGCACCACGCCCAGGTTGCGCTTGAGCGCGTACAGCCGTTCGATGTTGTGGCGGCCGCTGCCGGGCTCGAAGATGCGGTCCTCGATCGCGTCGAGCTCGCTCTCCATGCGGTCGATGACCGGGAAATAGCGGTCGACCACCGCGTCCATCAGGGCATAGAAGACGAAGGCCGGGCCCTGGCGCAACAGGTCGGGCTCGCGTTCGGCGCGCTCGCGCACGCCGAGAAAACCCGAATCCGAGCGGATGCGCACCGACAGCACGAAATTGCGGCCGACGAAGACGCAGACTTCGCCCAGCCGGGGCTCGTCGTCGTCGCGGTAGTCCACGATCTGCATCACCGCAAACAGGGTGTCGCCGTATTCCTCGAGCTTGGGCCGCTGGTGGCCGTGGCGCGCGTCCTCGATCGCGAGCGGGTGCAGATGGAACTGGCGCTGCATCTCGTCGAGTTCGTCGTCGCTGGCGTCCTTGAAGGCGACCCAGACGAAACAGTCGGGGCGTTCGAGGTAGCGACCGATCTCGGCGGTCTGCAGTTCGGCGAGCTTGACGCCCTTCTCGTAGGCAACGCAGTTGATCAGCATCTAACTGAAAAAGAGGGCGGAGTTCGCATCTTCGCATGGCAGGGCGGAGCGGCGGCCGCGCTGCACGACAATTCGCGGCCCGGGGGGGCCAGCGCCACGGTGGCGGTCGATTACGCTGCTACGTCGACGTATTCGACGCGACTCTCGGGTGCGGGGATCGGAAGCCCGTCCTCGCGAAGCCCTTCGACGTGAAACAGGATGGCATCCCTGATCTCTGCTTCGACCTCAGCCACCGTCGACCCTGTTGCGACACACCCCGGCAGGTCCGGGACGTAGGCCGAGTAGTTGCCTGCGGCCTTTTCGATGACGATGGCGTAGCGCATGGGGCCTCACGACTTCAATTTGCAGGATAGCAGCAGGTACAGCGAGAAGTCCGTTGATGACAATCCACAGTTCAAGCGCCGGCAGGCGCTCTTGGTGCGCTCGAAGCCTCTCCCCATCCCTTACGGTGTAAACACAGGAATGCCCCTTTCCGCAAGCGTTTCAGCCGACAAATGGCAGTTCTGGATCGACCGTGGCGGTACCTTCACCGACGTCATCGGCCGCGCTCCGGACGGCAGCCTGCACCCGCTCAAGCTGCTGTCGGAGAACCCGCAGCGCTACGCCGATGCCGCCGTCGAGGGCATGCGCCGCCTGCTCGGCCTCGCCCCGGGCGCGGCGCTCACGCACGAACGCATCGAGTGCGTGAAGATGGGCACGACCGTGGCCACCAATGCCTTGCTCGAACGCAAGGGCGAGCCCACCCTGCTCGTGACGACGCGCGGCTTTCGCGACGCCTTGCGCATCGCCTACCAGGCGCGGCCGCGGCTGTTCGAGCGCCACATCGTCCTGCCCGAGCTGCTTTACGCGCGCGTCGTCGAGGCCGACGAGCGCCTGGACGCGGCCGGCGCGATGCTGCGCCCTCTCGACGAGGCGGCCCTGCGCGCCGAACTCGAAGCCGCTTTCGCCGCCGGCCTGCGCGCCTGCGCCATCGTCTTTCTCCACGGCTGGCGCAACGGCGGCCACGAAAGCGCGGCCGCAGCGCTGGCGCGCGCGGCGGGATTCACGCAGGTCAGCGTCTCGCACGAGGTGAGCCCGCTGATGAAGCTGGTCTCGCGCGGCGACACCACCGTGGTCGACGCCTACCTCTCGCCGATCCTGCGCCGCTACGTCGAGCAGGTGGCGGCGCAGATGCCGGGCGTGCCGCTGTACTTCATGCAGAGCTCGGGCGGCCTGACCGAAGCGGCGCGCCTACAAGGCAAGGACGCCATCCTCTCGGGCCCGGCAGGTGGCATCGTCGGCATGGCGCGCACGGCGCTGGCCGCCGGCCACGACCGCGTCATCGGCTTCGACATGGGCGGCACCAGCACCGACGTGAGCCATTGCGCGGGCGAGTTCGAGCGTGCCTTCGAGACCCAGGTGGCGGGGGTGCGCATGCGCGCGCCGATGATGAGCATCCACACCGTCGCCGCCGGCGGCGGCTCGATCCTGCGCTTCGACGGCGCGCGCCTGCGCGTCGGCCCCGACAGCGCCGGCGCCGACCCCGGCCCGGCCTGCTACCGCCGCGGCGGGCCGCTCGCGACCACCGATGCCAACGTCCTGCTCGGGCGCATCCAGCCCGCGTACTTCCCGCCCGTGTTCGGCCCCGGCGCCGATGCGCCGCTGGACCGCGAGGTCGTCGTCCGGCGCTTCGAGGCGCTCGCGGCCGAGGTCCGCGCGGCCAGCGGCGGCGCCGCGAGTGCCGAAGCCCTGGCCGAGGGGTTTCTCGAGATCGCGGTGCAGAACATGGCCAACGCGATCAAGCGCATCTCGGTCGCGCGCGGCTACGACGTCACGCGCTACACCTTGCAGTGCTTCGGCGGCGCCGGCGGCCAGCACGCCTGTGCGGTGGCCGACGCCTTGGGCATGAAGCGCGTGTTCATCCATCCGCTGGCCGGGGTGCTCAGCGCCTACGGCATGGGGCTGGCGGATTCGATCGTGATGCGCGAGGCCTCGATCGAACTGGCCCTCGATGCGCCAGGGCTCGCCGCGGCCGCGGCCCGGCTCGACGCGCTCGCGGCCGAGGCCGCGGCCGAACTCGCGGCCCAGGGCCTGGCGCCGGAGGCGATCGAGCGGCGCCGGCGCATCCATCTGCGCTACCAGGGCACCGACACCGCGCTCGTCGTCGACTGGGGCAGCGCGTCCGCAGTCGCCGCCGCCTTCGAGGCCGCCTACCGCCAGCGCTTCGCGTTCCTGATGCCGGGGCGCGCGCTCGTGATCGAAGCCGTCTCGGCCGAAGCCGTGGCCGCCGGCCTCCGCTTCGACGAGGCGCCCGCCGCGGCGGCAGCCGGCGTGCAGCAGCCGGCGCCCGAAGCCCGCGTGCCGATGTACTGCGGCCGCTGGATCGAGGCCGCTCTGTTCCGGCGCGAGGCCCTGGCGCCGGGCGCCTCGGTCGACGGCCCGGCCATCGTCGCCGAGCGCAATGCGACCACCGTGGTCGAGCCCGGCTGGCGTGCCCGGGTGACGCCGGCGCTGGCGCTCGAGCTCGAACGCGTCGCCGCCCGTCCTGCCCGCCAGGCGCCGGGCACCGCGGCCGACCCGGTGCTGCTCGAGGTCTTCAACAACCTCTTCATGAACATCGCCGAGCAGATGGGCTCGCGGCTGCAGAACACCGCGCACTCGGTGAACATCAAGGAGCGGCTGGACTTCTCCTGCGCATTGTTCGACGCCTCCGGCCAGCTCATCGCCAACGCGCCGCACATTCCGGTGCACCTGGGCTCGATGAGCGAGAGCATCCGCAGCGTGATCGAGCGCAACCCGGAGCTGCGCGCGGGCGACATCTACATCCTCAACGATCCGTACCACGGCGGCACCCACCTGCCCGACGTCACCGTCGTGACCCCCGTCTGGGTCGAGTCCGGAGACGCCGCGCCCGGCTTCTTCGTCGCCTCGCGCGGCCACCATGCCGACATCGGCGGCAGCACGCCGGGGTCGATGCCGCCGTTCTCGCGCACGATCGACGAGGAAGGCGTGCTCATCGACAACTTCCTGCTCGTGCGCGACGGCGTGCTGCGCGAGGCCGAACTGCTCGCGCTGCTGGCCTCGGGCCCGTTCCCGGTGCGCAATCCGCAGCAGACCCTGGCCGACCTGCGCGCCCAGATCGCGGCCAACGAGAAGGGGGTGCAGGAAATGCGCTCGATGGTCGCGCAGTTCGGCCGCGCCACGGTCGCGGCCTACATGGGCCATGTCCAGGACAACGCCGAGGAGTCGGTGCGCCGCGTCATCGGCGCGCTCGCCGACGGCGAGTTCGCGCTCGACCTCGACAACGGCGCGCGCATCGCGGTGCGCGTCACGGTCGACGCCGCGGCGCGCTCGGCGAAGATCGATTTCAGCGGCACCAGCGCGCAGCTGCCGAACAATTTCAACGCCCCGAAGGCGGTGACGATGGCGGCGGTGCTCTACGTCTTCCGCACCCTGGTCGACGACGACATTCCGCTCAACGCCGGCTGCCTGAAGCCGCTCGAGATCGTGGTGCCCGAAGGCTGCATGCTCAACCCGCGCCCGCCCGCGGCGGTGGTCGCGGGCAACGTCGAGACCTCGATGTGCGTGACCAACGCGCTCTACGGCGCCCTCGGCGCGATGGCGGCGAGCCAGTGCACGATGAACAACTTCACCTTCGGCAACGAGCGCCACCAGTACTACGAGACGATCGCCGGCGGCTCCGGCGCCGGTCCCGGCTTCGACGGCACGAGCGTGGTCCAGGCCCACATGACGAATTCGCGCCTGACCGACCCCGAAGTGCTCGAATTCCGCTTTCCGGTGCGGCTCGAGAGCTTCTCGATCCGCCCCGGCTCGGGTGGGGCCGGGCGCTGGCGCGGCGGCGACGGCGGGGTGCGGCGGCTGCGCTTTCTCGAGCCCATGACGGCCGCCATCCTCAGCAACGGCCGCATCGTGCCGGCCTTCGGCATGGCCGGCGGGGCGCCGGGCGCGACCGGCTGCAACCGGATCGAGCGCGCCGACGGAAGCATCGAGACCCTGGGCCACATCGGCTCGGCGGCGATGGCCGCGGGCGATGTCTTCGAGATCCAGACTCCGGGCGGCGGAGGCTTCGGCGCGCCGATTCGATAATCGGTGCCGATGAAGAACCCGATCCATGCCGTGGTCCTGGCCTGCGCCTGTACGCAGGCCGTGGCCGCCGCCCTTCCCGCCGACGCGGCCGAGCGCGCCTGCTGGCTGCAGCACAGCGCTGACCGCACGCGTGTCAAGTTGAATGAGCCGAAGCGGGTCGACTTCTCGAACCTCGCCAACGGCTTCACGGTGCGCTCGCCGTTCCTGGTCCAGTTCGCGGTGCGTGGCATGGGCGTGGTGCCGGCCGGCAAGCATGTGGCAAAGACCGGCCACCACCACATCCTGATCGACACGCCGCTGCCGCTGGACCCGACGCTGAAGATTCCCTTCAGCGACCGCTACCGCCATTTCGGCAAGGGCCAGACCTCGACCCTGCTCGACCTGCCGCCGGGCCCGCACACGCTGCGCTTGCTGTTCGCCGACTACGAGCACCGGCCCTATTTCGTCTACAGCCCCGAGATCACGGTCCACGTGCAGGGCCAGCGCACGAGCGCGCGCCTCGCGATCGACCCGCGCCACCCGAAGTCGAGTTGCGAGGCCTGGTACGAGGACGAACTCACGCGCCCCAGGCCGCCCGGGGACCTGGTGTCGATCGACAACCTGCGCGACGGCGAGAGCGTGACGAGCCCCTTCAACGTGCGCTTCGGGGTCGAAGGCCGGGGCGTCAGCGCGGCCGGGGCGACGGTCGAGCACACCGGGCACTTCCTGCTCGACATCCTGCAGGACGGTCAGGCCATGCGCAGCCTGGATTTCTCCAACGGCGCGACCCAGACCAACCTGTCGCTGGCCAACGGCGGCTACCTGCTGCGCCTGCGCTTCGTCGACGGCCGCAGCCGGCGCGACCTGCTGCCGGCTTCGGGTACGCGCATCGTCGTCAACGGCCAGGAGCGGCTCTAGCCCGCCCGCCGGGCCTTACTCGTTCGGCCGGAACTCGATCTGGATCGGGCTCGGCACGCTGCCGTCGGTGTCGCGCGGCAGGGTGGCGGTGCGGTCGATCGCGCGCAGCACCGCGTCGTCCCATTCCTTGAAGCCGCTGGACTTGACGAGGCGGCGCGCGATGATCGTGCCGGTGCCGGTGGCGCTGACCTCGACCACCGCGACCGGGTTGCCGGGCAGGGTGTCGGGGAAGACGATGTTGGGCTTGATCACCGCGCGCAGGCGTGCCGCGTAGCCGGCCGACGAGCGCGGCCCGGAAGTGCGCGCGGCCGTGCCCTTGGAGCCGGGTGCGCCGTTGCCCGAGAGGCTGCCGAACATGCGGCTCATCTGGTCCTTGCGCAACTGCTCGAGGCGCGCCTGCTCGGCCTTCGTCGCCGCGGCCGACGCCGCGGCCTCGCGCTGCCGCGCCTCTTCGGCGGCGCGCTTCTTCTGCGCGTCGGCCTCGCGCTTCTTCTGGGCCTGGGCTTCGCGCTCGGCTTTCAGTTCGGCTTGCTGCTGGGCCACCTGCTGCGCCTTGTCGCGCGCCGCCTTTTCACGCGCGGCCTGCTCGGCCGCCAGCTCGGCCTGCTTCTGGCGCTCGAGGCGGCGGGCGCGTTCGATCGCGATCTGCGCATCCTGCTGCGGCGGGGGCTCGCGCACCGCGGGCGGCGGTGGAGGCGGGGGCGGCGGCGCCGGTCGCGGCTCGGGGCGCGGCGGGGGTCGTGGCGCG
>JAGWTS010000239.1 GCA_028868875.1 Burkholderiales bacterium | reverse complement strand
GGGCGCGGGCGCGGGCGCGGGCGCGGGCCGGGCCGGCGCCGCGCGCGGCGCGAGCGAGGCAAGCGGCGAAACAGGAACCGCTGCCGCGGCCTCGCGCGCAGGCCTTGCGATGCCGGTGGGCGGCTCCACCGGTTGCTTCGCGGTCGCTGGACCGACGGCCGGACGCAGCGCCGCTCCTGAGTCAGCCAGTCGCTGCGCTGGTGCTGGTGCTGGTGCTGGTGCCGCCGCCCGCGTTGGCGTTGGCGTTGGCGTTGGCGTTGGCGTTGGCGTTGGCGTTGGTGCAGGTGCAGGTGCAGGTGCAGGTGCAGGCGTCGCTGCCGCCGGCGCCGGCGCCAGCTCCTGCGCCAGCACGATGCGCAGATCGGGCACCTCGACGCGGCGCTCGCGCCAGGGGAAATCGAATCCCGGCAGTCCGAGCCCGTCGCCCCCGAAGCTCAGGCTCAGCAGCGCGGCATGAACCCCCAGTGAGAGCAGGAACGCGAGAGCGAGCCGCCTGCGTTCGGTGCTCAACGGTCCTGGCCCTCCGGAACGCTTCCGGAGCCTCTGGGGTCCTGCCTCGTGTCCATGGCCTTGCTCATGCTCGTGCGATTCGGGGGCCGATTTTCACGGTGGCGCCCGCGCCGCCGGACGGCGAGGCGCACGGCGCCCTCTGCCGCGCCCGGCGCTCAGCGCACCGGCTCGATCGTCAGCCCCTGCGGCCCGGCGACCCTGTCGCCCATGAACAGGTAGACCGCGTAGCGCCCAGGCGGCGGCGCGGCGGCGATGCTGCGCAGGTCGATGGCCAGGTGCCCGGCAACGCGCTGCCCGGGCGCCGGCGAGGTGCTCGCGTAAACCGGCACGCCCCAGTTGGCGAGGATCGGCCGGCCCTGGTCGAGCCCGACCATCGCGAAGCCGATGCGGACCACCGCAACCGCCTCGCGCGGCCCGCTTCCGGTGGCCAGTGCCTGCGGCGCCGGCAGGATCTGCGAAGCCGAGACGGGTTGGGCGAAGCTCGCGAGCAGCGCATGGCCGCCGTCGCGCAACGGCTCGATCTTGAAGTCGATGCCGGCGCCGGGCAGCGCCGGGTGGCGGCTCGTCGCGTCGTAGGTCGGCAAGCTGCCGGCGGAGGCTGCCGGCATCGGGTCGATGGCGGTCGGCGCGCCGGCGGCAGCGCCGTGGGCGGGCTCGACCCGCGCGCCGTTCGAGATCCAGTCGAAGGCCAGCGCGTGCAGGACCAGCGCCAGCGGGCGCCGCGCCAGTTCGAGCCGTTCGCGCGCGTCGAAGCGGTAGACCTTGGTCATCAGCGTGCGCTCGGCGCTCTGCGGCGGCTTGGGCGGGCGCTGCAGGCCCGGCGGCGGCGATGCCTCGCTTTTCGGGTCGACGAGCGGATGCGCCATTTCGAGCGCGCCGCTGGCGGGGTCGAACGCGGCGAGCATCAGGTTCGCCTCCTCGCCCACCTCCCAGCCGCGCATTGCCGATTTCTGCACCAGCAGCACCAGCGGCAGCGGCCCGCCGGCCGGGGCCTGGGGCGGCGCCAGCAGCTGCAGGCCGCGGAACTCGATGTCCGAGGCGTCGATCTCGGCCGCCTCGAGCGCCTTCGCATCGCCTTGCAGCAGGGCCGGCGCGTTCTGGTTCAGCAAGGCAGCGATCGCGTCTCGGGGGCTCATCGGGGGGGATCCTTTCTGTGCCGCGCCGGCGCCGGGCAGCACGAGCGAGGCACACAACAGCAGGACGGCATGGCGGGCGGCGGCGCGCATCGCGGTGGCATCAGCCCAGCGACGAGAAGTTGCGCAGCTTCAGATGCGGCTCGCAGGCCGCACAGAAGAGCTGCTTGCAGCCGCCCGGGTTGACCTGATGGAACATGATGCAGCTGCCGTTGGTCCAGCGCTTGCCGGAGCTCGTCGAGGCGTCGGCGACCTCGGTCGCCTCGGTGCTGCAATGCGGCCCGACGCCGCCATGCGCGTCGTCGTAGAACTTCGGCTGCGCGCCCAGCGGCGCGGTCTCGGTGCCGGGCCGCGGCACCTGGCCGAAGCCGTGGCCGAACTCGTGCGCGACGACCTGGTTGAATTTCGCCTCCGAGCCGTCGTAGACGATCAGCATCTGCCGGCCCGTCGACTCGCCGGCGTAGAACTTGCCGTAGTTCAGCTTGAGCTTGACGGTGACCGGGCTCGCCGCGCTCGGCGTCGGCGCGCCCGCGGGCAGCTTGACCTTGACGCGGTCGAGCCCGCCGCGCGCCTGTTCGATCACGATGTCGGCGTCGGTCAGGGGCCCGCTGTCGGCGCCCTGCTTCCACTCGCCGAGCGCGACCAGCGCCCCGCTCAGCGCCGGCTTCACGAGGCCCGCGTTCCAGGCCTTCAGGTCGACCGTGATCTCGGCCGAAGGGCTGGCATCGATCTGCTCGGTGACGAGGTCGGAGGTGCCGAACGGGTCCCACTGGTGCTGGCAGATGATGAGGTGGCCCTTCACCGGCTTGCCCGGCTCGTCTTTCAGCAAGGGCTGGAAATGGCTCTTGTTGTGGCCGCCGATGACCGATTCGTCGGCCGCGCCGCCGCCTTGCTTGACCATCCAGCCGGGGTAGAAGGTCGAGGCGGGCGTGCTGGCCTTCGTGAAGGTCACTTCGTCGGCGGCGAGCATGTCGGCGCAGACCTTGGCATAGGCGGCCACCGATTTCGCCGGGGCCGGCACCGCATGGGTATCGGCGCGCGTGACCTGGTACCAGAACTTGCGCCAGACCTCGAACACGCCGATGCTCAGCTCGGCGCCGCCGTCGGACAGCTTGGCGAAGACCTTGAACTGGTCGCCTGCGTATTGCGAGACATGGAGCTCGACGGTCGAAGTCCAGCCTTCGGCATCGGTGCTGGCGCTCGTGGTGGCGGCACCGCCGTCCGCGCCGAAGCCTTCCTTCACCGCGCCCGTCATGCCCGCCGGGCGGTTCGCGCCGGGGGTGAGCTCGAAGCGGAACACGACGCTCAGCCCGGCGAGCGAGCCCTCGCCCTCGACGCGCGCGCGCAACTCGACGGCGCGGCCGTACTCGGGGTGGCGCTTGTCGGCGCCGTCGATGTCCTTGCCGAGGTTGATGTACTGCTTGAACTGGGCGCCGTTCTTGTCGCTGCGCGTCGTCTTGGTGGCGAGCTGGGGCGACGCGGCGCCGGCGCCGACCACCGCGCCCAGCGGCGAGCGCGCGACGACCTCGACCAGTTCGACCAGATGCGGCTTTTTGAGCGGGCAGGTCTGCGCCGTGGCGCCGGGCGCGCAGGTTCCGGCGCCGTTGGCGCTCGGTTTCGGGGGCTTGTCGCCGCTGCCGCACATGGTTCAGTGCGCCCCCGCGCGCTCGAAATCCCACCAGCGGCGCAGCGTCTCGGCGCCGCGGGCGAGCAGCTGGTCGATGCGCGCCTGCTCGTCGTCGGCGGCGGCCAGCAGGGGCGGCAGCCAGGGCAGCAGCGGGTCGGCGTCGAAACCGGCGCCGAGGATGAACATCAGCAGCGCGACCACGCGCGTGCCGCGCAGGCTTCTGAAACCGTGCTGCAGCGCGCGCCGGCGCGCGTCGAGAGCCAGCGCCGCGATCCGGCCGGCGCCGACGAGCGCCGTCTTGGCCGGGAAATACTGCGCCAGCGTCTGCTGCAGTTCCACGGCGAAGGCCGGCATTGCATCGTCGACAAGCTCGTCGCGCGCGCTCGAGCGGGCCTCGCGCAGCAGCACGACGAGGCGCTCGGTGAGCGGCTTGCCGCCGGCGTCGCGGTAGTCGGCGACGATGCGGTCGATGTAGCTCCACGCGGCGTCGTAGAGGCGGTCGCCGCGTTCCACCGGGTCTGCGCGCGGCGGCTCGTTCAGGATCTCGGCGGCCCAGGGCAGCAGCGGGTCGAGGTCGAAGCCGCTGCCCAGCAGGCACATCAGGTCGACGTAGCCGATCACCGTGCATTCGGCGCCCAGGCCGTAATGGCGCGCCTTCGCGAGGCCCTGGCGCACGACGCGGCGCATCGGCTCTGCGCCGAGCAGGTTGCAGTGGCGCGGCATCCAGCGCTGCAGATGGGCCAGCGCCCGGTCTTCGAAATCGCGCGCGCGCCAGTCCGCGAGGGTGTCGAGCTGCGCTTGACGGATGGTGAGCATCGGCGCCGTTTGTCCCGGGCAGGGCGCGTGCCCCGATCCGCCGGTCATCTTACGCCGGGCTCGTCCGCCGGCCGCGGCGGCGGCAGGTTCTCGGCGCAGAAGAGGCGGAACTCGTTCGGCCCGGCGGCCGGCGGCGCCTCGAGCCAGCCGCAGGCGTGCAGCAGGTGCTGCAGGGTCGAGCGCACCTGGCCGTCGGGGTCCTGGTCGATGACGAGATCCATCGCGCCGCGCGCGAGCCAGCCACGGTGCGCCTCGGTCATCTCGTGGCCGACCCAGGCCACCTCGCCCAGGCGCCCGGCGCGTTCGAGCGCGGCGGCGATGCCGGCCGAGCCGGCGCCGCTGTGATAGACGCCGACGAGCTCGCCGCCGCGCGCGCGCAGCGCGGCATTGACGGCGTGGTAGGCCCGGTCCGGGTCGTCGAAGCACTCGCGGGTCTCGCTGCAGGCGAGTTGGGGAAAGCGCTCGGCAATCACCGCGCGGCAGCCCGCGGTGCGGTCGACATGGGCGCGGAAGGCGAGCGAGTTGCTGAGCACGAGCACGCGCCCGGGGCGCCTGGCCAGGCGGCCGAGAAACCAGCCCGCCGTGCGGCCGGCGTGCAGGTTGTCGATGCCGGCGTAATGCAGGCGCGGCACCTCGCCGATGTCGCTCACGAGCGTGACGACGCGCACGCCCTGGGCGACGACCGAGCGCAGCGCATCGCGCACGCGCGGCGTGTCGTGCACGGCGAGCGCGAGCCCGTCGCGGCGCGGGCGCGGGCGCAGGATGGCGTGCGCGATCTGGTCGTCGTCGTCCTCCTCGAGCACGTGGCGGTGCACGACGATGCGCCGGTCCAGCAGCTGCGTGGCCTGCTGCAGCGCCTGCTCGATGCGGCGGAACAAGGGCGTCGGGCTGCGCGCCAGGATCACGTCGAGCCGGGTCAGGCCGTGGCGCAGGTCGGGCAGCACGCGCGGCACGGCGAGCTGCCTGGCCGCCGCGACCACGCGCGCGCGGGTGGCCGGCGCCACGCTGCCGTGGTCGTTCAGGACGCGGTTGACGGTCGCGATGCTGACGCCCGCGGCCTCGGCGATCTCGACGAAGCGCGCGCCGCGCTTGCGGCGCCGGGGCGGGGCGGAAGGTTTGGAGGCGGCATCGGACATTGCGGCGCGCCACTGTACGCGCGCGCCCGGATGGCGCCTGCCGGGGCGGCGGCTACGTCCGGGTCCAGTACTTGTCGACGTAGCGCTGGATCTCCTGGCGCATGAAGCGCGAGGACTCCAGCGCCCGGTCTTCCCAGGCGAAGACGCAGCTCGTGACGATGCCGTCGAAGTTCGCGGCCTTCAGCGAGGAGAAGAACAGGTCCCAGTCGATCTCGCCCTGGCCCAGGTTCAGGTGCTGGTGCACGCGCACGCGCGCTCCCGGCGGGTTGACGATGTAGCGCAGCCCCGACGAGGCCTTGTGGTTCATCGTGTCGGCCACGTGGACATGGGCGAGCACGGGGCCGGCGTCGCGGATCATGGCCGCCATGTCGTCGCCGAAGTAATAGGTGTGCGGCGCGCAGTACAGGAACCTGACCCGCGGCGAATCGATGACGCGGATCATGTCCACCGCCGGGTGCAGGGTCTCGACCCAGTCTTCCGGGTGCGGCTCGATGTGCAGGTTGATCTGCTCGCGCTCGAAGATCGGCACCAGCTCGTCCATCGAGCGCCAGAACGCGGCTTCCGAATTCTCGACCATGTCGCCGTTGCACAGGCAGGCCGCGCCGCCGGGCGAGGAGCCGCGGCCGAACTCGGAGTTCATGGTGTCGACCTCCATCTCGACCGCGATCGCGATGGCCTCCTTCCAGTAGCGCAGCGCCGCCTGGCGTTCTTCCTCGATCGGGCTGGCCCAGCGGTACATGGGCAGCAGCGAAGCGATCTTCACGTCGTGGTCGCGCAGCGCGGCCTTGAACTCGCGCAGGCGTTCGGGGTAGGCGCGCGGGCGCACCCACCAGTCGAGGAAGTCGGCGCGCGGCGAAAGCTCGATGTACTCGTAGCCGAGCTCGGCCGCGAGCCGCGGCAGTTCCACCAGCGGCAGGTGGCGGTGCATGTACGGATCCAGCGCGATCTTCATGGGGCGTCTCCTCGTCGTGGCGGTCGGTGTTCAGCCGTAGAAGCGCGGCCGGGCGCCGATCTCGATCGGCACGATGCGCCGGGTCTGGCGCGCGGCGATGCAGGCGTCGGCGGTGACGGCGGCGAAGTAGCCGTCCCAGGCCGTGGGCCCGCTCACCGCGCCGGCGGCGGTCGACGTGATCCATTCCTGCAGCTCGAGGTCGTAGGCGTCGACGAAGCGCTGCTTCCAGTCCATCTGGATCGCGGTCGACGCACGCCCCGCGGAGCGCAGCGCCACGCTCGGCGGATCCGGCAGGTCGGCGGCGCCGGTCTCGCCCACGATCTGGCAGCGGATGTCGTAGCCGAAGCGGCAGGCGACGAAGACTTCGCAGTCGATGCGGATGCCCTTGCGCGTCTCGAGCAGCACGACGATCGGATCGTGCAGCCCGGCATGGGCGTTGCGCGTGCGGCGCGGCTCGATCACCTGCGCGCTCACGTAGTCGTCGTCGAGCAGCCAGCGCAAGGTGTCGATCTCGTGGATGAAGGTGTCGGTGATCGCCATGTCGCCGACATAGGCCTCGGGCACCGCCGGGTTGCGATGCGCGCAATGCACCATCAGCGCCGCGCCGATCGTGCCGTCGTCCACGGTCTGCTTGAGCGCGCGGTAGCCGGCGTCGTAGCGACGCATGAAGCCCACCTGGACGAGGCGGCGCCCGCCCTGCATTTCGGCGTCGACGATGCGGCGCGCGCCCGCCGCCGTGGTCGCCAGCGGCTTCTCGCAGAACACGGGCTTGCCGGCCGCGATCGAGGCCAGCACCAGTTCTTCGTGCGAAGGACCCCAGGAGGTCACGAGCACGGCGTCGACGTCGGGCGCGGCGATCAGCTCGCCCGCCGTCTCGACGACGCGCGCATCCAGCCGTTCGCGCTCGGCGAAAGCCTGGGCCTGGGCGCGGGCGATGTCGTTGAGGGCGACGACGCGCGCGCCGTGGGTCTTGCGCGTGATGCGCCGGATGTGGTCCTGGCCGATGGCGCCGGTGCCGATCACGCCGAGTCGCAAGCTCATGTTGCTGCTCCTGATGGATGGGACGTTCAGGCCGCGGCGCCGACTTCGGCGACCGCGTCCTGCAGATGCTTCATGCTCGCCGCGAGCCGGGCCTCGATGTCCCGGGCCGCGGCGATCTCCTCGGCGAAAGGCTCGAAGGACACGTACCCGTCGTAGCCGGCGTCGAGCAGCGTGCGCAGTTGCGCGGCGTTGCCCAGGCGGTCGGCCGCGCCGACGAGCACGCGGTGGCCGTCGCGCATGGCCGAGGCGTCCAGCGCCGCGTCTTCGACGCCCGAGACGTGGACGAGCCCGGTCCACTCCGGGAAGAACCGGTCCTCGCCGGCGAGGTGGTGGTGAAAGCTGTCGTGGACGAGGCGCAAGGTGGCGCCGGCATCGACTTCCTGCAGCGCCCGCACCGCCTGCGACTTGCGGCGCAGCGAGGATTCCTCGAAGCCGAGCGGCTCGACCAGGCCGACGAGTCCGGCGCCCTCGAGCAGCGGCCGCAGCCGGCGCAGGGAATGGACCCGGTCGGTGTGGCGCTGCCCGGCGCTGCGCGGGTCGTCCCGGCTGTTGAGCGGGCACATCACGAGGGCCTGGGCACCGCAGCCAGCGGCGTAGGCGATGAGCCGGCTTGCCGTCGCTTCGAGCGCGTCGTCGCAGCAGTCGAAGGGGTAGAGGGCGTTGATCGAGCGGATCGCCAAGCCCTGCCCGCGCGCGATGGCGCCGATCTCGCGCGCCGGGCTGCCGTCGACGATCTCGACCCCGGGCAGGTCGTTGCGGATCTCGATCGCGTCGACGCCGAGGCGGCGGCACATCGCGGCGAATTCGGCGAAGGCCAGGCGCGGCGCGCTGATGCGGTTGATGGCGAAACGGAGGCGGCGGGTCATGGGGGGGGTTCCGATGCAAGGAATGCGAAGAGGCTGCGGGCACTCTAGGCAATCGGCGCGCGGGGTGCATCGGTTTCGTTGATCAAAACTGTTCAAGCGGCGGCGCGCGGGCTGCAGGGCCCGTGCAAACACTGCGCCGGCCAAGCCGCCGCTGCGGCACACTTTCCCGATCGAGAGATCAGCGATTGCGAGGCCCGCGATGTCCAACCCAAGCGCCATCGGCGCCGTCCATTCGCTCGAGCATTTCGTCTTCACGGCCCCCGACCTCGCCGAAGCGCAGCGCTTCTTCGGGGCCTTCGGGCTCGATGCGCGGCGCGAGGGCTCGCGCCTGCGGCTGCACACCTTCGGCCACGCGCACGCCTGGGGCAGCGTGGTCGAGGCGCCGGGACCCAAGCGGCTGCAGTTCCTGAGCTTCGGCGTTTACGCCGCAGACGAGCCGGTGTTCGCGCGCCGCATCGGCGAGCGTAGCCTCGCCCTGGAGCCGCATCCGCTCGGCGACGGCCGCGGGCTCTGGCTGCGCGGGCCCGACGCGCTGCCGATCCATCTCGTGGTGGCCGACAAGGTCACGCCTTCGCTGCGCTCCGTGGCGCAGCCGCCGGCGGCCGCGCGCGGCCTCGCGGCGGCACCGGCGCGCAGCCAGGTGCGGCAGGTCCGGCCGCGCCGGCTGTCGCATCTGCTGTTGTTCACCGCCGACGTGCCCGGCGCGGTCGCGTTCTATCGAGACCTGCTCGGGCTGAAGCTGTCGGACCATGCCGGCGACGGCATCGCCTTCCTGCACGGCGCCCACGGCAGCGACCACCACGTGATCGCGCTCGCCAAGTCAGGCGGCGGCGGCCTGCACCATACGAGCTGGGACGTCGCCAGCTTCGACGAGGTCGGGCTCGGTGCCGAGCAGATGCGCGCCAGCGGATTCGGCCAGGGCTGGGGCGTCGGCCGCCACGTGCTGGGATCGAACTACTTCCACTACGTGCGCGACCCCTGGAACAGCTACGCCGAGTATTCCTTCGACATCGATTTCATTCCGGCCGGGCTCGAATGGCAGGCGGCCGACAACGCGCCCGAAGATTCGTTCTACGTCTGGGGCCCCGAGGTGCCGGGCGACTTCGTCCACAACTGGGAGCAGGCTCCCGCCGGGTGAAGGCCCCGGCGGGGACCCGCCGGCGGCCCGGCCATGCCGGATCCGCGGTGGCTGCCGGCGCGCGTGATGGCGCGCGGGCGCCTTCAGCCCGCCAGCGCGCGCTCGATCCGGTCCGGCGCCACCCGGGTCCGCGGCACGCGCAGCGGGAACCAGCGGCGCACGTCCTGCTCGAGGCCGATGCCGTGCATGTAGTTGTAGATCGCCTTCTTCAGCCCGAGGCCGAGCGCGTCGTG
>JAGWTS010000238.1 GCA_028868875.1 Burkholderiales bacterium | reverse complement strand
CGGCCGCTGGCGGCCCGCCCGCCGGTGAACCACGACCGCTGCTGCTTTTCATCAAAATTGACGAAAAGCACGATCACAGAAGTGGCGGCAGGTCGCGCCAAGCTCTTCCCTCAGCTCGCCCGAACACAGACTTGCCGGCATTCGAGTTCTGCGGCTCGACGGGTCGCATCGGGTCAAAGGTCTTGAACGCCCATCAGGAATACTGGCCTCCCACCGCAGGCGCTCCTGAGCCGTACCGCGCCCACAGTCGATCGCGGCACAGTGGGTCGATGTTCACCCGGTTCAGGTCACCGCGCACCTGCGGCAGCGACACGAGTCGCTTGTCCATTACGCGGAACCAAGCCCAGGGGAGGTAGGACAGCGGGAACATCCCGAAGTAGCCACTGGGTAGCTGCGGCAGGTCTGGGAAGTGGCGCAGACACTGGTAGCGTCGCGACGGATAGGCGTGATGGTCGCTGTGCCGCTGAGTCGAACCGGAATGGAAGTCAGTTTCCGTGCCGGAAACCTGCCATTCGTAGGTGCTCTGTCACGAGAATTTCGCTCCGCACCGTGAAGGACGGCTTGTGGCCGGGTCGAACCGACCCCGCCTCCAAATGGAGCGCCGGATAGCTGGCGCTCGAAGGCGCTGAGCGCCCAGAATTTCGCGCGCGACCCGGAGGTCCGCTTGTGGCCGAAACTTCCAATTGGCTTCAAATCCAGGAAACTGTCACTCAGATCGAAGTAGGGCGACCACGGCCGCAGCCTCAACGCAGTCTGCCGACACAGAACTGCGAGGCCGACTCGTGCCGAGCACGCGCTCAGTCGACACACAGCTGGGAAAATCGACGCAGAGTTGCGAAACGACACAAGTCGCCCGATGCTGAAATACCAAATCCTCCCCGTCACCCCCTTTGCTCAAAATTGCAGCATCGTCTGGGACGACTGCACGATGCAAGGCGCCGTCATCGACCCCGGCGGCGACCTGGCCGCCATCCGCGCCCTGGCCGAGCGCCTGGGCGTCCAGCTCGAGCAGATCCTGCTCACCCACGCCCACATCGACCATGCCGGCGGCGCCGGGGCGCTGGCGGCCGAGTTAGGGTTGCCCATCGTCGGCCCGCATCCGGCGGACCAGTACTGGATCGACGGCCTGGCCCAGCAGTCGAAGATGTTCGGCTTCGCGCCGGCCCAGCCCTTCACGCCGGCGCGCTGGCTGCACGACGGCGACAGCGTCCAGGTCGGCGGCTGCACGCTCGCGGTGCGCCATTGCCCGGGGCACACGCCCGGCCACGTCGTGTTCCACAGCGCCGAGGCCAGGCGCGCCTTCGTCGGCGACGTGCTCTTCGCCGGCAGCGTCGGCCGCAGCGACCTGCCCGGGGGCGATGCGCAAACGCTCGTCGCCAGCATCACCGGCCGCCTCTGGCCGATGGGCGACGACACCGTCTTCATCCCCGGCCACGGCCCGGAAAGCACGTTCGGGCGCGAGCGCCGCAGCAACCCCTACGTCGGCGGCACCTGAGGCCGGGCGGCTCCGCGGCGCAGCGCGGAGGGCAGCTCGCCGAACTGGCGCTTGAAGTCGGCCGAGAACGCGCCCATGTGCCAGAAGCCCCAGCGCGCGGCCACGTCGTGCACGGCCGCCGCCGGTTCGCGTTCGAGTTCGCGCCGCGCGCCGTTCAGGCGGATGGCACGCAGGTACCTGGCCGGGCTCATGCCCAGCACTTCGGCAAAGCAGTGCTCGAGCTTGCGCGGCCCGGCGCCGATCTCGCGGCACAGCTCCAGAATCGTCGGCGCGCGCTCGGGCCGTTCGGCGACGATGCGGCAGGCGCGCTCGACGAGGCGCCGGCGCGCGGCCAGGTTGTCCCCCGCGGGCGCATCCACCTGCGCCGGAATGGCCTCGATCCAGTCGATCAGGATCGCGTCGCGCAGTTGCAGCCGCGCCGCCGGGCTCTCGAGCAGCGCCGGGTGCGCCGCCGCCGTGTCCAGGGCCGAGAAATGCGCCGCGCGCAGCGCCTGGGCGGTGCCGGCACGCGCCTGTACCACCAGCTTGTGTTCGAGCCAGGCCGACCAGGGCTTGTGATAGAGCTGCTGCCAGAGTTCGCCGAGCAGCCCGGCGTCGACGACGATGCCGATCAGCGTCCAGCCCGCGGGCGTGGTCAGGTCGAGCTCGTCGCCGCGGCCGATCATGATCGAGTGGCGGTCCAGGCGCTGGCCGTGGAAGTACGCCGGCGCGCTCGGCTCGACACCCATCGCGAAGCCGATGTCGCCGGCGCCCATCTCGCCCACCTGGCGCACCGCCCGGTTCAGGCTTTCCATCACCAGCCGCACGCCGGGCAGTTGCAACTGGCGCAGCGCGCCGGCGAAGCCGCCGGCCGAAAGCTGCTCGTAGTGCAGGCGCCAGTCGGGCTGGGCCCGGGCGAGGGCGTCGACGTCGCTCGAGCGGCTTTCGTGCAGCCAGCAGCCGGGCGCGGCGGCGGCGCCTTCGGGGCGGGGCGGGGGGGAGGAGGCAGGGGTCGGCACGGCGCGATGATGCGCGCGCCGCCGCCCGCCTGCCGGGTCGGGGGCCTCGGGTTTTCACCAGGGCATCCGGACGGAAATCTGATAACGCTGAAGGCTGCTGCGCCCCTATCGTGAGCGCCTTTGGCGCGCGCATCGAAGAGCGAGCATGTCCCGCACCGGCTTCGTCACCGACGAGCTCTGTTTCTGGCACGACCCCGGCAACTACGCCTTGATGCTGCCGCCGGGCGGCTTCGTCGAGCCGCTGAACCGCCACATCGAGAACCCCGAGCCCAAGCGCCGCCTGCTCAACCTGCTCACCGCCAGCGGCCTGCGCGACAGGCTCCAGGCGCTGCCTTCGCGCGACGCCAGCGAGGCCGAACTGCTGATGCTGCACAGCGCGCGCCACATCGAGCACATCCGCGCGGTGGCGGCCGCCGGCGGCGGCGAAACCGGCATCGGCGCGCCGATCTCGCGCAACGGCTGGGACGCCGCCCGGCGCTCGGCCGGTTGCGCCCTGGCCGCGGTGGATGCGGTGATGACGGGCCAAGTGGAGCGCGCCTATGCGCTGACGCGCCCGCCGGGCCACCACGCCGAGCCCGATCGCTCGATGGGCTTTTGCGTCTTCGCCAACGCCGCGCTCGCGGCCGAGCACGCGATCCGCGCTCACGGTCTGCAGCGCGTGGCCGTGGTCGACTGGGACGTGCATTTCGGCAACGGCACCTACCGCTGCTTCGAGCAGCGCGCCGACGTGCTCGCAATCTCCATCCACCAGCAGGCCGGCTACCTGCAGGTGAGCGGCGAGGCCGACGAGGTCGGTGCCGGGGCCGGGCTGGGCTACAGCCTGAACCTGCCGCTGCCCCCGGGCTGTGGCGACGGCGCCTACCGCGAGGCCTTCGACCGCGTCGTCCTGCCCGCGCTCGAGGCCTACCGGCCGCAGCTCGTCATCGTGCCCTGCGGCTACGACGCCGGCCGCTTCGACCCGCTGGGCCGGATGCTGCTCGACGACGTGAGCTTCCGCTGGATGACGCAGGCGGTGATGGACGTGGCCGCGCGCCATGCCGGCGGGCGCCTGGTGTTCACCCACGAAGGCGGCTATTGCCCGGTCTCGGTGCCCTTCTTCGGCCTCGCCGTGATTGAGGAACTGGCGCGCGAGCGCACCGAGGTCGTCTGCCCCTTCACCGCCGGCCACGCGCAGACGCCGGGCAACGCGCTGGCCGACCACCAGCGCGCGCTGGTGGGCGACCTGGCGCGGCGCTTCGAAGACCTGCGCCAGCGCCACTGGAGCTGAAGGCGCCGCGCTCCTGGTTTTCCCGAGGGCGTTCGTTCGCTTTTCTGATAACGCCCCGCCGGCCGGCCGCCCTAATGTCGCTCCCGCGAGGCCATGTCCTCGCGCCGGTGCCGCGCCTTGCAGGGCGCCGGTGCGCCCTTCATCCCCCGAACAAAGCAGGAGACCCGCGATGACCGATTCCCCGAAACGCCAGAACCAAGCTTCGCGCCGCCGCGTGCTCGAAATCGCGGCCGCCGCGCCGCTGGCCTCGCTGCCGATGTTCAACATCGCGCGCGCCGCCGGCTCGAAGATCAAGATCGGCTACATCACCGCCTTGTCGGGCGTGCGCGCCAACTTCGGCGAGGCCGACCTCTGGACGCTGGAGAAGGTCAAGGCCGCGCTCAAGGGCGGTCTCAAGGTCGGCGGCAAGACCTACGAGGTCGAGATCATCGCCAAGGACAACCAGAGCGACCCGAACCGCTCGTCGGCGGTGAGCAACGACCTGATCCTGCGCGACAAGGTCGACCTCGTCCTGGTCCAGGACGGCGACGCCGCGGCGCCGGCGGGCCAGCTCTGCGACGTCAACGGCATCCCGATGCTCTCGACGATGATGCCCTGGCAGGCCTTCACCTTCGGCCGCGGCGGCACGCCGGACAAGGGCTTCCCGTATTCGTTCCACTTCTTCTGGGGCGCCGACGACCTGATGAAGACCTTCTTCGGGATGTGGAACTCGGTCAAGACGAACAAGGTGCTGGGCGAGTTCTTCGTCGACAACCCCGCGGGCGCTTCCTTCGCCGATGCCAAGTTCGGCATGCCTGCCGCGGCCGCGGCCAACGGCTACAAGCAGGTCAACGCCGGCATGTTCAAGATCGCGACCGACGATTTCTCGAACCAGGTGGCGGCGTTCAAGAACGGCGGCGCGCAAGTCGTCTCGGGCTTTGCCTTCGCCAACCACTTCGCCACTTTCTGGAAGCAGGCGCAGCAGGCGGGCTTGAAGCCCGAGGTCGTGACGATGGCCGCGGCCTTCCTCTTCCCGAGCGCGCTCGCCTCGCTCGGTGCCGCCGGCGACGGCATGTCCAGCGAAGTCTGGTGGACCCCGGCCTTCCCCTTCAAGTCGACGATCACGGGCCAGAGCGCGCGCGAGCTCGCCGACGACTGGCAGAAGTCCACCGGCAAGCAGTGGACCCAGCCCATCGGCTACGGCCACGCGCTCTGGGAATCGGGCCTCGCCGCCTTGAAGGGCGCGGCCGACCCGAAAGACCACAAGGCGGTGCGCGACGCCATCGTCAACATGAACCTGGCCTCGATCGTCGGCCCGATCAACTTCAAGGACAGCAAGATCAAGAGCATCGCCGTCACCGGCATGGCCGGTGGCCAGTGGCGCCACACCAAGGGCGGCAAGTTCCCGTACGAGCTCGTCATCGTCAACAACACCACCGCGCCCGAGCTGCCGGTGCAGTCCGAGCTGAAGCTGCTGTCCAAGCTCGGTTGACGATGGAGCCGGTGCTCCAGGTCAGCGGGCTGTGCAAGAAGTACGGCGCCATCGTCGTCGCCGACGGCGTCGAGTTCAGCCTCGCGCGCGGCGAATGCCTGGGCGTGATCGGGCCCAACGGCGCGGGAAAAAGCTCGCTCTTCAACCTGATCACCGGCGTCGCCCAGGCCGACGCCGGCAGCGTGCGCCTGCGCGGGCGCGAGCTCGTCGGCCTGCCGCCTTTCGCGCGGGTGCGGCTCGGGGTGGCGCGGGCGTTCCAGATCCCGCAGCCCTTTGCCCACCTCACGGCCTACGAGAACGCGCTCGCCGCGGCCAGCTTCGGCGCCGGCCTGGTCGGCGCGCAGGCGGCGCGCGCGGCCGCCGCGGCGATCGAGCAGACCGGGCTCGCCGCGCAGGCCGGCCTGCTGGCCGGGCGCCTGCCCTTGCTCGACCGCAAGCGGCTCGAGCTCGCCAAGGCCATCGCCTCGGGGCCCGAGTTGCTGCTGCTCGACGAAGTCGCGGGCGGCCTCACCGAGCCCGAGGTGCTGGCGCTGACCCGCCTCGTCGCCGAGCTCAAGCCGCGCTATGCGGTGATCTGGATCGAGCACATCCCGCATGCGCTGAAAGCCGTGTCCGACCGCATCATGGTGCTGCACTTCGGGCGCAAGCTGCTCGAAGCCCCGCCCGAAGAAGCCATGGCCAGCCGCGCCGTGCGCGAGATCTACATGGGCCTGACCGAGGACGCCGATGGCCTTGCTCGAGCTTGATTCGCTGGACGTCTTCCACGGCGACCTGCAGGCGCTGTTCGGCGTCTCGCTCGCGCTCGAAGCGGGCGAGGTGCTGGCCTTGATCGGCGCCAACGGCGCCGGCAAGTCGACCTTGCTGCAGACCGTCGCCGGGCTGCTCGTCGCATCACGCCCGCAGGCGCTGCGCTTCGACGGCGAGGCGATCGGCGCGCGCCCGGCCGAGGTGCTGGCGCGCGCCGGCATCGCCCTCGTTCCCGAAGGCCGGATGCTGTTTCCTTCGCTCAGCGTCGAAGAGAACCTGCTCATGGGCACGCTCACGCGCCGCCCCGGGCCCTGGAACCTGGCGCGCGCCTACGAGCTGTTTCCGGTGCTCGAGGAATTCCGCAAGCGCCCCGCCACCAGCCTGTCCGGCGGCCAGCAGCAGATGGTGGCGGTGGCGCGGGCGCTGCTGTCGAACCCGCGCCTGCTGTTGTGCGACGAGATCTCGCTCGGCCTCGCGCCGCTGGTGGTCGAGCAGATCTACCAGTCGCTGGCGCGGGTGCGCGCGAGCGGGCTGGCGATCGTGCTCGTCGAGCAGGACGTGAGCCGCGCCTGCGCCGCCGCCGACCGCGTCTGCTGCCTGCTCGAAGGCCGGGTCACGCTGCAAGGCGTGGCCGACGCCTTCAGCCCGGCGCAGATCTCGCACGCCTATTTCGGAAACTGAAGATGGAATGGCTCGAAGTCATCGTCAACGGCCTGATGCTCGGCGGCCTCTACGGCTTGTTCGGCCTCGGCCTCGCGCTCGTCTTCGGCGTGATGCGCGTCGTCAACCTCTCGCACGGCGAGTTCATCGTGCTCGCCGCCTACGGCGGGGTCTTCCTCGCCTCGATGCTGCCGCAGGTGCCGCCGCTGCTGTTCGTGATTCCGGTGGCAGGGGCGGCCTTCGTCGTCGGCTATGCCTTGCAGGCGCTGCTCGTGAGCCGCGCGGTGCGCAGCGGCGACCCGCTGACGCCGCTGATGATGACCTTCGGCATCGCGGTCATCCTGCGCAACCTGATGGCCGAGTTCTTCGGCGCCGACCCGCGCGCGCTCGACGGCGGGGCTTTCACCAGCGCCGGCATCAGCGTCTTCGGCCTGCGCATCGGCCTCTATCCGGCCTTCGTGCTCGCCTTGGCGATCCTGATCTTCGGCGTCCTGCAATGGGTGTTCCGGCACACCGAGTTCGGCCGCATCGTCCGCGCCACCTCCGACAACCCGCAGGTCGTGCGCCTGATGGGGGTCGAGCCGCGGCGCGTCTTCAACATCGTGATGGGCTTGTCGCTCGCCTTTGCCGCGGTCGCCGGCCTGCTGCTCGCGCTGCGCACCTCGTTCACGCCGTTCTCGGGCGCCGAGCGCCTGCTCGTCGCTTTCGAGGTCGTGATCCTCGGCGGCCTGGGTTCGTTCTGGGGCGCCTTGATCGGCGGCATGGCGCTGGGTGTGGCGCAATTGCTGGGGCAGAAGTTCGACCCCAATGCCGGCGCGCTTTACGCCCACCTGCTGTTTTTCGTCGTGCTGATGCTGCGCCCTTCGGGCCTGGCCGGAGGCAAGCCATGACGCCGCGCGCCTGGAGTCTCTCGGCCGGCGTGCTGGCGCTGTATGCCGCGGCCTGCGCGCTCGCGCCGCTCTGGCTCGACCCCGGCCTGCTGCGGCTGGCCGGCGAGGTGCTGTTGATGGTCGCGATGGCCCAGATGTGGAACCTGCTCGCCGGCTACACCGGGCTGATCTCGATGGGCCACCAGGTCTTCATCGGCATCGGCGCCTACCTGCTGTTCTACGTGTCCGACCGCTTCGACATCCACCCCTTTCTGCTCGTGCCGGTGGCCGGGGGGGCGGCGGCGCTGGTGGCGGTCGCGGTCGCGCCGCTGCTGTTCCGGCTGCGCGACGCCTATTTCTCGATCGGCATCTGGGTGTTCTCCGAGATCGTGCTCGCCTTCGCTTCCAAGACGCGCGCCCTGGGCGCGACCAGCGGCGTGCCGCTGAAGGCGACGCGCCTGGTCGACGTCGAGCATTTCGCGCGCAACACCTTCTGGATCGCGGCGCTGCTGGCCGCGCTCGCCGTCGCCGGCGTCTACGCGCTGATGCGCTCGCGCCTGGGGCTGGCGCTGATGACGGTGCGCGACAACGAACTCGCCGCCACCAGCATCGGCGTCGACGTCGGCCGCAACCGCCGCCTCGCCTTCGCGATCTCGGCTTTCGGCTGCGGCGCCGCCGGCGCCACCCAGTACATGGCGGCGATGTTCGTCACCCCCGACGCCGCTTTCGACGTCAACTGGGTCGTCGTGATGATGTTCATCGTCATCATCGGCGGCATCGGCACGATCGAAGGCCCGCTCATCGGCGCCTTGCTTTATTTCGGCCTGCGCGAATTCCTGGCGAGCTGGTTCTCGCTCTCGGGCAGCCTGAACCTCGTCGCCACCGGCGCCATCGCGGTGTTCGTGATGGCGGTGGCGCCGCGCGGCCTGTGGGGATGGGCACGCGAGCGCTGGGGCTGGCAAGGGCTGGTTCTGCGGCGGCATCCACCGTCATCGACCTGAAAGGAGCACTGCGATGAAGACCACGGCTTTCTTCCACGACGAACGCTGCCTCTGGCACAGCACGGCCGGGCTGTTCGCCCTGGTCGTGCCGGTCGGCGGGTGGGTCCAGCCGCCGGCGGGCGCGGGGCTGGCCGAGTCGCCCGAATCGAAGCGCCGCTTCGTCTCGCTGATGCAGGTCTCGGGGCTGGCCGAGCGCGTCGACTTGCGCAGCGCCCCGGCCGCAAGCTTCGAAGACCTGCTCCGCGTGCACGGCCGCGGCTATCTCGAGAAGTTCAAGGCCTTGTCCGATGCCGGCGGCGGTGAGCTGGGCGACTTCGCGCCATTCGGCCGCGGCAGCTACGAGATCGCCGCGCTCTCGGCCGGCCTCGCCGCAGGCGCGGTCGATTCGGTGCTCGCCGGGCGCCACCGCAACGCCTATGCGCTGTCGCGCCCGCCCGGCCACCACTGCCTGCCCGACCGGGCGATGGGCTTTTGCATGCTGTCCAACATCCCGATCGCGATCGAGGCGGCGCGGGCGAAGCACGGCCTCGGCCGCGTCGCGGTGATCGACTGGGACGTGCACCACGGCAACGGCACCCAGGCCGTCTACTACGAGCGCGCCGACACGCTGACGATCTCGCTGCACCAGGAAGGCTGTTTCCCGCCCGGCTACAGCGGCGCCGAAGACCGCGGCGCCGGGGCAGGGCTCGGCCACAACCTGAACATCCCCCTGCTGCCGGGCGGCGGCGACGACGCCTACCGTTACGCCTTCGAGCGCTTGGTGGTACCGGCGGTCGACCGCTTCGAGCCCGAGCTCATCGTCGTCGCGAGCGGCTTCGACGCCAACGGGGTCGACCCGCTGGCGCGCATGCAGCTGCACAGCGAGACCTTCCGCTGGATGACCGCGCAGACGCTGGCGCTGGCCGAGCGCCATGCCCAAGGCCGCGTCGTCATCGTCCACGAAGGCGGTTACGCCGAGTCCTGCGTGCC
>JAGWTS010000556.1 GCA_028868875.1 Burkholderiales bacterium | reverse complement strand
ACTGAATGGCGAATCGGCAGGCCTTGCGGGATCTTCAGAGCCGGCTCGCGCAGCGGCTGCAGGCGGCGCGCGGCGAGGCGGGCACCGTGTCCTGGCTCGCGGTCGAGTCGGCGGGGCAGGGGCTGCTGATCGCGCTGCCGAGTGCGGGCGAGATCTTTCCATTCGGCGCCGTCATGCCGGTGGCGCACACCGCACCCTGGTTCGTCGGCGTCGCCAACCTGCGCGGCGGCCTGCATGGGGTGGTCGACCTCGCCGCGTTTCTCGGCCTGCGGCCGACGATGGCGGCGAGCGAGACGGTGCGCGAGCAATCGCGGCTGCTCGCGCTGAACCCGGCGCTGGGCAGCCACAGCGCGCTGCTGGTCGAGAAGCTCGCCGGGCTGCGCGCCGCCGATCAGCTCCAGGCCGAGCCGGCGCCGCCCGGCCCGCGCCCGGGTTTTGCCGGGCCGCGCTGGCGCGACGCCGAAGGCCGCGTCTGGCAGGAGATCGACCTGCAAGCGCTGGCGCAGGACGAGAACTTCCTGGGAATCGCCGTTTGAATCCAAGAACGAGGTCGAAATGAGCTTGCTGGAACGGATGAAGGGGACGGGCCGGGATCACCCGGGCGCAGGCGAAGCGCCGGCGCCGATGGGCGGGGACTCCATCGTCAACGCGATGGAGGCGACGGTTCGGCTGGGCCCCGGCACCAAGGCGCCGATCGACACCGGCATCCAGGGCGGCGATTCGTCGATCATCTCCGAGGCCACGCCCTCGGAGCTCGCTTCGGAATTCCACGATTCGCGCCTGCCCGAGGCCGGCGCGGGCGACGCGTCCGCGGGCACCGGCCTGCCTTTCATCGGCCACTGGCCCGCGGCGCGCCAGCAGCGCCTGCTCGTCATCCTGTTCCTGGTCGGCCTCGTCGGCATCGCCGCCAGCGCCATCGCGGCGGTCATCGCCAGCAACCGCAGCGCGGCCCAGGTCGGTGCCGCGGGGCAGGCCCAGACCCAGTCGCAGCGGCTCGCCAAGTCGATCTCGCAGGCGCTCGTGGGCAACCAGGCCGCCTTCGGCGAGGTCAAGGACAGCGTGGCCGTGCTCGCGCGCAACGTGCGCGGCCTGCGCAGCGGCGACGGCGACATTCCGGCCGCGCCTGCGTCGCTGCAGGACGAGGTCGCGCGCCTGCTGCCGATGGTCGAGCGCGCGGAGAAGAGTTCGGCCACCGTGCTCGGCCAGCAGAAGACGCTGACCCAGGTCGGGCAGGCCTTGCGCACCATCAACCGCCAGTCGGCCGAACTGCTCGAGACCGCCCAGACCGTGTCCTCGCTCAAGCTGCAGGGCGGCGCCTCGGCCGCCGAGCTCTCGGCGGTGGGCCAGCTCGTGATGCTCACGCAGCGCATCGGCAAGAGCGCCAACGAGTTCCAGACCATGGCCGGGGTGAGTCCCGAGGCCGTCTTCCTGCTCGGCAAGGACCTGAATTCCTTCCGCGACATCACCGACGGCCTGATCAACGGCAACCCCGAGCTGCGCCTGCCGGGCACCAAGGACCCGCTCGTGCGCACCCGGCTCGAGGACCTTCTCAAGCAGTACGAGCAGACCCGGACCCAGGCGAGCGCGATTCTCGGCAACCTGCAGGGCTTGCTCGCCGCGCGCGAGGCGCAGAACGCCATCGTTGCCGACAGCGAACCGCTGCGCCTGGGCCTGAACGAGTTGCAGTCCGGGCTTGCCGCGAGCGGCGGCTCGTCGCTGCGCACCCTGGTTCCGGGTGTGCTTTCGCTCTTGCTGCTGGCCGCCGGCGGCTTCGGGCTGCTGCGCCTGTTCGTCACCGACCAGACCAGCCGCGCCCGCATGGCCGAGGCCCAGCGCCA
>JAGWTS010000237.1 GCA_028868875.1 Burkholderiales bacterium | reverse complement strand
CGACGCGCCGCACCACCGGCAAGGTGCCGTAGCGCAGGCCGTAGAGCTGGGTCAGGCCGCAGGGTTCGAAGCGCGAGGGCACGGCGATCACGTCGGCGCCGCCGACGAGGCGGTGGGCGCGCGCCTCGTCGTAGCCGACGAAGACCTGGACCCGGCCCGGGTGCGACTGCTCGGCCATCCTGAAAGCCGATTCCAGCGCCGCCTCGCCCGTGCCCTGGATCGCGAACTGCACACCCTGGCGCACCAGAGAAGGCAGGGCCGCGAGCACGAGGTCGAGCCCTTTCTGCGAAGTCAGCCGGCTGACGACGGTGAGCAGCAGCGCCTTCTCGTCGAGTTCGAGGCCGAGTTCGGTCTGCAGCGCGCGCCGGCATTCGAGCTTGCCCTGCAGGCGCTCGGCGTCGTAGTGCGCGGCCAGCGCGGAATCGCGCGCCGGGCTCCAGACTTCCTCGTCGATGCCGTTGATGATGCCGCTCACGTCACCATCGCGGCCGCGGATCACGCCGTCCAGGCCGCAGCCGAACTCATGGGTTGCGATCTCGCGCGCGTAGTTCGGGCTGACGGTGGTCACGCGGTCGGCGAAGTTCAGCCCCGCCTTCATGAAGCTCAACTGGCCATGGTATTCGAGTCCGGCCGGCGACATCAGGCGCGAAGCCAGGCCGAGCATGGCCCAGTCGTGCATCGGGAACAGGCCCTGGAACGCGAGGTTGTGGACCGTGAAGACCGAGGCCGCCTCGGTGGCGATGTGGTCGGCCATGTAGGCGCAGGTCATCGCCGCGTGCCAGTCGTGGGCGTGCACCACCGCGGGCGCCCATTCCGGGTCGGCGTCGCCCGCCGCGAGATGGGCCGCCACCCAGCCCAGCAAGGCGAAGCGCTGCAGGTTGTCGGGCCATTCCTCGTTCGACTTGTCCTGGTACGGCCCGCCCGGGCGCCGGTACAGGTATGGCGCATCGACGACGTAGACCGGCAGCTTGCTGCCCGGCATGCGCGCGAGCAGCAGGCGCACGCGCAAGGCGCCGAAACACGAGCCGATGTCGATGATGGTGCGCGCGCCTTGCACGGCCTCCAGCACCGGCGGCAGGCCGGGCAGCATCAGGCGCACGTCGGCGCCCTGCTGCGCCAGCGCCACCGGCAAGGCGGCGACGACGTCGGCCAGCCCGCCCGTCTTGACGAGCGGGAACACCTCGGCCGCGACGTGCAGCACCTTCATTGCAGCTTGCGCAGCATGTCGCGCGTGACCAGGGTGATCCCCGATTCGGTGCGCATGAAGCGTTCGTTGTCGGCGACCGCGTCTTCGCCGATGACCATGCCGTCGGGGATGACGCAGTCGCGGTCGACGACGACGCGGGTGACGCGTGCGTGGCGTCCGATCTGCACCCCGGGCAGCAGGACCGACCAGTTGACCGACGAATACGAATGCACCCGCACCTGCGAGAACAGCACCGAGCGGAAGACCGCGCCGGAGACGATGCAGCCGCCCGAGACCAGCGATTCGATCGCGAGGCCGCGCCGGTCGGCCGCGTTGTGCACGAACTTGGCCGGCGGCAGCTGCTGCTGGTAGGTCCAGATCGGCCAGTTCGTGTCGTAGAGGTTGAGCAGCGGATCGGTCGCGGTGAGGTCGATGTTGGCGTCCCAGTAGGCGTCGATCGTGCCGACGTCGCGCCAATAGGGTTCGGTGCCGGGCTTGGTGCCGACGCAGCTGAGGTCGAAGGGGTGGGCCGAGGCCTGTCCCGCGCGCACCATCTTCGGGATGATGTCCTTGCCGAAATCGTGGCTCGAGTTCGGGTCGGCCATGTCGCGCTCCAACTCGCGGTACAGGTGCGAGGCGTTGAAGATATAGATGCCCATGCTCGCCAGCGCCCGGTCGGGCTTGCCCGGCATCGGCGGCGGGTCGGCCGGCTTCTCGACGAAATCGAGGATGCGCCGATCGGCGTCGATGGCCATCACGCCGAAGGCGGTGGCCTCCATGCGCGGCACCTCGATGCAGCCGACCGTGCACTCGCGCCCGAGCGCGACGTGGTCGGCCAGCATGAGGGCGTAGTTCATCTTGTAGATGTGGTCGCCGGCGAGCACGACGACGTAGTCGGCACGGTAGCTCGCGACGATGTCCTGATTCTGGTAGACCGCGTCGGCGGTGCCGCGGTACCAGCTTTCCTCATCGACGCGCTGCTGCGCCGGCAGCAGGTCGACGAACTCGTTCATCTCGGTCTTCAGGAAGGCCCAGCCGCGCTGCAGGTGGCGCAGCAGGCTGTGGCTCTTGTACTGGGTGATGACGCCGATGCGGCGGATCCCCGAGTTCATGCAGTTCGAAAGCGCGAAATCCACGATCCTGAACTTGCCCCCGAAGTAGACCGCCGGCTTGGCGCGCGAGTCGGTCAGGTTCTTGAGGCGGCTGCCACGGCCGCCCGCAAGCACGAGGGCGATGGCGCGCCGGGGCAGGTCAAAGGGCGACTCGATCGGGTTCGTCGGCATCGGGATGTCTCCGCTAGGTTTCTTGGAAGGTCGATACGCAGGAAAGCTACATCTTGCTGAACAACTCTAGATTCTAGGATTCGCTTGAATATTGCTGTGCAGGTCCCCGTCAATGATAAAGTTATTTACACGCGGGCTCCGGCCGGAGTGGGTTGGAACCCTCAAAATGTAATTTCATTACACGATCGATAAAACAAACGAGCAGATCCTCGACGGGTTCGCGAGCGCGAACCGCAAGCCAGGCGGCACGCCGCATGCATGCGACCGGAACCGGCCTCGAGTTCCTTTTCAACGCAGTCACCCACCATGAATTCCAACCCAGTTTCCGCAGCTTGCGCCATCACCGCTGAAGTCGATGGCCATCTGCTTTCGACCGTCGGCGTGGCGCCGCAGGACGCCAAGCCCAACCACATCATGCACGCGCTGGCACAGCTTGCCCGTGAGCAGTTGTCGCAGCGCTGGGTCGCGGGCGATTCGGCCGACAGCGCCGAACGCCGGCGCCGGGTCTATTACCTGTCGATGGAGTTCCTGATCGGCCGCAGCCTGGGCAACGCCCTGGCCGCGCTCGGCCTCGAAGGGCCCGCGGCCGACGCCGCCCGGGCGCACGCGGCGCGGCTCGAGGACGTGCAGGCGGAGGAACTGGACGCCGCGCTCGGCAACGGCGGCCTCGGCCGGCTCGCCGCCTGCTTTCTCGATTCGATGGCGACGCTGGGCCTGCCCTCGTTCGGCTACGGCATCCGCTACGAATACGGCATGTTCGCCCAGGCGATCCAGGGCGGGCGCCAGATCGAGCGCCCCGACCCCTGGGTCGAGGACGGCACGCCCTGGGAGTTTCCGCGCGCCGGCGTGGCCTATCCGGTGCGCTTCGGGGGCTGGGTCGAGCACCCCGAGTCCCCCGGGCCGGCGCCGGCCTGGCGCCATGCGGCTGAGGTCAGCGCCAAGGCCTACGACATGGTGATCCCCGGCCACGGCACCGACCGCGTCGCGACGCTGCGGCTGTGGAAGGCAGTGGCGCCGGCGCAGATCGACCTTGCCGCCTTCAACAGCGGCGACTACGCGCGTGCCGCCGAATACAAGAACCAGTTCGAGAACATCTCCTGGGTGCTCTACCCCAACGACAGCACCCCGGCCGGGCGCGAACTGCGCCTGCGCCAGGAATACTTCTTCACCAGTGCCTCGATCCAGGACATCGTCGGGCGCCACCTCGCCGAGCACGGCAGCCTCGCCGACCTCGCCGACCACGTCGCGATCCACCTCAACGACACGCACCCGGCGATCGGCGTGGCCGAGCTCATGCGCCTGCTCGTCGACGAACAGGGCCAGAGCTGGAAAGAGGCCTGGGCGACGACGCAGCGCGTCTTCAGCTACACCAACCACACGCTGATGCCCGAGGCCCTCGAGACCTGGCCGGTGGCGCTGATGCAGCACGTTCTGCCGCGCCACCTCGAGATCATCTTCCGCATCAACCAGGAGTTCCTCGACGAGGCCGCGGCGCTGCGCCCGGGCGACGCGGGTTTTCTGCGCCGGCTTTCGCTGATCGAGGAAGGCGGCGAGCGCCGCGTGCGCATGGCGCATCTGTCCATCGTCGGCAGCCACAAGGTGAACGGGGTGTCGGCCCTGCATTCGGAACTCCTCGTGAAGACCATCTTCGCCGATTTCGCGGCGCTGTGGCCCGATCGCTTCACGAACATGACCAACGGCGTGACGCCGCGGCGCTGGCTCGCCCAGTGCAACCCGGGGCTGTCGGCCTTGATCGACCGCGCGATCGGCCCGGCCTGGCGGCTCGACCTGGACCAGCTCGCGCAACTGCGCGCCAAGGCCGGCGACGCCGCCTTCCGCGCCGAGTTCCTCGCCGTCAAGCGCACCAACAAGGAGCGGCTGGCGGCGCACATCCTGGCCGCCACCGGCATCGTCGCCGACCCCGACAGCCTGTTCGACGTCCAGGTCAAGCGCATCCACGAATACAAGCGCCAGCTGCTCAACCTGCTGCAGGTGATCGCGCGCTACCAGGCCATGCTCGCCGACCCCGAGGCCGACTGGGTGCCCCGGACCGTGATCTTCGCCGGCAAGGCAGCGTCGAGCTACCAGATGGCCAAGAACATCATCCGCCTGGCGCACGGCGTGGGCGAGGCCGTCAACAACGACGCGCGCCTGAAGGGTCGGCTGAAGGTCGTGTTCATCCCGAACTACGGCGTCTCGGTGGCCGAGATCATCATGCCCGGCGCCGACCTCTCCGAGCAGATCTCCACCGCCGGCACCGAAGCCTCGGGCACCGGCAACATGAAGCTCGCGCTCAACGGTGCGCTCACGATCGGCACCGACGACGGCGCCAACATCGAGATCCGCCAGCAGGTGGGCGACGACAACATCTTCATCTTCGGCCTGCGCACGCCCGAGGTCCAGGCCTTGCGCGCCGGCGGCTACCAGCCGCTGCGGCTGTACGAGGAGAACCCGCGCCTGAAGGCGGTGCTCGACGCGATCTCGGGCGGGGCCTTCAGCGACGACGAACCGGGACGCTACCGCGGCCTCGTCGATTCGCTGCTCTGGGGCGGCGACCACTACCTGCTCCTCGCCGATTTCGATTCCTATCTCGAAGCCCAGTCGCGCGTCGACGCCCTCTTCCGCGACCGCGAGGCCTGGGCGCGCAAGGCGATCGCGAACGTCGCCGGGATGGGACTCTTTTCTTCGGACCGGACGATCCGCGAGTACGCTCGCGATGTCTGGCGTGTCGAAAGCAGAAACCCATGCTGAGCCTTGCGGAAGTCGAACTCCTGCGCCTGGGCCGCCACGGCGACCCCTTCTCGCTGCTCGGACCGCACCGCGATGCCGAGCGCCGCTTCTGGATCCGCGCTTTCATCCCCGGCGCCGTCGAATTGCGCGCGCTCACGCCGGCCGGGCGCTCGCTCGGGCGCTTCGAATGCCGGCACGCCGACGGCGTGTTCGAGCGCCAGGTCGCACGCGGCGGTCCCTACCGCCTCGAGGCGACCTGGGGCGACGGCACGAAGACCCGTTTCGACGACCCGTACCGCTTCGGCGAGGTGCTGGGGGAACTCGACGTCTGGCTCCTCGGCGAAGGCTCGCACCTGCGCCCTTATGAAGTGCTGGGTGCCACGCCGCGCGAGATGGAAGGTGCGGCCGGCACCAGCTTCGCAGTCTGGGCGCCGAACGCCTCGCGCGTGAGCGTGGTCGGCGCGTTCAATTTCTGGGACGGCCGCCGCCACCCGATGCGCCTGCGCCGCGAATGCGGAGTCTGGGAGATCTTCCTGCCCGGGGTCGAGGCGGGCGCGCACTACAAGTTCGAGCTCCTCGACGCGCACGGCGCCTTGCTGCCGCTGAAGGCCGACCCTTACGCGCGCCAGGCCGAGTTGCGCCCGGCCACCGCAAGCGTGGTCGCGGCGATGCCCGACTTCGCCCCGGCTTCGCCGGAGCGTCAGAGCGCGAACGCCTTCGATGCGCCGATGAGCATCTACGAAGTCCACCTCGCGAGCTGGCGCCGCAAGCCCGAGGAAGGCAACCGCTGGCTGAGCTGGGACGAATTCGCCGACGAGCTCGTCCCTTACGCGGTGGACATGGGCTTCACTCATCTCGAACTGCTGCCCATCACCGAGTACCCCTTCGACGGCTCCTGGGGCTACCAGACCCTGGGGCTGTTCGCGCCGACCGCGCGCTTCGGCGAGGCGGCGGGTTTCCGCCGCTTCGTCGATCGCGCCCACGCCGCCGGCCTGGGCGTGCTGCTCGACTGGGTGCCGGCGCATTTCCCGACCGACACCTACGGCCTGGCGCGCTTCGACGGCACGCACCTGTACGAATACGCCGACCCGCGCGAAGGCTTCCACAACGACTGGAACACGCTGATCTACAACTGGGGCCGCACGGAAGTGCGCAACTTCCTCGTCGGCAGCGCCTTGTACTGGCTCGAGCGCTACGACGTCGACGGCCTGCGCTTCGACGCCGTGGCCTCGATGCTCTACCGCGACTACAGCCGCACCGAATGGATTCCGAACGCCCAGGGCGGGCGCGAGAACCTCGAGGCGATCGCCTTTCTCAAGCGGACCAACGAGGTCATCGGCGGCGAGCGCCCGCAGGCGGTAACGCTGGCCGAGGAGAGCACGGCCTTCCCCGCGGTCTCGCGCCCGACCTGGGGCGGCGGCCTGGGTTTCCATTACAAGTGGAACATGGGCTGGATGCACGACACGCTGCAGTACATGTCGCGCGATCCCATCCACCGCTCCTACCACCATGGCGAGATGACCTTCGGCCTGGTGTATGCCTTCAACGAGAACTTCGTGCTGCCGCTCTCGCACGACGAGGTCGTGCACGGCAAGGGCTCGCTCATCGGCAAGATGCCGGGCGACCGCTGGCAGCGCTTCGCGAACCTGCGCGCCTACTACGGCTTCATGTTCGGCCACCCCGGCAAGAAGCTCCTGTTCATGGGCTGCGAATTCGCGCAGGAGCGCGAGTGGAACCACGACCAGAGCCTGGACTGGCATCTGCTGCAGCAGCCCGAATACGCGGGCGTGCAGGCGCTGGTGCGCGACCTGAACAAGTTCTACCGCGAATCGCGGGCCTTGCACCAGGTCGATTTCAGCGGCGAAGGCTTCGAGTGGATCGACCATGAAGATGCCGGGCGCAACCTGCTGAGTTTCGTGCGCCATGGCCGCGACGGCTCGGCCGTGCTCGTGGTCTCGAATTTCGCCCCGGTCGTCCACCACGGCCTGCGCCTGGGCGTGCCGCGGCATGGGCGCTGGGTCGAGCGCATCAACACCGATTCGTCCTTCTATGGCGGCAGCAATGTCGGCACGCCCTTCGGCGCCGCCCACAGCGAAGCGGTGGCGAGCCACGGCCGCGGCCAGTCGATCGTGATCAGCGTGCCGCCGCTGGCCACCGTATTCCTCGAATGGACCGCCTGAGCGGCGCCCTGCAGCTCGGCCGGGCCTGGCCGCTGGGGGCGAGCGACGACGGACGCGGCATCAACTTCGCCGTCTGCTCGACGCACGCGAGCGCGGTCGAGCTCTGCCTGTTCGACGCCGAAGGCGAATACGAGATCAGCCGCGTGCCGCTGCCCGGCCGCAGCGACGACGTCTGGCACGGCTATCTGCCGTCGGCACGCCCCGGCCTGATCTACGGCTTTCGCGCCCATGGCCCCTGGCGCCCGGACCGCGGCCAGCGCTTCAACCCCAACAAGCTGCTGCTCGACCCCTGGGGGCGCGAGATCGTCGGCCGCTTCGACTGGGCCGACCCGAACTTCGGCGCCGACCGCGAGCACCCGCAGCACATGGATGCGCGCGACAACGCGCGCTGTGCGCTCAAGTCGCGCGTCGTCGACGACTGCTTCGACTGGCAGGGCGACCGCCGCCCGTTCACGCCGCTGGCCGAGAGCGTGATCTACGAAGCCCATGTGCGGGGGTTCAGCAAGCGACTTGCGGGCGTGCCCGAGGCCTTGCGCGGCACCTATGCCGGCCTCGCCAGCGATGCCGCCCTCGCCCACCTGAAGCGCCTGGGCGTGACCGCCGTCTGCCTGCTGCCGGTGCAGCAGCACCTGGACGAAGAACGCCTCGTCGCGAGCGGCCTGTCCAACTACTGGGGCTACAACACCCTGGGCTTCTTCTGCCCCGAACCGCGCTATGCCGCCGGGCCCGACGCCCGTGACGAGTTCAGGCGCATGGTGCAGCGCCTGCACGCGGCCGGCATCGAGGTGCTGCTCGACGTGGTCTACAACCACAGCGCCGAGACCGACGAGCGCGGCCCCACGCTGTGCTGGCGCGGCCTGGACAATGCCATGTGGTACCGCCTGGCGCACCAGCACGAGCATTACGAGAACCACGCCGGCACCGGCAACACCCTGGACATCCGCAAGCCGCGCGTGCTGCAGATGGTGATGGACAGCCTGCGCTACTGGGTGCAGGAGATGCACGTCGACGGCTTCCGCTTCGACCTCGCCCCGGTGCTCGGCCGTGGCGACCACGGCTTCGAGCGCGACGGCCCCTTCTTCAAGGCCCTGGTGCAGGACCCGGTGCTGGCCGGCACCAAGCTCATCGCCGAGCCTTGGGACATCGGCCCGGGCGGCTACCAGCTCGGCAACTTCCCGCGCGGCTGGGGCGAATGGAACGACCGATTCCGCGACACCGTGCGCGCCTTCTGGCTCGGCGGCGACTGCCGCCGCGGCGAGTTCGCGCAGCGCCTGGCCGGCTCGTCGGACCTGTTCCAGGCACGCCGGCGGCTGCCCGCCGAATCGATCAACTACGTGGTGTCACACGACGGGTTCACGCTCGCGGATCTGGTGAGCCACGACATGCGCCACAACGAAGCCAATCTCGAAGGCAACCGCGACGGCCACGGCCACAACCTGAGCTGGAACTGCGGCTGGGAAGGCGAGACCGACGACCCCGAGGTGCTGATGCTGCGCGCCCGCCTGCGCCGCGCCCTGCTCGCGACCGCGCTGTTGGCCCAGGGCACGCCGATGCTCGCCGCCGGCGACGAACTCGGCCACGGCCAGGGCGGCAACAACAACCCCTATTGCCAGGACAACGAGACGACCTGGATCGACTGGGCCGCGGCCGATGCCTCGCTGATCGAGTTCACCGTCCACGTCATCGCCCTGCGCAAGCGCCTCGGGCCGTTCGCCAACCGCTGGTACACGGGGCTGGCCGATGCCCAGGGCCGCCACGACCTTGCCTGGCTGAGGCGCAATGGCGAGGCCCTGGCCGCGGGCGACTGGGACGACCGGCGCTCGCGCGTGCTCGGCGCCTTCATCGGTGCCCCGGGCCGCGGCGCCGAGCCGCTGCTGCTGCTCGTCAACGCGCGCGAAACCGACACCGAATTCCGCCTGCCGCCCGGCCGCTGGCGCTGTGAACTCGACAGCGCCGAGGCCGATGGCCGTTTTCCGTGGCAGGGCACCAGCTCTGCCTCCTACCCTTTACGCGCGCGCAGCCTCGCGCTGTTGAGCGACAGCGCCTGATCGAAGGGCCCCGTGATGAAATTTCCCCGCGCCAGCGGCATCCTGCTGCACCCCACCTGCCTGCCGGGCCCGCACGGCTCGGGCGACCTCGGGCCGGCGGCCTACCACTTCGTCGACTGGCTG
>JAGWTS010000236.1 GCA_028868875.1 Burkholderiales bacterium | reverse complement strand
ATCGAACCACCGACACGCGGATTTTCAATCCGCTGCTCTACCAACTGAGCTACCAGGCCGAGCCCGCGAGTATAACGGCCCGGCGCGCCGCTTCAGCCCGAGCCGCGCTTGTTGCGGGTGAGATCGACGCCGAGCTGCTTGAGCTTGCGGTACAGGTGCGTGCGCTCCAGGCCGGTCTTCTCGGCCACGCGCGTCATCGAGCCGCCTTCCTTGGCGAGGTGGAATTCGAAGTAGCTCTTCTCGAACGCGTCGCGCGCTTCGCGCAGCGGGCGGTCGAGGTCGAAGCTCTGTTCGGCCGCCGGCCCCGCGCTGGGCTGCAGCACCACGGCCGCGCCCGCGCCGTTGACCCGCATGTCGGCGCCCGGGCGCTCGCCGGGCTCGGCCCCCGCGGCCGCCGGCCCCTGGGCCGGGCTGCGCAGGCCGGGCTTCTGCAGCGCCTGCTCGACCGCACGCAGCAGCTTCTGCAGCGTGATCGGCTTTTCCAGGAAGGCAGTGGCGCCGTACTTGGTGGCCTCGACCGCGGTGTCGATGGTGCCGTGGCCACTCATCATGATCACCGGCATCTCGAGCTGGCCGCTCGCGCCCCATTCCTTGAGCAGGCTGATGCCGTCGACGTCGGGCATCCAGATGTCGAGCAGCACGAGGTCGGGCCGCATCACTTCGCGCACCGCCCGCGCCCGCGCCGCGTCTTCGGCCAGCTCGACCGTGTGTCCCTCGTCGGTGAGGATCTCCGAGAGCAAGGCGCGGATGCCGAGTTCGTCGTCTACTACCAGGATGGTTGCCATGCGCTGCGCTCAATGCACCTGCGTTGCGGCACCGGGAACCGGTGCCGGATCGTCTCGAACTGCTGGAGCGTCCGGGGCGCCGGGCGCAGGAGCGAAGTTCGAAAATGATAGCGAAACCCGGGCTCCCACCACGGGAGCGTCCGGATCCTCGCCGGCGTGGACGTTCACCGCGCCCAGGCGCGCGCCATGTTCGTCGGCGATCTTCTTGACCACGGCCAGCCCGAGCCCGGTGCCCTTGGCCTTGGTCGTGACGTAGGGCTCGAAGGCGCGCTTGAGCACCTTCTCGGCGAAGCCCGGGCCGTTGTCGAGCACCGTCAGGCGCAGCGCGCGCAACTCGCCCTTGTCGCCGCGCGCCTCGCTCGTCGCCACCTCGACGTGCCCGCCGGCGCGGTCGGCCACGGCGTCGAGCGCGTTCTGCACGAGGTTGTGGATGACCTGGCGCAGCTGGGTCGCATCGCCCAGGATGCGCGGCGCACGCTCGGCCAGGCGCGCCGCGAGCTGGCCGCTTTCCAGCGCGTGGCCGTACAGCGCCAGCACCTCGCCCACGAGCGCGTTCAGGTCCAGCGGCTGCATCTGCGCGGCCGGCAGCCGCGCGTAGTCGCGGAACTCGTTGACGAGGGCCTGCATCGCCTGCACCTGGGCGACGATGGTCGCCACCGAGCGCAGCAGCAGCGCCTGGTCGGCTCCGGCGAGCCTGGATTCGAGCTTGTGCTGAAGGCGCTCGGCCGAGAGCTGGATCGGCGTGAGCGGGTTCTTAATCTCGTGCGCGAGCCGGCGCGCCACCTCGGCCCAGGCCACCGAGCGCTGGGCCGAGACGATTTCGGTGATGTCGTCGAAGACCATCAACCGCTGCTCGCCGGGCAGCGGCGCGCCGCGCACGAGCAGGGTGAGCGCGCTGCCGTTGGGGCGGGCGAGTTCGAAGGCGTCCTGCCACTGGTCGCGCTCGCCCGCCTCGGGGCTGTTGACGAGCAGCTCGTGGCGCTGCTGGACGCGGCGCGCGAACTCCTCGAGCTCCGGCAGCTCGGCCAGCGAACGCCCGCGCCAGGCCGAGATGGGCAGGCGCAGGATGCGCGTCGCGCCCGGGTTCACGGTGTCGATGCGGCCTTCGCGGTCGAACACGATGACGCCGGCGGTCAGGGTGTCGAGGATGGTCTGCAGCCGCATGCGCGCGCCTTCGAGCTGGGCCACGCCGGCCTCGACCTGCGAGCGTGCGTCGGCGAGCTGGGCCGTCATCTGGGCGAACGAGCGCGTCAGGCCGCCGAGCTCGTCGCGCGAGGCGAACACGGGCTTGGGCTCGAGGTCGCCGGCGGCGACTTCGCGCACGCCTTCGGCGAGCAGCAGCAGCGGGCTCACGATCTGGTTGCCCAGGACGATGGCGAGCAGCACGCCGCCGAAGACCGAGAGGATGAGCGCCAGCGTCAGGGTGCCGATGTACATGCGCCCCAGGCTGTCGCGCGCGAGCGCGCGCTGCTGGTATTCGCTGTACGCGGTCTGCACCGCGAGCGCATTGCGCGCCACCGCCTGCGGCACCGGCTGCACCGCCATCAGGTAGCGGTCCTCGCCCGCGACGAGGCGGATGTCGGTGTTGGGCAGGCGCGCGATCGAGCGCACCCGGGTCGCGTCGGCGCCGCCCGGGGCCAGTGCATCCTCGTCCAGCCCTTCCACCTGCGTCGCCGAGCCGGTGAGCCGGGCCTGGCGCAGCAGCAGCGCGCTCGGGCGCTCGGGCGTCGCCGGCGCCGTGCTGTTGCCGGCGAAATACAGCACCTGGCCGTTCGCGCCCAGCACCGTGACCTCGCTCGCCCCGAGCTGTTCGCGCAGATGCTCGGCCTCGAGCGGCGCCACCGCGCCGTGCGACTCCTGCGCCAGGCGCTCGGCGGCGGCGCGGGTCTTGGCGCCGAGGTCGGCGACGCGCGCGTCGAGCGTGCTCTTGCCCAGCGCCAGCCCGGCGTCGAGCGCGCCGGCCACGCGCAGGTCGAACCAGGCCTCGATGCTGCGCGAGACGAACTGGTACGAGACGGTGTAGATCACCAGCCCCGGCAGCAGCCCGACGAGCGCGAACATCGCGGCGAGCTTGATGAGCAGCCGGCTGCCGAACTTGCCGCGCCGCACGCGCAGCACCAGGCGCAGCGCGGCCAGGCCGATGACCAGCAGCAGCAGCACCGCGACCGCGACGTTGATCCAGAACAGCCAGACGAACTGCTGTTCGTAGCTGCCGCCGCCCGAGGTTGCGAAGGAGATGACGAACGCGAGCACCAGCACCGCTCCCACGGCGGCCACGGCCGAGACGAGCCAGACCCAGCGCTGCGAGGTCTTCATCAGGGGCCTTCGAGCGCGAGCTGGCGCTCGACGCCGATCGCCCAGACGGTCTGGCCGCCCAGGCCCAGCTGCATCGGGCTGGGCAGCTGGGTGGTGTCGAGCTTGTAGCTGAACTCGATGTAGTAGCGGTCGCCGGCGTCGAGCTGGCTCAGATCGGCGAGCTTCCAGCCGGCGCTGCGCGAGATCGAGGCGAGGCAGTCGGCCAGCGTCGGGTAGGTCTGGTTCAGGCCGCCGAGGCCGACGCGCCAGCTCGTCGTCAGCGGCTGGTAGGCCACGCGCCAGGAACGGCTCACGCTGGCGACGCGCTCGTCACGCCAGTACCAGCGGTGGCGCTTCAGTTCGGCCTGGGCCAGGAAGTAGACCGGCACGCCGCGCTCGAGCGCTTCCTCGACCGTGCGCGGCAGCGTGATGCGGGTGGCGAAGTCGAGCGTCAGCGCGCCCTCGGCGCGCACCGCCTGGAGCTGGGTCAGCTCGATGCCCTGGCCGCGCGCGGCCGCTGCGGCGCCCAGCCAGCCGAGCGCCAGCAGCAACGCGAAGCGCTGCAGCAGTCGGCGGCAGACCAGCGGCGCTCGCATGAACTCGATCTGTCGGTCAGGCCTTGTGGATGAGGGCGTAATAGAAACCGTCCTGCAGCGCCGCCGCCCGTGGCGGAGGCGCCTCGCCCGGATTGTCGGCCAGCGGCAGGATGTGGCCTGGCGACAACGGATCCAGCCGCGCCTGGCCGTCGCCGTGGCGTTGCAAAAACGCGTCGATGCGCTGCTCGCCCTCGGACTTGAAGACCGAGCAGGTGGCGTAGACGAGGCGCCCGCCGGGCGCGAGCAGCGGCCACAGGGCCTCGAGCATCTCGCCCTGGAGCCGGGCGAGCGCGGTCACGTCGTCGGGCCGGCGCAGCCAGCGCACGTCGGGGTGGCGGCGCACGATGCCCGAGGCGCTGCAGGGGGCGTCGAGCAGGATCGCGTCGAAGGCCCGGCCGTCCCACCACGTGGACGGGTTGCGAGCGTCGCCGGCCTGGAGCCGGGCGTCCAGGCGCAGCCGGTGCAGGTTCTCGCGCACCCGCCCCAGGCGCACCGGGTCGCTGTCGAGCGCCAGAAGCTCGATCTCGGCGAGTTCGAGCAGCTGGGCGGTCTTGCCGCCCGGGGCGGCGCAGGCGTCGAGCACGCGCGAGCCCGGCGCCAACCCTTCGCCCACGAGCAGGCGCGCGCCGCGCTGCGCCGCCGCGTCCTGGACCGAGACCTCGCCCTCGGCGAAGCCGGGCAGCTGGTCGACCGGACAGGGCTGGGCCAACGCCACCGCCTGGCCGCCGAGCCCGGCCGCGTCGACCAGGGACGCCGCGCGCCCCTGCGCCGCCAGGCGCTGGACGTAGCTTGCGCCGCTGCCGCGGCGCTGGTTCACGCGCAGCGTCATCGGCGGGTGTTCGTTGTTTGCCACGAGCAGGGCCTGCCATTGCGCCGGCCAGTCGCTGCGCACGCGCTCGATCCACCACAGCGGGTGGTTGTAGGCGCCCATCGGCGCGTGACGCGCCGCCGTCGCCAGGGCCTCGCGCTCGCGCACGAAGCGGCGCAGCACGGCGTTGATGAAGGGCACCGCGGCCGGGGTGCGATGGCGCGCCGCCGTCACAGCCTGGTCCACCAGCGTGTGCTCGGCATACGGCAGGGCGTCGCCCGGCCAGAGCAGCGCGAGCGCGGTGAGGAGCAGCGATTCGACGTTCGGCGGCGGCGCCTTCGGGGCCACGACCTTGCGCAACTCGCTCGCGCTGCCGAGCCAGCGCAGGACATGGAAGCTCAGCGCCTGGACGCCGGGGCGCGAAGCGGCGGGGCAGCGCGCCAGGGTGTCGCTGAGGGAGCGGCCCTGGCGCACTGCCTGGACCGCCTCGGCGGTGAGATCCAGCAGGTGCGCCAGGGGCAGGGACGGCGTGTTCACCGCGGCAGTCTAAGCGGTGCCCTGCACGATTGGGGCCCAGCCCTCACAATGGGCGCCCGCCGCGCCGCGCCTGCCGTCCATGCCGCCCAACTCCCCCACCGCCGCCCCGCCCGCTTCGCAACGCCTGCTTCCCGGCGACGAGGACCTGGCCCGCTTGCCCGCCTCCGAGCGCATCCGCTACCGCCTCGTCACGGCCGACCGGCGCTACCACGCCAACGACAACATCGCCGAATTCGTGCGCGCCGGCGAGCTCGACGAGCTCAAGCGCGAGGTCGCGGCCAAGATGCAGGAGCTGCTGCAGACCCTCGTGATCGACACCGACAGCGACCACAACACCCAGGAGACGGCGAGCCGCGTGGCGCGCATGTACGTCGACGAGGTGTTCCGCGGGCGCTACCACCCGATCCCGACGGTGACCGAGTTCCCGAACGCCGAGCGCCTGAACGAGCTGATGATCGTCGGCCCGATCACGGTGCGCAGCGCCTGCTCGCACCACATGTGCCCGATCTTCGGCAAGGTCTGGATCGGCATCATGCCCAACGAGCACTCCAACCTGATCGGGCTGTCCAAGTACAGCCGCATCACCGACTGGATCATGAGCCGGCCGCAGATCCAGGAAGAGGCGGTCACCATGCTCGCCAACGAGCTGCAGAAACGGGTGCGCCCGGACGGGCTCGCGATCGTGATGGAAGCCGACCACTTCTGCATGCATTGGCGCGGCGTAAAGGACACCGAGACCGCCATGGTCAACAGCGTCATGCGCGGCGCCTTCCTGAAGGACGCCAACCTGCGGCGCGAATTCCTGTCCCTCATGTCGCGCACCAAAGGTTGACATCGCCATGCTCGTACGCCTGCTCTACGTCAGCCGCGTGGCCCCGGGTTTCGACCGCGACGAACTGGTCGCGATCCTGCGCCGCTCGCAGCCGCACAACGCGGCCCAGGGCATCACCGGCGCCCTGTGCTTTTCCGGCGAGGTCTTCCTGCAGGTGCTCGAAGGCGGGCGCGGCGCGGTGAACCGGCTCTACAACCGCATCGCCGCCGACCCGCGCCACCGCGATGTCGAACTGCTGTCCTACGCCGAGGTTCCCGAGCGCCGCTTCGCCGGCTGGACCATGGGCCAGGTCGACCTGGAGCGGCTGAACCCGGCGCTGGTGTTGAAGTACTCCGAGACCGCGCGCCTGGACCCGTACAGCGTCTCGGGTCCGGCATCGCTGGCGCTGTTCGACGAGTTGGTAGCCACCGCCGCAATCGTCGGGTTATGTTGATCCCCCCCGAAGCGGTGGAGACTCAGATCCTGCCGGCGGCCTGGAAGCCGAAGAAGCGGCTCAGCAGACGCGTCGGAACCTGGTGCAAGGCGTCGTTGTAGGCCTGGGCGGCGTCGTTGAAGAGCTGGCGCGCGAAGGTCAGGCGGCCAACGCTCTCGCCGAGCACCGAGGCGTAGGGGGCCACCGACTCGTCGCGGCGCAGGCCGTCCTGCTGGTCGAGCAAGGCCAGCACCCGGCTCGAGGCCGAGGCCATCGCGGCTTCGGCGCCGATCAGCGCCGCGGCCAGGCTGGCGGCGACCGGGCGCGCGCGCATCGCGGCCGCGGCCGCCTGCACCTGGAGCTGGGCCGCGAGCAGCGCGTCCAGCGCCCGGTGCTCGCCCGACAGCGGCGTGCGCAAGGCGCTCACCAGCGGGGCGATCGCGTCGCCGCGCTGCTGCAAGGCCTCGTCCACCTGCTTCCAGGCCCCGGCCACCGCGGCGCGCAGGCCGAGCAGGCGGTTGTAGGCGCCCACCATCCAGGCCACCACGATCGCGGCGGCGACGAGCAGGATGATCTGTTCGCGCGACATCGACGGCTTTCGGCGCCGCTTCAGGACCGCAGCTCGCCCTGCCCGAGCACGACCCACTTGAGCGAGGTCAGGCCTTCGAGTCCGACCGGGCCGCGGGCGTGGAACTTGTCGGTGCTGATGCCGATCTCGGCGCCCAGCCCGTATTCGAAGCCGTCGGCGAAGCGCGTGCTCGCATTGACCATGACGCTGGCGGAATCGACCTCGCGCAGGAAGCGCATCGCCGCCACATGGTTGGTCGTGAGGATGGCGTCGGTGTGCTGCGAGCCGTGGCGGTTGATGTGGGCGATGGCTTCGTCCAGGCCGGCGACGACCTTGACGCTGATGATGGGGGCGAGGTATTCGGTCGCCCAGTCGGCCTCGGTCGCGTCGGCGAGCCTGGCGCCGGCCACCGCCGCGAGCAGCTCGCGCGAGCGCGCGTCGCAGCGCATCTCGACGCCCTTGGCGGCGAAGACGGCGCCGATGCGCGGCAGGAAGGCCGGCGCCTGCGCCGCGTGCACGAGCAGCGATTCGGCGGCGTTGCAAGGGCTGTACTTCTGCGTCTTGGCGTTGTCGGTGACGCGCAGCGCCTGCTCGAGGTCGATTTCGGCGTCGACGTAGACGTGGCAGTTGCCGTCCAGGTGCTTGATGACCGGCACCCGGGCTTCGGCGGCGATGCGCTCGATCAGGCCCTTGCCGCCGCGCGGGATGATCACGTCGACCGACTCGGGCATCGCGATCAGGCGCCCGACCGCGGCGCGGTCGGTGGTCTCGACGAGTTGCACCGCCGCCGCCGGCAGGCCGGCCTCGACCAAGGCCGCCTGCACGAGGCGCCAGAGCGCGAGGTTCGACTGCAGGGCCTCGGAGCCGCCGCGCAGGATGCAGGCGTTGCCGCTCTTGATCGCGAGCGAAGCGGCCTCGATCGTCACGTTCGGGCGGCTTTCGTAGATCATGCCGAACACGCCCAGCGGCACCCGCATGCGGCCGACGCTGATGCCGCTGGGGCGGCGCTTGAGTTCGCTGATCTCGCCCACCGGGTCGGGCATCGCGGCGAGCTGCTCGCAGCCCTCGGCCACGGTCTCGACGATCGCGGGCGAGAGCTTCAGGCGGTCGAACAGCGGCGCGGCGATGCCGGAGGCGGCCTCGAGGTCGCGCGCGTTCGCGGCGAGCAGGGCGGGCACGTCGGCGCGCAGGCCGGCGGCCAGGGCGCGCAGGGCGCGGTCCTTGGCCGCGGTCGGCGCCGCGGCCATCGCGTGCGAAGCGGCGCGCGCGGCGGCGCCCAGGTGGGCCATGTAGGCGGGGATGTCGGCGCTCGTCATGATGGGCGCAATTGTCCCATCGCCCGCCGCGCCCTGCCGCAGCGCCGCTCAGGCCAGGTCGGCGCGCGGGTCCAGGCTGTAGAGCGCCGACTTGACCAGGGTCAGCAGGTCGGCGCGCACGCGCGCGTCGACGCTGAGGACGATCGGCGCCAGGCCCTCGCGCTGCAGTGCGTCGGCCAGCGCCGGGCGCAGCAGGCGCTCGCCTTCGCTGCCGGTGTGCGACAGGCCCACCACCAGCGCGCCGCGCTCGACGAAGGGGCCGACCTGCGCCAGCTCGCGCCGGAGTTCGGCCACCGGGTCGGCCGCGGCGCCGTCGATGAACAGCACGACACCGAGCGCCTTGCCGGCCAGGGCCTGCCAGAGTCCGTCCAGGCGCGACGCCTCGGGCGCGGCGTGCAGGCGCACCCGGTCGCCACCGGGCAGGTTCATCACGCCGCAGTCCGCGAGGGTCTCGCCGCGCGGCTCGGCACGCCGCGGCCCGGGCCCCTGCGCCACCCGGGCCGGAACCATGTCGATGTCGGACAGCAGCTCGACGGCGCGCGCAGCGCCCGCCCCCTTCGGGCCGATGAACACGATCTCGTGGACACGGGCCATCGGCGCGGCCATCAGAACAGGCTGGCGAGCAGCTGCCGCACCCTGCCGCGCGGCGCTGCGGCGTCGGCGGGCGCGGCCGCTGCGGCCGGCGCATCGCGGCGGCGCTCGGCCGGCAGCACCGCAGCCAGGCCCGAGAGCACGGCGCAGACGACGAACAAGGCCATCTGGCGCGCGTCCTGGCCGGCGAAGTGGCGTTGCAGCGAGGCCAGCGACTGCGGGCCGCGCAGGCAGTGGGCGGCCATCCGCAGGAACAGGTCGGGCACCGGCGGCAGGCGCGTGAAGTTGGGAAACCCGCGCAGCCGGATGCGCAAGCCCGGGTCGAGCTCGGGCGGCTCGGCGGCGTAGGTTTCGTAGGCCAGGGTCCAGAGATACGCGTCGAGCGGGCGCCGGCCGTCGCCGCGGCGGCCGAACAGCAGCCGCGCCTGGCGCAGCGCCTCGCCCTCTTCGATCGGGCGCACCTGGGCGATCTCGATCATCAGGCGGTGCTGGGTCAGGCGCTTGCGCAGCGCGGTCGAGATGTTCGAGGCGATCCAGTTCTGCGCCGGATCGAAGACCGCGCCCGCCTTCTGGCCGATGTGAAAGCCGTGCGGCGCGGGCAGCAAGGCCACCCCCACCATCAGGCCCAGGAACGGATTGGCGACAAGCGCCGGGCAGGCCCGCGTGAGGCGGCGGTAGGAGGCGGCGTCGAGACCGAAGTCGGCCCCGCCGCGCGCGCGCCGACGCGCCGGCGCGGCAGCGGCGCGGGCGGGATCGGGGGCGCTGCGCGGCACCTCCGGCGACACCTCCACCGGCAACTCTGGGGGCGAGTGCGCC
>JAGWTS010000235.1 GCA_028868875.1 Burkholderiales bacterium | reverse complement strand
GCAAACGGGCCCAGGCCCGATCCGGCGACGCAGGCCGGGGCCCGGGCCCAGGCCAGGGCCAGCGCCGGCAGCGCATAGAGCGCGGGCGTCTCGAGCGCGGCCCAGGCGCCGCGGCTCCAGCGGTAGCGCCCGGCATAGGCCTCGTCCATGCGCGCGTCCATCAGCACGCCGACCTCGAAATCGGCGCCGTCGGCGGCGAGCTGGGCGCGTGCGTCCTCGGCGACGATGAGCAGGCTGTCGACGGCGATCACCGGCCGGCCCAGGCCGAAGCCCAGGCCTTGCGCCACGGCGCAGCTCGTGCGCAGCCCGGTGAAGGCACCCGGCCCGCGGCCGAAGGCGATGGCCTCGACCGCGTCCAGGCCGATCCCGGCTTCGGCCAGGAGCGCGTGGATGCGCGGCAGCAAGGCCGCCGAGGCGCGCGCGCCGCCGGCTTCGTCGGCGCAGCGTTCGAGGCCGTTGGCCGCGAGCGCGACCGCCATGGCTTCGGTCGAGGTGTCGAAGGCGAGCAAGGCGCCGCTCACGGGACCCGCCTCCGCGCTGCGCGCTCCGGGATGAGCGCTTGGCGAGCTGAGGCCGGACTCGGACAGTCCCTGCGGACTGTCCGTGCCTGTCGAAGGACACCGGCCTTTGGCCGATGGCGGCCCGGCGCGCTCACTGCCGCCGGCTCCACCCGCGCCGGCACCGGCGCCGGGCGCCGCGTCCCCAGGCCGAGCAGCAGGCCGGCGCTGACGCAGCCCAGCCCGGCCAGCGCCGCGGCGCCGAGCGGCTCGCCCAGCAGCGGCACCGCCGCGAGCGCGGCCAGCGCCGGCACGATGGCGGTGAGCAGGGTCGTGCGCACGGGGCCCCAGATCGCCAGGACCTGGGTGAAGGCGATGCCCGCGACGAACATCGACAGCCCGCCCTGGAACAGGCCCTGGAACACGATCTCGTGCAGCGGCGCCTGCGCCAGCCCGCTCGGGATCCAGCCCCCGGCCAGCAGCAGCGCGTAGACCGGCACGTAGCTGACGAGGCAGCCGAGGGCGATCGCCAGCGTCGCGTCGAGCGCGTTGATGCGCCAGAGCCGGCACAGCACGCCGTACAAGGCCCAGCAATTGGCGCCGCCGAGGAACAGCAGGTCGCCCTTCCAGGCCGAGCCGCTGCCGTGGACCAGGCTCGCGCCGCCGACCAGCAGGTCGCCGGCGACGATGAGCGCGAGCCCCGCGGCGCGCAGGCCGCCGACGCGCTCGCCCAGCAGCAGCGCTGCGAACACGGCGGTCCACAGAGGCAGCGAGCCCGGCAGCAGGACCGAGGCATGGGCCGCCGGGGCGAAGAAGAAGCCGCTGTAGGCGAAGCCGCAGTAGCCGATCCCGGCCGTGGCCGCGAGCGCGGCGCCGCGCCGCAGCGCCGTCGCCCCGCCCAGGCCGGCGCGCAACGCGCCCCGGCGCAGCGCGGCCAGCGGCAAGGCGATCAGGCCCGCGACCAGATAGCGCAGGAAGGCGATGTCGAACGGCAGCAGATGGCCGTGCGCGCTCGAACGCGAGACCAGGATGAAGGCGGTCCAGATGACGAGCACGGCCAGGGCGCAGGCGGCACCGATCCAGCGAGTGCGCCGCGAGGCAGGCGAGGCAGGCATCGGCCGAGTTTAGCCGTGCGAAGATCAGCCGATGCGGCCTCTCCTCATTGCCATTCTTGCGGCCTCGGCCGGCGCATTCGCGGCGCCGGCACGGGCCGAGCCCCTGCCTCCCGAGGTCGCGCAGGCGCTGCGCCGGGCCCATGTGCCGGCGGCGTCGCTCGCGGTCGAGGTGCTCGACCCGGCGAGCGGCCGGCGCCTGTTCGAAGCCGGGGCCGGGCGCGCCCTCAACCCGGCTTCGGTGACCAAGCTCGTGACCACCTACGCCGCGCTCGACCTCCTGGGGCCGGGCTGGCGCTGGAGCACCCCGGTCTGGATCCAGGGCCGGGTCCGCGACGGCGTGCTCGACGGCTCGCTCTACCTGCGCGGCAGCGGCGACCCGAGCCTGGTGCTCGAGCGCGTATGGCTCCTGCTGCAGCGCGTGCGCGAGGCGGGGGTGCGCGAGATCGGCGGCGACATCGTCCTCGACGGCAGCGCCTTCGCCCCGGTCGAGGCCGAGCCGGGCGATTTCGACGGCGCCCCGAGCCGCCCCTACAACGCCCAGCCGGCGGCGCTGATCTTCAATTTCGGCGCCGTGCGCTACGCTTTCGTGCCCGATGAGGCGGCCGGCGTGGCCCATGTCCGGATCGAGCCCGAACTGGCCGACACCGAAGTCCAGCGCGAAGTGCCCTTGTCGAACGCGCCCTGCGCCGACTGGCGCGCCGCCCTCGGCGCCAGCTTCGGCAGCACGGTGCGCTTCGGCGGGCGCTACCCGGCCGCCTGCGGGGTCCAGGACTGGCCCGTCGCCGACCCCCGCCCCGCGAGCTACAACGCGCGCCTGCTCGCCGCGCTCTGGGCCTCGATGGGCGGGCGCCTGGACGGCCACGTGCGCGAGGGTGCGGCCCCGGCCGACATGGCACCCAGCTTCGAGTTCCACTCGCCGCCGCTGGCCGAGGTGGTGCACGACATCAACAAGTACAGCAACAACCTGATGGCCCAGCAGCTGTTCTACTCGCTGGACCTGGTGCGCCACCCGGAGCGGCCGGCGAGCGCGGCCGGGGCGCGCGAAGGCCTCACCGCCTGGCTCGGCGCCAAGCTCGGGCCGCTGCCGCCGGGCACCGTGATCGACAACGGCTCGGGCCTGTCGCGCGCGACGCGGCTCAGCCCCGATCTGCTGGCGCGGCTGCTGGCCTCGGCCTGGACGAGCCCGGTGATGCCCGAGCTCATGGCGTCGCTGCCCGTGCCCGGGGTCGACGGCACCTTGCGCCGCGCCCGCGGCGGTGACGGTCGCGCCCATCTGAAGACCGGCTCGCTGCGCGGCGTGGCCGCGCGCGCCGGCTACGTGCTGACCGATGACGGGCGCCGGCTGGTGCTGGTCGCGATCGTCGACGACCCGGCGGCCGAGGCCGCGCGGCCCGCCCTGGACGCCCTGGTCGACTGGGTCCAGCGCGGCGCGAAGCGCTGAGCGCGCGGCGGCAGTTCGGGCCGGATCAGAACGGGTTGCTGTGGATGCGCGCCACCGCGAGGGCCCCGATCTGCGCCTGCCAGGCCGCGCTCGGGTTCAGGTCGTCGGCCCACATCCAGGTGCTGGCGCTGGCACCGCTCACCAGCGTCGTCGTGTTGCAGGCCGGCGGCGCCGCGTTCGCGAGGCAGGCGCCCTGGGTGACGTTGGCCAGGCCGTAACCGCCGGGCGAATCGGCCATGAGGTCGGTGCGCTGGTCGGCCTGGACCAGCCCGACCTGGCTGCCGTCGACCGTGATCGACACGCCGAGCTGGTCGTTGAAGGCCCCGGTCAGGCGCGTGAGCAGGATGGAGCGGTTCACGTCCTGATTCAGCGCGGTCTCGTTGTAGGCATAAGGCGTGCGCCCCATGTCGGGCACGGTGACGAGGATCACCTTGACGCCGAGCTGCAGCAGCCGGTCGACCTGGGCGCCGAGGGCGCGCGCGCGCGCGCCGAGGTCGGCGTCGATCGCGGCTTCGCTCATCAGCGGGTACTGCTTGTAGTCGGCGATGATGTCGTTGGCGCCGGCGAGCACGGTCGCGAGGTCGCCCGCGCCCAGGCCGCCGTTGGCGATCTGGGTGTCGATCTGGCCCTGGATGTCGCTCGACAGCGCCCCCGGCTGCGCCAGCATGTAGGCCTGGGGCTGGACCAGCGGATTGGGGTTGCACTGGGCGAAGCCGAAGCCCCAGAGCGAGGCCAGGGTCTGGACCCAGTTCGGCAGCACGCCGCAGTTGAGCGCGGTCGTCGTCGTGCCGTCCGGATTGAGCACGCTCGTGTAGCCGTTGATGCCGTACTTCAGCCCCGTGGGCGAGAGGTAGCTGGTCTCGTCGCCGAAGACGAAGAGCCGGTTCGGCACGAAGGTCCGGTATTGGGTGCTCCCGCCGCCGCAGGAGGCGAGCGCCGCGACCGCCGCGACGGCGGCCAGCAGGCGGCGCGCGCGGCGTCCGGTGTTCGTTCTCGAATTCATCAGTGCTCCGAAGCCGATCTTCTTGCCGTCCCGGTCGGGCCGGCGGCGGCAGCGGCGCGCTGAAGCCGGTCTCGCACACCGTCCCATGAGGGCCTTGCCGGCGGCTTTTCGACCCAGATCAGCGACGCGCCACCGGCGTCGAACTCGCGCAGCACGGCAAACAGTTCGTGCGCGGTGGCCGCGGCGTCGTCGGGCATCGTCCGATGCGCCATCCCGGCCCGCGCCGCCGGCACGAGGCGCGAATATACCGCGAGGCCCGGCGGCAGCGGCCCGGCCAGGGCGGCCTGCAAGGCGGCGGCGTCGAGCAGCAGGACCCGGGCCTCGGGCGCGTAATGCGCCTCGAGCGTGCCCGGGGCGCGCGGCGAGGCCGCGTCGGGCGCCGCCAGGGGCCGGCCCAGCGCCGCTTCGAGCAGGCCGCGATCGATTCCACCCGGACGCAGCAGGGCGGGCTCGTCCCGGCTGCAGTCGACGATCGCCGATTCGATGCCCACCTCGCAGGCCCCGCCCTCGAGCACGAGCAGATCGGGGCCGAATTCCTGCGTCACATGGCCGGCCCGGGTCGGGCTGACGCGGCCGAAGCGGTTCGCGCTCGGGGCCGCGACCCCGGCCACGCCCAGCGCCGCGCATTCGCGCAGCAGGGCGCGCGCGATGGGGTGCGATGGCAGGCGCAGGCCGATGCTCGCCTGGCCCGCCGCGGCGGCGCCGGCGCGGCCGGCGCGGCGCGGCAGGATCAGCGTCAACGGGCCGGGCCAGAAGCGCGCCATCAGGCGCCGCGCGCCCGGGCTGATCGCGGCCGCGAAGTCTTCCGCCGCAGCGGCTTCGGCGAGGTGGACGATGAGCGGGTGGTCCGCCGGCCGCCCCTTGGCCGCGAAGATCCCGGCGACCGCGGCGTCATCGTCGGCACGCGCGCCCAGGCCGTAGACGGTTTCGGTCGGGAAGGCGACGAGGCCGCCGTCGGCGATGCGGCGCGCCGCCTGCTTCAGCGCCGAGGGGTCGTGGCCGTCGAGCAGGGGCATCGTGCTGCGCTTCAAAACGCCGGCAGGCCGAGGCGCTGCGCGACCTGGAGCGCGGTGGCGCGCACCTGCTCGGCGCTCGCGCCGGTGAGCGTCAGATGGCCCATCTTGCGTCCGCGCCGCGGCTCGGTCTTGCCGTACAGGTGCAGGTGCACGCCGGGCAGGGCGAGCACGGCGGCCCAGTCGGGGGTCGAAGGCGCGGCGTCGGGGCCGCTGAACCAGAGGTCGCCCAGCAGGTTGAGCATCACCGCGGGGCAGAGCAGGCGCGGCTGCACCAGCGGCAGCCCCGCCAGCGCCCGCACCTGGAGCTCGAACTGCGACACGTCGCAGGCGTCCAGGCTGTAATGCCCCGAGTTGTGCGGCCGCGGCGCCATCTCGTTGGCGACGAGGGAGCCGTCGGCGAGGACGAAGAACTCGACGCAGAGCACGCCCACGTAGTCCAGCGAGGCCGCCATGCGCTCGGCGCGCGCCGCTGCCTGCTGCGCGAGCCGGTCGTCCAGCCCGGGCGCGGGCACCTGGGTCACGGCGAGGATGCCGTCGCGGTGCAGGTTCTGCTGCACCGGCAGGTGGACGATGCCGCCGTCGCTGCCGCGGGCGACGATCACGCTCAGCTCGCGCGCCAGCGCCAGGCGCTTTTCGAGCACGCAGGGCACGCCGCCCAGGGCCTGCCAGGCGGCGCGCAGCTCGGCCCGGGTCTCGACCCGGGCCTGGCCCTTGCCGTCGTAGCCCAGGCGCGAGGTCTTCAGGATGCCGGGCAGCAGGCCGTCGATCGAAGCGGCTTCGAGCTCGGCCGCGGACTCGATCGAAGCGAACGGCGCGCAGGCCACGCCGGCTTCGAGGAAATGCGATTTCTCGGCCACCCGGTCCTGGCAGATCGCCACCGCCGCGGCCGCCGGGGCCACGCGCAGGCGCGCCGCGAGCCATTGCAGCGCGGGCGCCGGCACGTTCTCGAATTCCACCGTCGCCGCGACGCAGCCGGCGGCGATCTCGGCGAGCGCCGCGGCGTCGTCGTAGGCGGCTTCGATCTGGCGCTCGGCGACGTTGCCGGCCGGGCTCGCGGGCTCGGGTTCGAGCACCCAGGCGCGAAAGCCCAGGGCCTGGGCGGCGTGGACGAACATGCGGCCGAGCTGGCCGCCGCCGAGCACGGCCAGCGTGCGGCGGCCGTCTGGGAGCAGGGGTTTCACTTCAAGTCCTGGGTCATGGCCTGGGCGGCGGCGGTCTGGCGCGCGCGGAAGGCGTGCAGCTTCGCCGCCAGCGCGGGGTCCTGGCGCGCCAGCATCGCGACCGCGAAAAGCGCGGCATTCGCGGCCCCGGCCGGGCCGATGGCGAAGGTCGCGACCGGAATGCCCTTGGGCATCTGGACGATCGAGTACAGCGAATCGAGCCCGCTCAGATGGCGGCTCGCCACCGGCACGCCCAGCACCGGCACCACGGTCTTGGCCGCGAGCATGCCCGGCAGATGCGCGGCGCCGCCGGCGCCGGCGATGATCGCCTGGATGCCCCGGGCCTCGGCCTGTTCGGCAAAGGCGAACATCGCGTCGGGCATGCGGTGCGCCGAGAGCACGGCGCGGCCGTAGGCGATGCCGAATTCGTCCAGGATCTCGGCCGCGGCCTTCATGGTCTCCCAGTCGGAGGCCGAGCCCATCACGATGTGCACCGCTTGCGTCATGCCTTGCTGTCCTCGGTTTTCGGGTTCAGGCGGCCGGGCCGAGCAGGCGCTCGCAGGCCTGGGCGTAGCGCGCCGCGCTCGCCGCCGCCACCTCGCTCGGCAGTTTCGGCGCCGGGGCGCGCTTGTTCCAGGGCCGGCCGTCGACCTGGGCGGTCTCGAGCCAGTCGCGCACCGCCTGCTTGTCGAAGCTGTCGGGGTTGCTGCCTTCGCGCCAGGTCGCCAGGTCCCAGAAGCGCGAGGAATCAGGGGTCAGGATCTCGTCCATCAAGGTCAGCCGGCCCTGGGCGTCGAGGCCGAACTCGAACTTGGTGTCGGCGATGATGATGCCGCGCGCCAGCGCATGCGCCGCCGCCGCTTCGTAGAGCGCGATGGCGATGGCGCGCACGCGCGCCGCCATCTCGGCGCCGACGAGCTGCTCGCAGCGCGCGAAGTCGATGTTCTCGTCGTGGGCCCCGGCCTCGGCCTTGGTGGCGGGGGTGAAGATCGGCGCCGGCAGCCGGCTCGCGAGCTTCAGCCCCGGCGGCAGCGCGACGCCGCAGACGGCGCCGTGCTCCTGGTACTCCTTCCAGCCCGAGCCGGCGAGGTAGCCGCGCACCACGGCCTCGATCGGCAGCGGCTGCAGGCGCTTGACGAGCATCGCCCGGCCGCGCACCTGCTCGACCTCGTCGGCGGCGACGACCGAGAGCGGGTCTTCGCCGGTCAGGTGGTTGGGGACGATGGAGCCCAGGCGCTCGAACCAGAACAGCGCCATCTTCGTCAGCAGCGCGCCTTTGCCCGGGATCGGCTCGTCGAGGATGACGTCGAAGGCCGAGAGGCGGTCGCTCGCCACCATCAGCATCCGGTCGGCGCCGACGGCGTAGTTCTCGCGCACCTTGCCGCGCGCGATGAGCGGCAGCGAATGCAGTTTCGATTCGAAGAGGGCGTTCGTCATGGCGGGGTCTCGCCTCGGCTCGGCGGAAAACGAAGAAGGGCCGCCGCTGCGGCCCCTCGGGGGATGGGTCGCCGCAGCCTCAGGCCACGACCTGGCGCAAGGCGCCGCTGCCGTACTTCTTCGCGATGTCGGCGAGCGGGACGGGCTTGATCTTGCCGGCCTGGCCCTCGCAGCCGAACTCGACATAGCGCTGGCGGCAGATCTGCTTGGCCGCCTCGCGTGCGGGCTTGAGCCAGTCGCGGGCGTCGAACTTGTCGGGGTTCTCGACCATGTACTTGCGCACCGCCGCCGTCATCGCGAGGCGGATGTCGGTGTCGATGTTGACCTTGCGCACGCCGTACTTGATGGCCTCCTGGATCTCGGAGACCGGCACGCCGTAGGTCTCCTTCATCTTGCCGCCGTGGGCGCGGATGATCTCGAGCAGCTCCTGCGGCACGCTCGACGAGCCGTGCATCACGAGGTGGGTGTTCGGGATGCGGGCGTTGATCTCCTTGATGCGGCTGATCGCCAGCGTCTCGCCCGTGGGCTTGCGGCTGAACTTGTAGGCGCCGTGGCTGGTGCCGATGGCGATGGCCAGGGCGTCGAGCTGGGTGCGCTCGACGAAGTCGGCGGCCTGCTCCGGGTCGGTGAGGAGTTGCTCGCGCGTCATGGTCGCCTCGGTGCCGTGGCCGTCTTCCTTGTCGCCGCGCATGGTCTCGAGCGAGCCCAGGCAGCCGAGCTCGCCTTCGACCGTCACGCCCAGCGCATGCGCCATGTCGACGACCTTGCGCGTCACGTCGACGTTGTAGTCGTAGCTCGAGATGGTCTTGCCGTCGGCTTCGAGGCTGCCGTCCATCATCACCGACGAGAAGCCCAGGTTGATGGCGCCGCGGCAGACGTCGGGGCTCTGGCCGTGGTCCTGGTGCATGGCGAGCGGGATCTCGGGCCAGGACTCGATCGCGGCCTGGATCAGGTGCTTGATGAAGGCCTCGCCGGCGTATTTGCGCGCGCCGGCGCTGGCCTGCAGGATCACCGGGGCGCCGACCTCGGCCGCTGCGGTCATCACCGCCTGCACCTGTTCGAGGTTGTTGACGTTGAAGGCCGGGATTCCATAGCCGTTTTCGGCGGCGTGGTCCAGCAACTGGCGCATCGAGACGAGAGGCATGGTGATGATTTCCGCTTAAGGTGGACGACAGGCGCTGGCCGGGGCTCGGTCAGGAACCCTCGATTTTAGCGATCGCGGCCGGCGCGGAAACTGGGCCCGGGAAACCGTGCTTTTCCGCCGCCGCTTGCATCTGCTTACCGCCGACACTGCGCCCCAGCCTGCGCCGCATTTGCAGCGGCTGGAGAAAGGCATTCCATGCCGAGAATCGACCTGCCTGCCGTCACCCAATGGATCACCGCCGCCGCCCTGCGCGAAGGCGATCGCCTGCCTGCCGTCGTGATGCAGCGGCTGGATCTGAGTCGTCGCGGCGCCGGCAAGCTGCTCGGCCGCCTCGTCGACGGCCAGTGGCTCGTGAGCGAGGGCACTCCGCGCCGCCCGCGCTACCGCCCTGGCGTGCTGCGCCAGGTGGTGCAGCGCTATCCGCTCGCCGGGCTCGAGGAAGACGAACCCTGGCGCCGCGATTTCGCGCCGTGCTTCGAGCTGCGGCCGAACGTCGCGCGCATCGCCCAGCACGCCTTCTGCGAACTGCTGAACAACGCCGTCGACCACAGCGGCGGCACGAGCGTGGCGGTCTCGCTGCGCCAGACGGCACTGCACCTGCAGCTGCTGGTCTCCGACGACGGCTGCGGGCTGTTCGAGCGCATCGGCCAGAGCTTCGCGATCGACGACCCGACGCTCGCGATGTTCGAACTCGCCAAAGGCAAGCTCACGAGCCAGCCCGATCGCCACAGCGGCCGCGGCCTGTTCTTCACCTCGCGCCTGGCCGATGTCTTCGACCTGCA
>JAGWTS010000234.1 GCA_028868875.1 Burkholderiales bacterium | reverse complement strand
GCGCTACGACCCGCTGGTCGCGCCCAACCCGGGCCAGGGCCGCGACTACGCCCCCACCTACTGGGTCGCGAGCGCGGGCGAGCCGCCTCCCGACGACGGGCCGGTGCGCGGCGACATCGATGCCGATGTCGTCATCGTCGGCTCGGGCTTCACCGGCCTGGCCGCGGCTCTGTTCCTGGCGCGCGAGCACGGCATCCGCGCCACCGTGCTCGAAGCCAACCGCTCGGTCTGGGGCTGCACCAGCCGCAACGGCGGCCAGGGCCAGAACGCGAGCGGACGCCTGTACCGCTCGCAATGGATCGCGCGCTGGGGCAAGGAAACGGCGATGCGCCTGGACGCCGAGATCCGCGAAGGCTTCGAGACCTTTCGCGCCCTGGTCGGCGAGATCCCCTGCGATCCGCAACCCGGCGGCCACCTCTACATCGCCCACCGCGAGAAGAAGCTCGAATTCCTGCGCAGCGAGGCCAAGGTCATGCGCGAGGTCTTCGGCTACGACACGCGCATGCTCTCGCGCGCCGAGGTGGCCGAGCAATACGTCGGCGACGCCGAGAACTGCGGCGCGATGCACGAGCCGCTGGGCATCGGCGTGCATCCGCTCAAGCTCGCTTTCGGCTATCTGCGCCTGGCGCGTGCGCTCGGCGTCAAGGTGCATCCGGCCAGCCCCGTGCTCGGCTGCGAGACGCGCAACGGCGTGCACCACCTGAAGACCCCGGGCGGCACGGTGCGGGCACAGGCGGTGGGCTTCGCCACCGGCGGCTACACCTCCAACGGCCTGCACAAGAGCCTGAACAACAAGATCATGCCGATCCTGTCGAACTCGCTCGTCACGCGCCCATTGACCGAAGCCGAACTCGCGGCGACGAATTTCCGCACCACGCAGGTCATCACCGACACGCGCACGCTGCGCTTTTATTACCGCCGGCTGCCCGACAACCGGGTGCAGATCGGCAGCCGCAGCTCGATCACCGGCGCCGATGCGCCGAACCCGAAGCACATGGCGGTGCTGGTCAACGGCCTGCACCGCAAGTTCCCGGCCCTGGCGGGCATCCAGATCGACCATTCGTGGTGGGGCTGGGTCGACGTGAGCCACGACATGATGCCGCGCATCACCCAGCCCGACCCGAAGGAAACCGTGTATTACGCGCTGGGCTACGGCGGCAACGGCGTCTCTTTCTCGGCCCATGCGGGCCGGCGCCTGGCCGAGCGCATCGCCGGCAAGCGCAACAAGGTGTTCGACCTGCCGATCTACCAGACGCCGCTGGAATATCCGAACGTCTTCAACCTCGTGCGCTCGCAGGCCTTTGCGCCCTTCAGGCGCTTCGGGCAGCAGTTCCTCTACCGCTGGTATTACCTGCGCGACGAAGTGCTCTAAGAGCGCCCGGCGAGCCTGCCGCTTCGCGTCGGGCCCGCCGCGGACTCGGCTGCCTTTGGCGGCAGCGGCTTCGCGCCTGTAGTCGTCGTAAGTGCGGCTCATGCTGCCCATGCAGCGGCCGCGCTCCCGGGAGTCGGCGACCTTGCTGCACTCCTGCGCAAGCACCGTGCGGCTGCCGCAGCGGTGACCCCAAGGCGAAAGCCCGAACCGGGCCGCCCGATGAGAGCGTTACGTCAATCAGGAGCCATGAATTGGAATATCAATCCAGCCGGTCTTCCGGTCTCCAGCACAGTCTGAAGCAACGCCACATGAGCATGATCGCCCTGGGAGGAGTGATCGGCGCCGGCTTGTTCGTCGGCAGCGGGGTCGTCGTCCAGCAGGCGGGCCCCGCGGCCATCGTCTCGTTCCTGATCACCGGCGTGCTCGTGGTGCTCGTGATGCGCATGCTGGGCGAAATGGCGGTGGCCTTGCCCGCCGTCGGATCGTTCTATGAATACGCGCGCCTGGCCTGGAGCGACCGGCCCGCCGTGGGCGAGCTGGCCGGTTTCCTGAGCGGCTGGATGTATTGGTACTTCTGGGTCATCGTCGTCGCGCTCGAGGCGGTCGCGGGCGCCACCATCGTGCAATTCTGGCTCCCCGACATGCCGGGCTGGATCATCAGCCTGACGCTGCTGGTCCTGCTCACCTTGACCAACATGTTCTCGGTCAAGTCGTTTGGAGAGTTCGAATTCTGGTTCGCGTCGATCAAGGTCGCGGCCATCATCGTGTTCCTGTTCCTGGGGGGCTTGTACGTCTTCGGCCTGTGGCCCGGGGTCTCTTCCAGCCTGGGCAACCTGACCTCGCAGGGAGGCTTCGCACCGCACGGCATCATCCCGGTATTGACCGGCGCGGTCGCGGCCACCGGCTTTTATTTCGGAGCCGAAATCGTGACGATCGCGGCGGCCGAGACGGCGGAGCCCGAAAAGGCCGTCGCCAAGGCCACCAACTCCGTGATCACGCGCGTGCTGGTGTTCTATGTCGGCTCGATCTTCCTCGTCGTGTGCCTCGTGCCGTGGAATTCCATCGCGATGAAGACTCCTTATGTGAGCGCCCTCAATTCGATCGGCATCAAGGCAGCCGCGGAGATCATGAACGCCGTCATCCTGACCGCCGTTCTGTCGGCCCTGAACTCGGGGCTGTATGCCTCGTCGAGGATGTTGTTCGCCCTGACCAACCGCGGCGATGCGCCGCGCGCCATGGCCCGGCTGAGCCGCAACGGCGTGCCGGTGCGCGCCATTCTCATGGGCACCTTGTTCGGCTACGCGGCCGTGATCATGTCCTACGTTTCGCCGGATACGGTCTTTGCGTTCCTGGTCAATTCCTACGGCACGGTGGCCCTCTTCGTCTATGTCCTGATCGCGATTTCCCAATTGCGGCTGCGCGCGCGGCTCGAGCGCGAAGATCCGTCGCGCCTGCGCGTTCGCATGTGGCTCTACCCGTATCTGACGTATGCGGCGATCTTCGGCATGATCGCCATCGTCGTGGCCATGGGATTGATTCCCGAGCAGCGCACCCCCCTGCTGCTGGGCATCGTCAGCCTGGGCCTTCTCGTCCTGGCCTACGGGGCGCGAATGCTGTGGGGCAAGAAGCCGGAGACCGCCACCCTGGCGCAGGAGCCGCACGGCTACCAGGAACTGTAGAAAGAGGCCCGCGCGCCGAGCGGGCGCCGGCTGCGGTCCTCGACCCGCTTTGCAGAGGGCCGGTGCCGCGCCAGGATCGACCAGCGCCGTCAGCTCTCGGCGTACAGCCTCCGGCCCGCGTCGTCCACCCGATGGCAGGCCACGAAATGCCCCGGCTGCACTTCGCGCAGCGCGGGGTCGCTGGCCCTGCAGGCCTCCTGCGCCACCGGGCAGCGCCCGGCAAAGCGGCAGCCCGGCGGCACCGCGAGCGGGCTCGGCGGGTCGCCTTGCAGGCGCACGCGGCTGGCGCGGCTGCGCGTCCCCGGGTCGAACGAAGGCGCGGCCGACCAGAGCGCGCGCGTGTAGGGGTGCAGCGGGCGCTCGAACAAGGCGTCGCGCGGCGCGCGCTCGACGATGCGGCCCAGGTACATCACCGCCACCTCGTCGCACATGTGGCGCACCACGCCCAGGTCGTGCGAGATGAACAGATAGGTCAGGCCGAACTCGCGCTGCAGGCTCATCATGGTGTTGAGCATCTGGGCCTGGATCGCGACGTCCAGGGCCGAGACCGGCTCGTCGCAGACCACGAGCTCGGGCCGCGCCGCGAGCGCACGCGCGAGCACGATGCGCTGGCGCTGACCGCCCGAGAACTGGTGCGGAAACAGCTGCAGCTGCTCGGGCCGCAAGCCGGTCTGGATGAAGAGCTCGCGCGCGCGCGCCGGACGCTCGGCCGGCTTGCCGACATCCATCAGGTTGAGCGCATCCAGGATCGTGTCGCCGGCGCGCTTGCGCGGGTTCAGCGACGCGAACGGGTCCTGGAACACCATCTGGAAGCGCCGCCGTTCGCGCCGCAGGTCCGCGCCCTGCAGGCGACCGATGGGCGTGCCGCCGAGCGTCACTTCGCCCGCGGTGATCTGGACCAGCCGCATCACCGCGAGCGCGGTCGTGCTCTTGCCGGAGCCGCTTTCGCCGACGATGCCGAAGGTGCTGCCGCGCTTCACGTCGAAGCTCACGCCGTCGACCGCCTTCAACGCGCGCTGGGCGCCGAAGAGTCCGCCGCCGACCGGGAAATGGACGTGCAGGTCGCGCACCGAGAGCAGGGTGTCGGCGCTCATCGCGTGCCCTCCTTCAGGTGCAGCCAGCAGGCGACGCCATGTCCGGGTGCGGGCTCGGTGCGCGGCGGCAAGGTGCTGCGGCAGATCGCGCTCGCATGGGCGCAGCGGTCGGCGAACAGGCAGCCGGCGCCGCGCTCGAGCAGCGAGGGCACGGTGCCGGGGATCTCTTCGAGCGCCTGCCCCGGCACCGCCGTGCGCCGGCCCGGGGCGCAGGCGATGAGGCCGCGCGTATAAGGGTGCAGCGGCGCGCCGAGCACCGTGGCCACGGGCCCGGACTCGACGATGCGCCCGGCGTACATCACGACCACGCGGTCGGCCATCTCGGCCACCGCGCCCATGTCGTGCGTGATCAGCATCACCGCGGTGCCGGTGCGCTCGCGCAGCTCGGCGACGAGGTCGAAGATCTGCGCCTGCACCGTGACGTCCAGCGCCGTCGTCGGCTCGTCGGCGATCAGCAGGTCGGGCTTGCAGGCCAGGGCCATCGCGATCATCACGCGCTGGCGCATGCCGCCCGAGAACTGGTGCGGATACTCGTGCACGCGCTGCGCCGGCGACGGAATGCCCACTGCCTCCAGCATCTCGGCCGCGCGCGCCAGCGCCGCGCGGCGCGACAAGCCCTGGTGCAGGCGCACCGCCTCGGCGATCTGGTCGCCCACCGTGTAGGCCGGGTTGAGCGAGGTCATCGGCTCCTGGAAGATCATGGAGATGCGGTTGCCGCGCACGTCCCGCATCTCGGCATCGCCCAACTTCAGCAGGTCGCGCCCGTCGAAGACGATGCGCCCGCCGGCGATGCGCCCCGGCGGCTGGGCGATCAGGCGCAGCACCGCGAGCGCGGTCACGCTCTTGCCGCAACCGGATTCGCCGACCACGCACAGCGTCTCGCCGCGGTTGATCGTGAAGTGGACATCGTCGAGCACGCGCGCCACGCCGCGCCGGGTGCTGAACTCGACGCAAAGGCCTTCGACCGAAAGCAGGGCTTCGCTCATCTCAGTTGCAGCTTCGGGTTGAAGGCGTCGTTCAGCCCGTCGCCGATCAGGCTCACCGCGAGCACGGTGAGGAAGATGCCGATGCCGGGGAAGCTCACCGCCCACCAGCATTCGAGGATGTTGCGGCGGTTGTTGCCGATCATCATGCCCCAGCTCATCACGTTCGGATCCGACAGGCCGAGGAAGCTCAGGCCCGCGTCGAAGAGGATGGCCGAGCCGACGATGAGCGAGGCCGAGACGATGAGCGGCGGCAAGGCATTGGGCAGGATCTCGCGCAGCATCAGGCGCACCGCGCCGGCGCCCATGGCACGCGCCGCGTTCGCGTATTCGAGGTGGCGCAGGCGCATGAACTCGGCGCGCGCCAGGCGCGCGGTGCCGGTCCAGGCGACGATGCCGATGGCGAAGATCACGACCTTCAGCGAGGGCGTGAACAGCGTCACCAGCACCATCGCCAGCAGCAGCGCCGGCAGCACCTGGAAGAGCTCGATCAGGCGCGAGAGCGCGGCATCGACGCGGCCGCCGAAGAAGCCCGCCGTGGCGCCGACGACGACGCCGATCGTCACCGCCAGCGCCGCCGAGGACAGGCCGACGAGCATCGTCGCGCGCCCGCCGATGAGCATGCCGGCGAGCACGTCGCGGCCGAGGTAGTCGGTGCCGAACCACATCGTCCGATCGACGAAGGGCGGGGTGAACGGCGCGCCGACGATGTCGAAGGCCTGCACGCCGTAGAGCGCCGGCCCGGCCACCATCATCGCGATCAGGGCGACGAGCAGCGCGAGGCCGAAGAGCGCCGCCTTGTTGGAGCGGAAGACGCGCCAGGCTTCGCCCCAGGGCGAATGGGCCTGGGGCACGGGAGCGGTAGCGGGCGCGGTTGCGTTGTTGGCTTGTGCCATGGCGGCTCCCTTCAGCGCCCGCGCAGCCGCGGGTCGATCCAGCGGTAGCTCAGGTCGGTGAGCAGGTTGGCGACGATGACGAGGATCGCCGAGAAGGTGAGCACGCCCAGCAGCGTCGGGTAGTCGCGGCCGAGGATGGCGTCCAGCGCCAGCGTGCCCAGGCCGGGCCAGTTGAAGACGGTCTCGACCAGCACCGCCCCCGAGATCAGGTTTCCGAACTGCAGGCCGGCGATGGTGACGATGGGCATCAAGGCATTGCGCAAGGCGTGCTTGAAGGTCACCGCGTTCTCGGACAAGCCCTTGGCGCGCGCGGTGCGGATGTAGTCGGAGCCCAGCACCTCGAGCATGCTCGCGCGCGCCAGGCGGCTGTATTGGGCGATGTAGATCAGCGCCAGCGTGAAGGCGGGCAGCACCAGATGGAGGGCGACGTCGAGCGCGTGCTCCCAGGCGCTGGCGCCGAAGGCGCGCGGATCCGTCATGCCGGCAATCGGCAGGATGGGCCAGACCTTGCCGAACAGGATGACGAGCAGGATGCCGGTCCAGAACACCGGCATCGAATAGCCGACGAGCGAGAGGATCGTGATCGCGCCGCTGCGCAGGCTGTCGGGCCGGCGCGAGGCCCAGACCCCGAGCAGGGTGCCGACGACGATGGCCGCCACGAGCGAGGTCAGCACGAGCAGCGTCGTCGCCCCCAGGCGCTCGAGGATCATGTCGGCGACCGGGCGGTTGTAGATGTAGCTGATGCCCAGATCGCCGCGCAGGCTCTTGCCCAGGTAGGTCGCGAACTGCACCGGCAGCGGGCGGTCCAGCCCGTAGGTCTTGCGGATCTCCGCCATCGTCGCCGCGTCGGCGCCGCCCATCTCGCCGCCGATGACCTGCGCCGGGTCCCCCGGCGCGGCGTGGATGAGGATGAAGTTGACCGCGAGCACGGCCAGCACGAGGCCGGCGGACAAGGCCAGCCGGCGCACCACGGGCCAGAAGAATCGCTTCATTGGAACGGGAGGGTCTGCAGCATCAATGCGCGTCGAGTCGCTTCTCGCGATAGGGTCCGAGCGACAGGAACAGCAGCGCCGGCACGATCTGCACCGCCATCAGCCCGTACAAGGGAACCACCGGGCCGCCGAAGATCGAGCTCGCCTGGGCGAAGGCGAAGGGGCCGATCGCGGCGCCGATGACGTACGCGCTGAGGAACCAGCCGAAGACTTTCGACACCGCATGCGTGCCGAAATAGCGACCCGCAAGATAAGGCAGCAAATCGTTCTCGCCGCCGGCGGCAAAGCCGAACAGGACCGTGGCGGACAGGACCATGGTCGGCGTGCTCGCGTGCACCACCAGCAGGAAAAAGAGGGCCACCATGGCCAGCGAAGCGACGGCAATGCGCGCTGCATGGACCTTGTCGAGCAGCCAGCCCATGATGACGCGTCCGAACAGGAAGGCGACTCCGGTGATCGCCTGCGCGATGGCCACCTGGGCGAGCGTCATGCCGGCCGTCTTCGTGAGGACGAAGGCGACGTTGGTCGCCCAGGCGTAGAACGTCATGCCCATGATGGCGAAGGCGATCGCCATCTTCCAGAACACGCCCTGGCGAATCAGCCCGCTCAGTTCATGGCGGTCATCGGCCGCGACCGCGGCGGCCGGGCGCGCCGCCCCCGCGTCGCCGTCGGCCGTCAGGCCGTAAGGCGCGGGACTGTCCTTGACGAGCAAGGCGACGATCGGAAAGCACACCACGGCCTCGAAACCGGCGAGCACGACGAGTGCCGTCGACCAACCCGAGGCGGCGATGATCTTCTGCAGCATGATGGGCAGCACGAATCCGCCGATCGCCTGCGCGCCCGCGGCCAGGCCCAGCGCCAGCCCGCGCCGGCGGTCGAACCAGAGCGTGATCGCGCGCGCATACGAGATCACGTTGGTTCCGGTGCCGAGCAGCCCGATGAGGACGAAGGCGAAATAGAACTCGGCGAGCGAATTGCCGATCCGGCTCAGGAGGACGAGCGAGAGCGCGAACAGCAGGATGCTCGCCGAGCCCACCTTGCGCGAGCCCCAGCGGTCGAGCGCCCAGCCGCAGGTGGGATACATCACCATCTGAAGCAGCAGCACGATGCTCGCCGCCTTGGCCAGCTGCGGCTGGCTCCAGCCGAACTGCGCACCCAGCGCCACCGCCAGCAGCGAGAAGCACTGGGCGACGAAGACCGCGGAACCGAAGGCGATGCCGGCGCCGGATCCGGCGACGACGCCCCAACCGGGAAAGATGCCGCTGCGCTTTGCGGCGGGGGCGAGGGTGTTGCTTCCGGACTGCATGCATTGTCTCCTGTCGTTCAATAAGAAGGCGGCGTTATCACCCAGAGCACGACCGCGGGCTCGCGGCCCGGGTTGTGGCAGCGGTGCGGGCCGCGGCGCGTGAAGGCGAAGCTGTCGCCGGCCTCCAGCCGCATGCTGCGGCCTTCGACCATCAATTCCAGGGTCCCGCTGACGACGACGCCGGCTTCCTCGCCGCGGCGCTCGCGGTCGCGGTCGCCCGTGCTCGCACCGGGGGCGAACGTGGATTCGACGAGCAGCAGCTGCCCGCTCAGGTTGGGGCTCAGGATCTCTTCGTGCACGCCCGAGCCGTGGAAGTCCAGGCTGCGGCGGCGGCCGTGGCGCACGACGAGGCCGAGCTCGTCGTCGGCAGCCGGCGCCCCGTTGCCGAAGAACCAGGACACCTGCACTTCCAGCGCCGAGGCGATCTGGTGCAGGGCCGAGATCGTGACCTCGGAGATCCCGCGCTCGATCTGGCTCAGCCAGCCGACCGAACGGTCGATGCGCGCCGCGAGCTCGGGGATGGTGATGCCCTTGGCATGGCGCAGGTCGCGGATCTGGTGCCCGAGCGCGCGGTCCACGCCCGCTGCGGCGGCGCGCTTCTTCGCCGTCACGCGCGAACTCTTTCGTTGCCCGGGTCGTACCAGGCGCCGAGTTGCGCTGCCGCAGGCACGCGGCGTGCGCCGACGCCGATCTCGAAGCGCGCGTGCGCGACCCACTCGGGCGTGATGGCGTGCGCGCGCTTCACGTAGCCCATGCCCAGCGAGGCGTCGACGCGGTGCCCGTACATGCCCGAGGTGGTGACGCCCACCGCCTCGCCGTCGGCGAAGATGGGCTCTTCGTGGTAGAGCAATTCATTCGCGTCGGCGAGCTTGAATTGCAGCAGGCGCTTGTGCGGAATGCCTTGCGCCTTCTGCGCCAGCAGCGCCTCGCGGCCGACGAAGCCGCCGGGCTTGTCCCAGGCGCAGGTGAAGCCGACCCCGGCTTCGAGCGGCGTGTCTTCGATGCCGATGTCGTGGCCCCAATGCAGGTAGCCCTTTTCGGTGCGGCAGGCGTTCAGGGCGTGAAATCCCGCGTGCTTCAAGCCGAAGGCGGCGCCGGCCTCGACGAGGCGCTCGAAGACATGGAGCGCGAATTCAGCCGGGATGTAGAGCTCCCATCCCAATTCGCCGACATAGGTGATTCGGGTCGCGCGCACGATCGCGTAGCCGATCTCGATTTCCTTCGAAGTGGCAAAAGGAAAAGCCTCGTTCGACAGATCCGCGCCGCTCACCGCCTCGAGCA
>JAGWTS010000555.1 GCA_028868875.1 Burkholderiales bacterium | reverse complement strand
CGCGGCTGTTGCGCTCTAATTCCGCTGCGCCATTGCCACGCGCAACGCGGCGCCTTTCAAGTTCCCCGGTCTGGCGGTCGCCGACCCCGGGCCTGATCGGGCGCCGCAGGTGCCAACAGATGCGAGGGTCCCGGATGACGCCATTCGAGAAGCCTGAAGTCGCTGCGGTTTTCCAACGCTGTCCCCCGGCGATTCGCAGCCGCCTGCTGGCATTGCGCGAGCTCATCTTCGATTTCGCGGCCTCGACCCCCGGCGTCGGCCGGATCGAAGAGACGCTCAAGTGGGGCGAGCCGGCTTACGTGACGGCCGCGAGCCGCAGCGGCAGCACGATCCGCGTCGCCTGGAAGAAGACTGCGCCGTCGCAATACGCGATGTACTTCCATTGCCAGACGAACCTCGTCTCGATCTTCCGGACCCTGTTTCCCATGGACTTCGAATTCGTCGGCAACCGCGCTTTGGTCTTCGAGGCGTCGCGGCCACCGCCTGTCGATGCGCTGACCGTCTGCATCGCCGCCGCGCTGACTTACCACCTCGACAAGCGGTCCGGCTCCCGGACCCAAGCCGCCGCTAAACCAGCAAGCGATTGAGCATCTCCACCAGCAGCGCGCTGCCTTGCTCCACCAGCGGCCCGCGCGGGCGCTGCGCCGAGGTCGCGATCCAGAGCTTGGTCGCGAGGTAAGGCCCTTCCTTGGCGAGGAGGATGGGCCGTGCGACGAAAGCCGCCTCGCGCCCGCGCAAGGCGTTGAGCGCCAGCACCGCGTGCATCGGGTTGCGCTCGACGAGGTCCAGGATCGCCGGCACGCTCTCGATCTCGAGGTCGACCCGCGCCTGCAGCGAGGCCGCGGCGAGCGCGGTCTCGAGCAGCATGCGGATCGAATGCGGACGGCTCGGCATCACCAGCTCGTGCTCGGCCAGCCGCGCCAGCGTCACCGGCTTGCCGACAGGCTCGGGCGCCGCGCCGCGCGCCGACACGAGGAACAGCGGCTCGTCGAGCACCGGCACGAGGTCGAAGGCCGCCGCCGGCGTCACGTTGTAGACCACGGCGCAGTCGACGCGGCCGAGCGTCAGCCATTCGAGGGTGTAGGTCGACAGGCCTTCGACCACCGTCAGCGTCGCCTTCGGGAAGCGCGCCCGGAACGCCTCGACCAGCGGCCCGGTGAGGGTGCGGCCGACGCTCGGCGGCAACCCGATCGCGAGCCTTCCCGAGGCCGCGCCGCGCTGGTCTTCCAGATCTTGCCGCGCGCGGTCCACCTGCTGCAGGATGCCGCGGCCGTGCGCGAGCAGGCGCTTGCCGGCCTCGGTGAGCGTGACGCCGCGGCCGTTGCGGTCGAACAGCGGCTGGCGCAACTCGACCTCGAGCGCACGCACCTGGCGGCTCAGCGCCGGCTGCGCCACCCGCAACACGGTCGCGGCGCGGGTGAAGCTGCCGAGTTCGGCCACGTGGACGAAGTAGTCCAGCTGCTTGAGGTCCATCCCTGTTCTCCTTGGCGGCCTCAGCCACGATCACCCCATCGAGCGGACGCCGCGGAACCGGCTCTGCCGGGCCGCTGGCGTCGCCCCCCCTGGGGGGGAGCGCCGAAGGCGCTTCGGGGGGGAGCCCATTTTCTCATGCCGAAACGGCCTAGCAGCTAGTCCCGTACTCGCGTTGATGAATGGCTCGCGCTGGACAAGAATGGCTCATCCGCACTCGCGAAAACACCCAGGAGACGAGCCCATGATCATCGACTGCCATGGCCACTACACCACCGCGCCGAAGGCGCTCGAAGCCTGGCGCAACCAGCAGATCGCGAGCCTGAAGGACGCGTCGCTGGCGCCCCGGGTCGCCGACCTGAAGATCAGCGACGACGAGTTGCGCGAG
>JAGWTS010000233.1 GCA_028868875.1 Burkholderiales bacterium | reverse complement strand
TCGCGGCGCCTTCCGCTTCAACCGCAACGGCTTCCCCGTCCAGGACATGAGCGTGTTCGAGGTGGCGAAAGACGCCCAGGGCCGGGTCTCGCTGAAGACCCTGGCCACGCCGCTGAAGAACCACGCCGACGCCTATGTCGGTGAATGCCCCACCAAGTGATCGGCCGGCGCCGACACCCCCACCAGCACAGGAGACTGAAATGAGCTTCATCCGCAATGCGTGGTACATGGCCGCCTGGGCGAGCGAAATCGGCGCGAAGCCGTTCGCCCGCAAGATCTGCGGCGAACCCGTCGTGATCTATCGCGACCGCGCCTCGGGGCGCGTCGCCGCCCTGCAGGACCGCTGCTGCCACCGCGGCGCGCCGCTGAGCCTGGGTGAAGTCACCGACCAGGGCTTGTGCTGCGGCTATCACGGCCTGGTGTTCGACGACGGCGGCCGCTGCGTTCACGTTCCGGGTCAGGACAAGATCTCCTCGAAGCTGATGGTGCCGCACTACGCTGTCGAGGAGCGCGACGAGATCGTCTGGATCTGGATCGGCGACGCCGACAAGGCCGACCGCTCGAAGATCCTGCCCTACCCGTATCACGGCGACCGCGCGAAGTGGCCGCACCGCACCCACGTCTACCACGTCAAGGCCGGCTACCAACTGCTGATCGAGAACCTGATGGACCTGACCCATCTGGCCTTTGTCCACAAGACCACGATCGGCGGCAACCCGCAGGCCCACGTCGAAGCCAAGATGACGGTCGAGCGCAAGGACAACGGCCTGCACTTCATCCGCTGGCTGCCGAACTCGCAGCCCCCGGCGACCTACGTCAAGGCCGTGGGCTTCCAAGGCAAAGTCGACCGCTGGATGGACTTCGAGTTCTTCGCCCCCGGCAACGTCGTGCAGTGGACGGGAGCGCTCGATGTCGGCCGCGGGGCGCAGGAGAACCGCGAGCAGGAAGGCGGCTTCTCCCTGCGCATCCTGCACTGCCTGACGCCGGAGACCGAGAACACCTGCTTCTATTTCTGGTCGGCCGCCAACGGCTACCGCCAGCACGATCCGAGTGCGACCGACCAGCTCTACGACCAGATCCACACCGCGTTCCAGGAAGACAAGGTGATGATCGAAGGGCAGCAGGCCATTCACGACGCCACCGGCGGCGAAGCCGGGCTCGTCGACATTGCCTCCGATGCCGCGCGCGTGCACATGCGCCGCGTCCTGGCGCGCCTGGCCGCGGCCGAAGAAGCGAAGTAGGCGCCCGGCCGCCCTGCAACGAAAGGCCGCTGACGATGAGCGATACGACAACCCTCGATGTCCTGGTCAAGGCCCGCCGCAACGAGGCGTTGGACATCTGCTCGTTCGAGCTCGTGGACGGCGCAGGAGCTGCGCTGCCCGCCTTCACGGCGGGCTCGCATCTCGACGTGCATCTGCCCAATGGCCTGACGCGCCAGTACTCGCTGTGCAACGACCCGGCAGAGAACCACCGCTACCTGATCGCGGTGTTGCGCGAGCCGGCCTCCCGCGGCGGCTCGCAGGCCATGCACGATGCGGTACAGGTAGGCACGCGGCTGCGCATCAGCGCACCGAAGAACCACTTCGAGCTCGCGGGCGCGGCCGAGCACAGCCTGCTGCTGGCCGGAGGCATCGGCGTGACGCCGATCCTGGCGATGGCCCGGCGCCTGGCGCGCACCGGCGCCTCGTTCGAGATGCACTACTGCGTGCGCTCGCGCGAACGCGCGGCCTTTGCCGACGAGATCGCCGCTTCGGCCTTCACGCAAAACGTGAGCCTGCACCTCGACGACGGCGCGCCTGAGCAGAAGCTCGACCTCGAGCGCCTGCTCGCCGCGTCGGTCGCGGGCCGGCATCTCTACGTCTGCGGCCCGAAGGGCTTCATGGACGCCGTGCTCGGCACGGCGCGGCGCTGCGGCTGGCCCGAAGAGCGGCTGCACTGGGAGTTCTTCGCCGCCGACGTGCTGAAGTCGGACACCGACGCCGTGTTCTCGGTCAAGGTGGCGAGTTCGGGCCAGGTGGTCGAAGTGCGGCCCGGCCAGACCATCGTCGAGGCGCTGGCCGCAGCCGGGGTGGGCGTGGAGACCTCCTGCGAGCAAGGCGTGTGCGGCACCTGCCTCACCCGCGTGCTCGAAGGCGTTCCCGACCATCGCGATTCGTACCTGATGCCCGGCGAGCAGAGCAGGAACGACCAGATGCTGGTGTGTTGTTCGCGTTCGCGCTCGCCGCTGCTGGTGCTCGATCTGTAGCGCTCGAAGCGCGACAGCGCCCTTCATCGATTCACCGTGTTTCACACCCTTCAATGCGATTCATCTCGACGTGCCGTGCCCAGCCACAAAAATGCAGTAGCACCATGACCCGAGCCTTCCCACGCCCATTCGCCTTGGCGGCGCTCGTCCTGGCCGCAGGGGCGGCCCAGGCCGACATCAAGATCGGCTTCATCGCCACCCTCTCGGGCCCGGCCGCCGCGCTCGGCCAGGACCAGTACGACGCCTTCATGCTCGCCGTCGAGCAGAAGGGCGGCAAGCTCGGCGGCGTGCCGGTCGAGGTGCTGAAGGAAGACGACCAGCTCAAGCCCGACCTGGGCGTGCAGATCGCGCAGAAACTGGTCGAGCGCGACAAGGTTCCTATCATCACCGGCGTTACGTTCTCCAACGTGATGATGGCCATCCACAAGCCGATCACGAGCGCTGGCGTGATCTTGGTCGGCTCCAACGCCGGCCCGACCCCGATGGCAGGCGCCGATTGTTCGCCCGACTTCTTCTCCACCTCCTGGGAAAACGACGAGTTGCACGAAGCCGGCGGCCAATTGGCGAGCGACCTGGGCTACAAGCGCATGTACGTGATGGCGCCGAACTACCAGGCCGGCAAGGACGCGATTGCGGGCTTCAAGCGCGACTTCAAGGGCGCGATCGCGGGCGAGGTCTACACCCAGGTCAACCAGCCCGACTATTCGGCCGAACTGGCCCAGCTGCAGGCGGCCAAGCCCGATGCGGTCTACGTGTTCTATCCCGGCGGCATGGCGGTCAACTTCGTCAAGCAGTACCGCCAGGCGGGGCTGCTCGACACCATTCCGCTGGTTTCGGTCTCGACCATCGAAGGCACGACCCTGCCCGCACTCAAGTCGCTGGCCGTCGGCGCCATCACGAGCGCACCGTATGCGCCCGACCTCGACAACCCGCAGAACAAGCAGTTCGTCGCCGCCTTCGAGAAGAAGTACCAGCGCCTGCCTTCGATGTACGCGGCCCAGTCGTACGACGCCGCCCACCTGATCGATTCGGCGCTGACCAAGGTCAAGGGAAACACGACCGACAAGGCGGCGCTGCGCGCGGCGCTCCAGGCCGCCGACTTCAAGTCGGTGCGCGGTGCGTTCAGCTTCCGCAGCAACCACTTTCCGGACGCCCCGTTCTATCGCGTCGACGTCGTCAAGGCCGGCAGCGGCGCGGCCCTTGCGGTCAAGGGCAAGATCGACATCGCGGTGCGCAGCGAAGCCTACAAGCAGTGCAAGCTCAAGTGAAGCCCGCCGCGGCGCCGGTCTGGCGCGGCTTCGACCAGGCCGCGCTCGACCGCGAGTACGACGCGCGCGCCACGGTGCCCGACATCCAGCCCATCCTGCGCCGCTACGCCGAAGGCAGCGCCGCGGCGCGCGCTGCGCTGCCCTGCGTGCTCGACGTGGCTTATGGCGAGCATGCCGACGAGACGCTCGACCTCTTTCCGGCCGCTACGCCCGGCGCGCCGGTCTTCGTGTTCGTCCACGGCGGCTATTGGCGCCTGCTGTCGAAGAACGAATCGAGCCTGATGGCCCCCGCGTTCACCGCCGCCGGCGCAACCGTGGTGGCGGTCAACTACTCGCTCGCCCCGGCGGCCACGCTCGACCGCATCGTCGACCAGAACCGGCGCGCCCTGGCCTGGATCCACCGCCACATCGGCGAACACCACGGCGATGCGCGCCGCATCCATCTGGGCGGCAGCTCGGCCGGGGCGCACCTGGTGGGCATGCTGCTGGCCGGCGGCTGGCACGCGGACCACGGGGTTCCCGAAGACCTGGTGCGCGGCGCCCTGCTTTTGAGCGGCCTGTACGAGCTCGAGCCCCTCGTCCACACCCACGTCAACGCCTGGATGCGGCTGTCGCCCGAAGACGCGCTGCGCAACAGCCCCCTGGCCCACCTGCCGGCGCGCGGCTGCCCGCTGATCTGCGCCTATGGCGAGAACGAGACGGCGGAATTCAGGCGCCAGACGGACGCCTTTCTGGCGGCCTGGCAAGCGCGCGGCTTCGAAGGCCGGCAGGTGCCGATGCCGGGCACCAACCATTTCGACATCGTCCTGCAGCTGAACGACCCGGCCAGCGCCCTGACGCAGGCCGTGTTCCGCCAGATGGGGCTGCAGCCTCACCACCGGGAGAGCACATGACACCTGCCCTGTTCCTGATCCAGCTGCTGAACGGCCTTCAGCTCGGCATGCTGCTGTTCCTGATGGCGGCCGGGCTGACGCTCGTCTTCGGCATCATGAACTTCATCAACCTCGCCCATGGCTCGCTGTACATGATGGGGGCGTACTTCGCGGCCCTGGCCTACGGCAAGTTCAATTCGCTCGGCATCTCGGTGCTCTGCGCCGTCGTCGGCATGTTCGTGCTCGCGGTGCTGCTCGACCGGCTGGCGCTGGCCAGGCTCTATCGGCGCGATCACCTGGATCAGGTGCTCGCCACCTTCGGCCTGATCCTGTTCGCCAATTCGGCGGTGCGCCTGTTCTGGGGCAGCTCGCCGCTGTACATGGAGCTGCCCGACTGGCTCGCGCAGTCGGTCCAGGTCGCGGGCCTGAACTACTCGGTCTACCGCATCGCGATCATCGTCGCCGGCGTGCTCGTCGCGATCGGGCTGCACGTGCTCATCGACCGCACCCGCGTGGGCATGCTCATCCGCGCCGGCGCCAGCAACCGCACCATGGTGGCGGCGCTGGGCGTGAACATCGGCTGGCTCACGACCTTCATCTTCGCCCTCGGCGCCGCGCTCGCGGGGCTGGCCGGGGCCATGGCCGGGCCGATCCTGTCGATCCAGCCCGGCATGGGCGAGCCGATCCTGATCCTCACGCTCATCGTCATCGTCGTCGGCGGCATCGGCTCGATCCGCGGCGCCCTGCTCGGCGCGCTCATCGTCGGCGTCGTCGACACCCTGGGCCGATCGGTCCTGCCTGCGGTGCTGTTCAAGCTCTTCGACCCCAGCGTGGCCGCGGCCGCCGGCCCGGCGATCGCATCGGTCGGCGTCTACGTCCTGATGGCGGCGGTGCTCGCCCTCAAGCCCGAAGGTCTCTTCCCGGTCAAGCACTCATGAACCACAGCAGCCTCGCCAAGACCGCGCCCGGGCCCGCCCCGGCGCACCCCGGACGCCCGCTGCTGACGACGGCCGTGGTCGCGCTGCTGGCGCTGGCCCTGCTGGCGGCGCCGCTGTACGGCGCCGCCACCGACGACAGCTACGTGCTGACCCTGGTCTCGCGCATCCTGGTGTTCGCGCTCGCCGCGGTGGGGCTCAACCTCGCACTCGGCTACGGCGGCATGGTCAGCATGGGCCACTCGATGTACCTGGGCCTGGGCGCCTACCTGGTGCTGCTGATGCACTCGGCCGGGGTGGACTCGGGCTGGCTGCAACTGGCGGCCATCGCCGGCATCAGCGCCGTCGTCGCGCTCGGCGTCGGCTGGGTCGCGCTGCGTACGCAGGGCATCGCCTTCATCATGATCACGCTGGCCTTCGCCCAGCTCTTCTACTACCTCTTCGTCAGCCTCAAGGCCTACGGCGGCGACGAAGGCATGCGGCTGGCGCAGGCGAGCCAGTTCGGCGCCCTCACCGGCAACCGCACCGCGCTGTACTACTCGCTGCTCGCCTGCCTGGGCGCGGCGGCCTACGGCACGCACCGGCTCGTCGGCTCGCGCTTCGGCCTCGTGCTGCGCGCCACCCGCCTCAACGAACGGCGCGTCAAGGCGGTGGGAACGGGGGCCCTGCCTTACCGCCTCGCGGCCTACGTGCTGTCGGCCGTGGTCTGCGCGGTCGCCGGGTTCTTCCTCGCCAACCTCACCGGCTTCGTCTCGCCGGCCTACCTGGAATGGACGGTCTCGGGCGAGCTGATCGTGATGGTCGTTCTCGGCGGCGTCGGCACCGTCGTCGGCCCGATCCTGGGGGCCGCCGGCATGTTGCTGGTGGAAGAAGGACTCAAGGGCCTGACCGACTACTGGCCGATGATCCTCGGCCCGTTGATCATCCTCATGGTGCTGGGCCTGCGGCGTGGCTTGTGGAGCATGCTGCCGGCGCACGACCCGGACGCCGCCGAGGCCCCCGCAAAGGAGCGCAAATGACTCCGCTCTTGTCTGTACGCGGCCTGGTCAAGCGCTACGGCGCGCTGCTGGTCACGGATTCGGTCGACCTGGATATTCCGAAGGGCGAGATCCACGCCGTCATCGGCCCCAACGGCGCCGGCAAGACCACGCTCATCAACCAGATCCACGGCGAGGTGCGCAGCGACGCCGGCACCGTGATGCTCGAAGGCCGGGACGTGACGCCGCTGCCGGTGCATCAGCGCGCGCAGGCCGGCCTTGGCCGCTCGTACCAGATCACCTCGGTGCTGCCCGAGTTCAGCGTGCTGGAGAACGTGCTGCTCGCGGTGCAGGCGGTGCGCGGCCACAACTTCCATTTCTGGCGCGCGGTGACGGGCACGCCGGCGCTCGTCGAGGAGGCGGACCGCTTCCTGGCGCTGGTGGGCCTGCTGCCCGTGCGCCGGCGCACCGCGGGACTGCTCGCCTACGGCCAGCAGCGCCAGCTCGAGCTGGCGATGACGCTTGCGATCGAGCCCAAGGTGCTGCTGCTCGACGAGCCGATGGCCGGCCTCGGACCCACCGAGACGCAGGAGATGACGCGGGTGCTGCAAGGGCTGCACGCGCGCTACGCGATGCTGCTGGTGGAGCACGACATGCAGGCGGTGTTCACGCTCGCCGACCGCCTGAGCGTGCTGGTCTACGGCAAGGTGGTCTTTTGCGGCAAGCCCGACGAGGTGCGCGAAAGCGCGGTCGTTCGCGAAGCCTACCTGGGCGACGAGGTGATTCCGGCATGAGCGCATCCACGGTATTGCTCGAAGTCAGCGGCCTGGACGCCGGCTACGGCGCCAGCCAGGTGCTGTTCGGCATGGGGCTCACGGTGCGCGAGGGCTGCTGCTCGACCCTGCTCGGGCGCAACGGCATGGGCAAGTCCACCACCATCAAGACGGTGATGGGGCTCATCAAGCCGATGCGCGGCGAGGTGCGCTGGTCCGGCCGTCCGGTGCAGGGCCAGCCGCCTTACGCGGTGGCGCGCGGCGGCATCGGCCTCGTGCCCGAAGGGCGGCAGATCTTCCCGAACCTGACGGTGCGCGAGAACCTCGTCGCCACCGCGAGGCTTCGCAAGAGCACCTCGCCCTGGACGCTCGAACGCGTGCACGAGCTGTTTCCGCGCCTGGCCGAACGCGGCTCGAACTTCGGCAACCAGCTCTCGGGCGGCGAACAGCAGATGCTCGCGATCGGCCGTGCGCTGATGACCAACCCGCGGCTGCTCATCCTCGACGAGGCGACCGAAGGCCTCTCGCCCCTGATCCGCCAGGAGATCTGGCGCGCGCTGGCGCAGATCAAGGCCGAGGGCATGGCGATCCTGGTCGTGGACAAGAACGTCGCCTCGCTGCTGCGCTTCGCCGACCAGCACCACATCGTCGAGAAAGGCCGCGTGGCCTGGCAAGGCGATTCCGATCAACTGCGCGACGACCGCGAAGCCTGGTCGCGCTACCTCAGTGCCTGATCGATCCCCCTTATGACAACGGCCAAGAAACCCAGCGTCTTCACCCAGGAAGAAGGCAGCATCCAGATCGGCGGCATCGACGCCCTGGTGCGCCTGACACTCGACCAGGTGCGCGCCGACGAGCGGCGCGGCCTGAAGACCGGCATGTTCGTCTCCGGCTACCGCGGCTCGCCGCTGGGCATGCTGGACGCGGCCTTCATCAAGAACGAGCGCGCGCTGCTGGAACGCCACATCCACTTCGTCGACGGCCTGAACGAAGACCTCGCGGCGACCGCGGTGTGGGGCACGCAGATGCTGCACACCGTGGGCAAGCCGAAGTTCGACGGTGTCACCGGCCTGTGGTACGGCAAGGCGCCGGGCGTCGACCGCTCGGGCGACGCCTTGAAGCATGCCAACTACACCGGCATCGGCAAGAACGGCGGCGTGGTTGCGGTGGCGGGCGACGATCCGAGTTGCAAGAGCTCGTCGCTGTGCAGCCAGTCGGAGCCGATGCTGATGCACCTGGGCATCCCCTCGCTGTTCCCGGGCAACGTGCAGGAGATCCTCGACCTCGGGCTGCACGGCTACATGATGTCGCGCCTGTCGGGGCTGTGGGTGGGGCTGAAGATCGTCACCAACGTGGCCGACGGCAGCGGCTCGGCCCGCGTCGACCCCGAGCGCCTGAACTTCGTCACGCCCGACCTGGAGTTCGACGGCCGGCTCTTTGCGCCGCAGATGAACCTGGGCATGAACGTGCGCGCCGAGGCGCTCGAGATGGAGCGCTCGCTCTACACGCGCCGGCTCGAGGTGGCCAAGCGCTATGCGGCGGCCAACAAGCTCAACCACGTCGTCTTCGAGAACCCCGACGCGTGGCTGGGCATCATCACGGCAGGAAAGAGCTACAACGACCTGCGCCAGTGCTTTCTCGAGCTCGGGCTGGACGACGCGGCGCTGCGCCGCTACGGCGTGCGCATCCTCAAGATGGGCATGCTGTTCCCGATGGAGCCGGGCATCGTGCGCGACTTCGCGCGCGGCTTGGAGGAGATCTTCGTCATCGAGGAAAAGCGCCCCTTCCTCGAGATGTTCGCGAAGAACGTGCTCTACGGCAGGGCCAACGCGCCGCGCATCGTCGGCAAGTTCGACGAGCAGGACAAGGAGTTGCTGCCGCATTACGGCGAGTTCGAGTCCGACGTGATCGGCCGCGCGCTCGCGGCCCGGCTGGCGCAGAAGGCGCGCGTCGAATCGGCCGAGGCCTGGCTCGCGCGGCTGGACCAGATCCATGCGCGCAGCAAGCTGCCGACCGCGACCCGCACCGCCTGGTACTGCTCGGGCTGCCCGCACAACAGCTCGACCGTGGCCCCCGACGGCAGCATCGTCTCGGCCGGCATCGGCTGCCACACGATGGCGATGTGGATGGGGCGCAACGTCGTCATGGGCACCCACATGGGGGCCGAAGGCGCGCAGTGGATCGGCATGGCGCCGTTCACCGACACCAAGCACATCTTCCAGAACATGGGCGACGGCACCTACGCCCACTCCGGCAGCCTGGCGATCCGCTACTGCGCGTCCACCGACGTCAACATCACCTTCAAGCTGCTGGTCAACTCGCACACCTCGATGACCGGCGGCCAGGCCATCCAGGGCGCCAACCCGGTGCCCAACATGGTCGCCGACCTGCTCGCCAACGGCGTGCGCAAGGTCATCGTCACCACCGACGACCTGTCGCTGTACTCCGGCATCCAGCTGGCCGGCCACACCGAGGTCATGCACCGCGACCGCCTCGACGAGGCCCAGAAGGAACTCGCCGCCACCCCCGGCACCACCGTGCTGATCCACGACCAGGAGTG
>JAGWTS010000554.1 GCA_028868875.1 Burkholderiales bacterium | reverse complement strand
TCCTGGTCGGTCGGGTCGGCGGCGCCGATGAACAGGCGGTTGCCGCGCTTGCCCAGGACGATGAGCTGGAACTGCTGCGCCGTCTTCGCGTCGACGATGTTCTTGGGCAGCTTCTGCAGGTCGACCGCATTCAGGTCGACGAGCGGCAGGGCGAGCGCCGCCGACAGGGCGTGGGCGAGTTCGTCGGCCTTGACGGCGCCAGCGGCCACGGCGGCGGCAACGAATCCGGTCTTGCGCTCGCGCGCCGATTTGGAGATTTCGTCGGCGGCCTTGGTGCTCAGCTTGCCGGCGTTGACCAGCACCCGCGCGACCCCCGATAAGGGCGCCTTGGGAGTTTCGACGACGGTGTCAGCGGCCATGGATGGAGGAGCGCGGGGCGAATCCTGGGGATCATCGCCGATCCGGCACCCCCTGTAAACGCTGGAGCGGTGCGCGCGCCGCTTGCGGTGCCTGGTCGGGGTGAGAGGATTCGAACCTCCGGCCTCTACGTCCCGAACGTAGCGCTCTACCAGGCTAAGCTACACCCCGATTCGGTGGCCTCGGCAACGACCGCCTCGAGAGGGGCCGCAGGGGACCGATGCCGCCTGTTTCCCGGTCGCCCTGCCGCTCACGAAGAGCGGTGGATCGACCGAACGCATAATTCTATCAGAGCCGCACGCGCCTGCGATTCGGGCAGGCCCGCCAGGCAGGCGCGAGCCTTGTCGGCCTCCTGCTGCGCGGCCTCGCGCGTCGCCTCCAGCGCCCCGGTGGCGCGCACGATCGCCAGCACCTCGGGCAGGCGCTGCAGTTCGCCGTGCTGGATTGCGTGGCGGATGAGTTCGCGCTCGCCCGCGCTGCAGCGCTCCATCGCGATCAGCAGCGGCAGCGTCGGCTTGCCTTCGCGCAGGTCGTCGCCGACGTTCTTGCCGAGCTCGTCGCTGTTGCCTTCGTAGTCGAGCAGGTCGTCGACGAGCTGGAACGCCGTGCCCAGGGCGCGACCATAGCCGGCGCAGTCTTCCTCGAGCTGCGCCTGGGCATTGCCGAGCAAGGCGCCCAGGCGGGCGCTGGCCTCGAACAGCTTGGCGGTCTTGAAGCGGATCACGCGCAGGTACTGCTCGACCGCGAGGTCGGGGTCGTGCATGTTCATCAACTGCAGGACCTCGCCTTCGGCGATGACGTTGGTGGCGTCGGCAAGCACTTCGAGCACGCGCATGCGGTTCGCCGAAACCATCATCTGGAAGGCGCGCGAGTACAGGAAGTCGCCGACGAGCACGCTCGCGGCGTTGCCGAAGAGCGAATTCGCGGTGGGGCGGCCGCGCCGCAGCGCCGACTCGTCGACGACGTCGTCGTGCAAAAGGGTGGCGGTGTGGATGAACTCGACCGTCGCCGCGAGTTCGTAGCGTTCCGGCCCTTCGAAGCCGAGCGCCTGCGAGAACAGCAGCACCAGGCGCGGGCGGATGCGCTTGCCGCCGGCGCTCACGATGTAGCTGGAGATCTGGTCGATCAGCGCCACGCGCGAGGCAAGGCGTTCGCGGATGACGACGTCGACCCGGCGCATGGCGTCGGCCATCGGGTCGGCTATCGGGTCGACCGGTTGGTCGGCGACAGGGGGCGTCGGGGCGGTGGTTTCGAGCACGGAACGCGCCGTTGGTTGGCCGCCGATTATAGGAAGCGGGTCGAACGCGCCTGCCCAGCGCATCCGAACCCTGCAACGGGGCAGCCGCACATGCTACACTAGAAGGCTGCGCGTTGGATGGGCCGATTCCCTTCGGGGAGCCATTTCCTGAAAATCGCGCATCAGAGAATCGAAAGGGCACATATGTACGCGGTCATAAAAACCGGTGGCAAGCAATACAAGGTTGCAGCCGGCGAAAAGATCAAGGT
>JAGWTS010000232.1 GCA_028868875.1 Burkholderiales bacterium | reverse complement strand
GCAGCGTGGGGCCGGCGGCGGCGGCGCTGGCCATGAGCCAGCGCGGGGCGCGGGGGGGATTGGGCGTGGGCAAGGCGGCAGGGCGCGGCGCCGGTGGGGGGCGCGGGCGGGGCGGATGCTATACCGAGTAGGCGGCGGGTTGCGTTTGGCTTGACACTGCATTCGGATATCAAAAGTCCGGCCCGGGTCCTGTCGCGCCGCTGGGGCATTCGCTGGATCCCGGCTCTTGCCGAACTTTGGGGCGTCTGTCGCAGGCCGCTGCATCATCCAAGGCTTATGGGGCAGGCACCACGGAAAGCTGGGGATAACGGGATTGCAGCGTCTGCCACCCCACTCGCGCTTCGTCGCAGCGTCGCGGTGAATGCATGCGGCAAATGCGTGCAAGCGCGACTGTCGCATCATGTGGATGGCCATTGAGTCCTGCGGCAAGCGCATAGCGCAGCAAGACTGGCGGACCCGGATACCGCTCGGCAACCCGGCGGGCCGCTTCGAGCTCGGATTCACTCATCGCGGGCCGAGCCTCGGTGGCCATGTAGGAGAGGAACGCGCCCAACTGGTCAAGCATGACGAGGTGTGGCGCCTTCGAAACGACGTGCGTGACGCCGATGTGCGCATCTTCGAGTTGCAGCGTCCGCATGCTCTGCTCAGCCTGCAGGTATTCGAATGCGATGGGACACAACAAAAGCGCAAGCATCCCTCCTGCGATCCGTTGCGAGCCCGCACGCAAAGCAATGATTCCGCGCACTGGAACGCGCGCGGAGACAGCGCCGAGCACGACACCAACGGGCAACAGAAAATAAGCATATGCCAGCGGGTACTCGAGCATCGCGTGCACGAGCACACCCGCAACACCCACGAGAAGCCATACGGAGCGCGCATCGCCGACCCCCCGTGCGAGCCTCGCGAGTGCTGTCGCACCGAGGACCAACAGCACAATGGCGGCCGGGATGCCGACCCATATCAGGAAGTCCAGCAGCAGGTTGTGCGTGAAGCTGAAAGGCCGCTGAATCGGTGCGTGGTCCAAAGCAACTGCCGCCTGAGCCGCCTCCGCCTGCATCCAGCCGTAGCCGATGAGTGGACTGCGGTGCACCGCGTCCAACAAGGACCACCAAAGTGGGATCCGGACGCCAGCCTGCATTTCGTCGCCCAGACTGCGACCGGCGTCGAGCATCAGGAAACGATTCAGGCTGGGCCAGGAAATCGTCAGCGCAACGAAGGCGGGAAACAGCCAGACGAGGCGTCGAACACGAAGCCGCAGTACGACGCGCCGCTGCCACGCGGCCAAGAGCAGCAAGCCTGCAATCAACTGCAGCCAGCCCGTCCGCGACCCGGTCATCACCATCCCGAAGAGCAGGAAGCCTCCACCGACGGCGAGTCCCGCACGCCCCACGCGACGCGTTTCGAACAGCAGGGCCAGGCTGCACAAACCGAGAAACGTGGCCGTGCAAAGGTGATTCGGCTGGGCCAGATTTCCGAACGGCCTCCAGGCCGGCGGCAGGTCGGCAACATAGAGACCCCCAGCGGTCACGCGTAACCACTGGGCGACCGCGATGCCGACAGAGGCTATGGCACAACCCAGAACGCCAACTGCGATGGCATCGACTTCCCTCGTCCCTAGTCCGCTGCCAAGGGCAATGGCGAGAGCGAATGCGGCGAGGTAGAGCGCGACCATCAACGCATCGCCGCGATACAGCAACTCGCCGAAGGCCCACTGGCCCAGGACCGTGGCGAGCGCGATTCCGACCCAGGCCGCCCAGATCACGGGCATGCGGACGGCGCCTCGTTGCGCAAGCGCCGCCAGCGCCAGCAAGGCGAGACTCAGGCCCTCGCCCCATGCCGACAGCCACGGAAAGTAGTGGTTTGGGACCAGCCAGGCCAGGGGCAGGGCCGCGAGTAACAAGGTCGAAAGCGAAAGGTCGGCACCAAGCGAAAACGGGACCGCCGAAGCGGTCCCGTATTGCGGGTGCAGGCCTCCGGAGAGACGCTGCATGAAGTCGTTACTTCGGGGTCAGGCAGACCGCATCAGCCGCGGCAAGAACCCGGCAGGTATTGCGCCGGGATGGTCGTCCCATCGGTCGTGTTGCCGCAGCGCCAGCCAAAAACCTGCTTGCCTGTGTCCGTAGTCGCCATCGCGTTAGTCGCATCCTTCAACGGCGTAAGCGTGAGCACGTTGGTAGAAGTGGTGATGCCAGGACTGCCACTGATAGCCGCCATCGTGACTGTGATCATCCCAGCGTCGCTGGTCGTCACGCTCTTGACGTACTGGCTGGGCGCAACGCCGCTGGCCGACTCGCAGCCCCACGAGCCCGCAGGGGGCGCCGTAGAAGCGGTCTGGAACACCTCGGAAACCGTAGTACGGCACTGGCTCGCAGCAAGCAGCGCTTCCGAAACCTTCGCCTTGATGGTGTAGGACTGGTACGCCGGCAGCGCCACCGCCGCCAAGATGCCGATGATCGCAACCACGATCATCAGTTCGATCAGTGTGAAACCTTGCTGTACACGCTTCATAGTGGACTCCTGGAGGAAGGAAGTGAGTGGAAGACCTCCCTGGGAATGCAGGCCTCGTGCCAGGTTTCAATTCGTGAACTTGTTCTTCTGTGGCGCCCAGAACCGTCACTTTGGGGAGGCGCCCGCCTCTCGGATCGGGCGCAAAGTGACAAAAGCCGTCACCCGCCGAGTTCAGTCGCCGACCCCGATCACCTGCCCCGGCGCCAGCGCGCGGATGCGGTGGCGCCCGCCCTGGGCCGCGATTTCCGACATCACGGTGTCGACCTCGCCCGGCTTGATGTGGGTGATGAAGACGTCCAGCGGGCGCTGCAGCTGCGCCAGCTCGGCGCGCAACTGCGAAGGGCACAGGTGCTTGCTGATGCCCGCCAGCGCATGTTCGTCGTCGCGGAACGCGGTTTCGATGACGAGCGAGCCCACCTCGATCTGCGCCAGGCGCTGCCAGAGCGCGGGGTTCGGGCCGGTGTCGCCGCTGAACACCCAGGCCGCGCCGCCGGGGCGCGAGACCGCGAAGCCCACCGCCGGCACGGTGTGCGAGGCCGGCAGCACCTCGACGCGGCGCGTGCCGAGCGTCACCACCTCGCCGATGACGAAGGGCCGGAACGCGAGCACCGGGTGCTCGGGGCTGGGCAGGCGGCTGAAGTCGGGCCAGATCACGCCGTTGAACACATGCTGGCGCAGCGCCACGAGGGTCTGCTCCAGCGCGTGCACCAGCACCGGCGGGCGGGCGGCGGCGTGGCGGCGCCGGGTCACGCTGTCGGCGAGCAGGCCGATCGCGAGCACATGGTCCAGGTGCGAGTGGCTGACGAAGATGTGGTCGATGCGCGCCAGCTCGTCGAGCGTGAGGTCGCCGACGCCGGTTCCGGCGTCGATGAGCACATCGTCATCGAGCAGGAAGGCCGTGGTGCGGCTGCCGGCGGCGATCGACCCCGAACAACCGAGGACACGAATTTGCATGGGGTGAAAGCTTCAGGCCGGATGCCGCGCACGCTCGCGCGGCGAAGAACCCCGATGCTGATGCGTGAGCGCGCGCGACGCAAGCCGCAGCATTCACATTTCAGCGCCGCCGCAAGGGCGAACCCGCTACGCCCCGGCCCGGGCGTGAACCCCGTCACGCGCCGCGGGCCCGCCTGGCGCGGGCACCTCAGTGGTGGATGAACTGCATCTGGGTGCCGGCGAGCTCGATCACGTCGCCGTTGCGCAGCGGCACCGAGTCGCCGACCAGCGGCACGCCGTTGACGCTGGGCCGCGCCGTGCCCTCGACGTGCGAGAAGGCGTAGCCGTTGGGCCGGCGCGTGATCGACGCCACCTGCACGCCGGGCTTGCCCACGGTCGTCACCACCTTGGTCAGCACCACCTCGCGCCCGGCGGCGGCGCCGTTGAGCACCTTGATCGAGGCCGGAGTCACCGCGGCGCCCGCCGCGCCCAGGTGGTTGGCGGGGGCGTGCAGGCCCGGGTTCAGCGCCTGCGTGGTCGTGCCGTAGGCCGGCGCGGCGGCGCCCGGGCGCATGATCATGGTCTTCTCGTACTCGCCGCTCTCGTCGACGAGGTACTTGATCTTGTACTTGCCGATCTCGACCGTGTCGTTGTGCGAGAGCAGCTGCTTCTTGATCGCCTTGCCGTTGATGTAGGTGCCGTTGGTGCTGTTGAGGTCTTCGATGAAGACGTCGGCGCCCACCATCTGAAGGACAGCGTGCTCGCCGCTGACGGCCAGGTTGTCGATCACGATGTCGTTGTAGGGCCTGCGCCCGAGCGTGGTCTTGTCCTTCGTGATCTGGACTTCCTTGATGACCACACCGTCGAGCGATACGACAAGCTTGCCCATGCCTGACCTCTGATGTGCCTGCCGCCGGCCGCGGCGGGCGTGACGCTCGTCGGCGCCGAATCTGACCCGTTTGTCGTCCGGCCGCTGCCCTAGCGCCTGAAAGGCCACCAGGACCGGGACGACGAATTCGCGCCGCCGGAAGCGCGAACCAGTATTACCGAAATATTATCCTTTCCACCGGCGTCGTTCGCGGCATCGATCAAGGAGCGTGCACCGCTGTCGAGCGAGTCGTGCGACTGCAACAGCTGGCCGATGGCGGCGTCGTCGAGCATGTCGGTCAGGCCGTCGGAGCACATCAGGAACATGTCGCCGGGCATCACGTCGTGCAGGTGGGTCTCGAGCAGCACCGTGTCCTCGACCCCCACGGCGCGGGTCACGAGGTTCTTGTTGGCCGAGAAGGCGGCCTGTTCGGGCGTGATCAGGCCGGCGTCGATCTGCTCCTGCAGCAGCGAATGGTCGCGCGTGATCTGCTGCAGCCGGCCGCCGCGCAGGCGGTAGCAGCGCGAATCGCCGACATGGCCGACGAGCAGGCGGTTGTCGCGGAAGACGCCGACGACCAGGGTCGTGCCCATGCCGGCGTATTGCGGGTTGGAGTTTGCGGCGTTGAAGATCGCGCGGTTGGCGTTGTCGACGCAGATATCCATCGCGCGCCGGACCTCGGCGTCGCTGGCCTGGATGCTGGCTTCGCGCAGCCAGCGCCCGAGCTCGGCGGCGATGAAGCTGGTGGCCATGCTGCTGGCGACCTCGCCGGCGTTGTAGCCCCCCATGCCGTCGGCGAGCACGGCGAGCGAGACCGCATCGTCGAGCGCCACGGAATCCTCGTTGTTGCTGCGCGATCGCCCCGGGTCAACCGCGGCGAACAGCTCGATCGTCATGGACACGGGATGGATGCGGCTTTTCGGAATGTGGCGGCGATTGTGCCTCGGAACAACAAGTGCGCTGCGCGCGGAAGCGCTCACTCGCGTGACTTCGCACCGCTCGCGGCCCGGCGCGTGCGTCCGCCGCCGCCGGCCTCGAGGCGGGCCTCGAGCTCGCGCAGCCGGGCCGCGACCGCCGCCGCACCGGGCGGGCGCCGGGCTGCGCTCTTGGCCAGCAGCGCCGCCACCAGGGCGGCGATGTCGGTGTCGAGCCCGGGGCGCAGCGTGGCCAGGTCGGGGGCGGGTTCGGTCGCAATGCGGTGCAGCAAGGCGCCCATCGTGTCGCCCTCGTGAGGCAGGCGGCCGGCCAGGAGCTGGAACAGCATCACGCCCAGGGCATAGAGGTCGCCCGAGGCGTCGGCGGGGGCGCCGGCGAGCTGCTCGGGCGCCATGTAGGCGGGGGTGCCGAGCACGACCCCGGTGCGGGTGCGCTCGCCGTCGGCCAGGCGCGCGATGCCGAAATCGGTGAGCGTGACGCGGTCGCTCGCCCAGTCGACCATCACGTTGGCGGGTTTCACGTCGCGGTGGATGACGCCGAGTTCGTGGGCATGGGCGAGCGCGTCGGCCACGCGCGCGGCCAGGCGCAAGACCACGGCCTCGGGCAGCAGGCGCGCGGGCCGGGTATAGCGCACGAGGTCGCAGCCGGGAAGCAGCTCCATCGCGATCCAGGGCTTGCCGTCGGATTCGCCGGCGGCATGCACGCGCACGATGTCGGGGTGGACGAGGCGGCGCGCCGAAGCGGCTTCGGCTTCGAAGCTGCGGTAGCGGTCTTCGGCGGCGGCGCCGCCCTCGGTCACGGCATGCAGCAGCTTGAGGGCGACGCGGCCTCCGGTGCGCGGGTCGATCGCGCAATAGACCTCGCCGTGGGAGCCGGATCCGATCAGGCCCTCGAGCCGATAGCCGGCCACGACCGGCGCTGAATCCATGGTGTCTTCGCGGCGGGTGGGATCGGGCGCGACCGTATCACAGCGCGGCGGCGACGGCCTGGGGCGCCGCCGCCGGTCCGGGCTTCAGATCAGGCTTTTCAGGATGCGCCCCATCTCCGACGGATTGCGCGTGATCTTGAAGCCGCATTCCTCCATGATCTCGAGCTTGGCGTTGGCGGTGTCGGCGCCGCCGGAGATCAGGGCTCCGGCGTGGCCCATGCGCTTGCCCGCAGGGGCGGTGACGCCGGCGATGAAGCCGACGATGGGCTTGCTCATGTGCTGCTTGCACCAGCGCGCGGCGTCGGCTTCGTCCGGGCCGCCGATCTCGCCGATCATGATCACGGCGTCGGTGTCGGGGTCGTCGTTGAACAGGCGCATCACATCGATGTGCTTGAGTCCGTTGATCGGGTCGCCGCCGATGCCCACCGCGCTCGATTGGCCGAGGCCGATCTCGGTCAGCTGGGCCACGGCTTCGTAGGTCAGCGTGCCGCTGCGGCTGACGACGCCGATGCGGCCCTTGCGGTGGATGTGCCCGGGCATGATGCCGATCTTGATCTCCTCGGGCGTGATCAGCCCCGGGCAGTTCGGGCCCAGCAGCAGCGTCTTCTTGCCGCCCGCGGCTTCCTTGGCCTTCATGCGGTTGCGCACTTCGAGCATGTCCTTGACCGGAATGCCTTCGGTGATGCAGATCGCCAGGTCGAGGTCGGCTTCGACCGCCTCGAGGATGGCCGCGGCGGCGCCCGCCGGCGGCACGTAGATCACGCTCACGGTGGCGCCAGTGGCCTGGCGCGCTTCCTTGACGCCGGCGAAGATCGGGATGCCTTCGAACTGTTCGCCGGCCTTCTTCGGATTCACGCCGGCGACGAAGGCCGCCTTGCCGTTGGCGTAGGCCTGGCAGCCCCGGGTGTGGAACTGCCCGGTCTTGCCGGTGATGCCTTGGGTGATGACGCGGGTGTTGCGGTCGATGAGGATGGACATGGTCTCGTTCTTCCGGCTCGGGCTTATTGGACGGCGGCGACGATGCGCTCGGCCGCTTCGGCCATGGTGTCGGCGCTGATGATCGGCAGGCCCGAGGCGGCGAGCAGCTGCTTGCCCAGGTCTTCGTTCGTGCCCTTCATGCGCACGACCAGGGGCACGCCCAGGTTCACGGCCTTGCACGCGGCGATGACGCCTTCGGCGATGGTGTCGCACTTCATGATGCCGCCGAAGATGTTCACGAGGATGCCGCGCACGGCCTTGTTCGCGAGCATGATCTTGAAGGCCTCGGTGACCTTCTCGGCCGTGGCGCCGCCGCCCACGTCGAGGAAGTTGGCGGGCTCGCCGCCGAAGAGCTTGATGGTGTCCATGGTCGCCATCGCCAGGCCCGCGCCGTTGACGAGGCAGCCGATGTTGCCGTCCAGGCTGATGTAGCTCAGGTCGAACTTGCTGGCCTCGATCTCGGCCGGGTCTTCTTCGTCGAGGTCGCGGCAGGCGACGATCTCGGGGTGGCGGAAGAGGGCGTTGTCGTCGAAGTTGAACTTGGCGTCCAGGGCCTTGATGGCGCCGTTGCCTTCGAGGATCAGCGGGTTGATCTCGGCGAGACTTGCGTCGGTGGCCATGTAGCAGGCGTAGAGCTTCTTCAGTACGTCCACGGCCTGGGGCTGGCTCGCGGCGGGCACGCCGATGCCGGCGGCGAGCTCCAGCGCCTGCGCGTCGGAGAGGCCGACGAGCGGGTCGACGAAGACCTTGAGGATCTTCTCGGGCGTCTTGTGGGCGACTTCCTCGATGTCCATGCCGCCTTCGCTGCTGGCCATCAGGGCGACCTTCTGCGTCGCGCGGTCCGTCAAGGCGGCGACGTAGTACTCCTTCTTGATGTCGGCGCCTTCCTCGATCAGCAGGCGGCGCACCTTCTGGCCTTCGGGGCCGGTCTGGTGGGTGACGAGCTGCATGCCCAGGATCTGGCCGGCGAGGGTCTTGACCTCGTCGATCGAGCGCGCAAGCTTGACGCCGCCGCCCTTGCCGCGGCCGCCGGCGTGGATCTGGGCTTTCACGACCGCGACGGCCGGACGCGGGCCCGTCCCTGCGGACGGGCTCGCGCCTGCAGGAGCGCCGCCGGCTTGCAAGCCGGCGGCAGACGTGACGCCCAGCCTTTGCGCGGCTTCCACCGCCTCCAGCACCGTGAAGGCCGGGTAGCCGCGCGGCACCGGAACGCCGTGCTCGCGCAGCAGTTCCTTGGCCTGGTATTCGTGGATTTTCATGCGTCGTTTCCTGGAAAGCTCGAACCCGCGAGCGTAATGGATGGGTCTGACCGGAAGCTGAAACTCAGGCGGCGGCTTCCAGCCCGTTCTCGAAATGCGCCTGCATCAGGCGCGCGGCCTCGGCCGGCTTGCGTGCTGCGATGGCCGCCATCAGCGCCCGGTGCTCGGCCAGCGAATCGGCAAGCCGCCCCTGCTTGAACAGCGAATGGTGGCGGTTGAGCTTCATGACCTTGCGCAAATCGGTAACCAGGTTCTTCGCCCAGCGGTTGCCGGCGATCTCGAGCAAGGCCATGTGGAACTGCTCGTTCGCGGCGAAGAAGGCGTCGCGCTGGCGCGACTGTCTTTCGAGCTTTTCGTGGAGTTGCACCAGCAGGGCGCGCTGCTCGTCGCTGGCCCGGGCGGCGACGCTGCGCGCGGCGTCGGCCTCGAGCAGGCCCAGCAGGTGGTAGACCTGGGACACGTCTTCGCGCGACATCTCGGTGACGTAGGCGCCGCGGCGCGGCTTCATCGTCACCAGGCCTTCGACCGCCAGCACCTTGAGCGCCTCTCGCAGCGGCGTGCGGCTGATGCCGAAATCGGCCGCCAGCTTCTGCTCGTCGACCCAGGCTCCGGGCTCGATCTGGCGCGCGAAGATCTGCTGACGCAGGCGTTCGGCCACGTCCAGGTAGAGCGCGCGGTGGGCGAGCGTGGGCGGGGTCTCGGCGGCGGGCAACGTCAGCCTCGTGTTGGATTTGAATTCATTATTATGCATAATGATAACCGCCCGGCAAGACCCGGGGCGACGATTCACCGCCGTCACTGCGCCGGTGACGCCGCGCCACCGGCGGCAACAGCGAGCAAGAGCATGAACAGCGACAACCCAGGCAACAGCGAATTCCAGGCCGCGACCCTGGCCCAGTGGGAAAAGGCGGCGGCCAAGTCGGCACCGGGCGGTGACGTCTCGGCGCTGAACTGGGTGACCCCGGAAGGCATCACGGTCAAGCCGCTGTACACCGCGGCCGACACCGCCGGCCTGCCTTACGCCGATACCTTGCCCGGTTTCGAGCCTTACTTGCGCGGCCCGCAGGCAACGATGTACGCGGTGCGGCCCTGGACCATCCGCCAGTACGCGGGCTTCTCGACTGCCGAGGAATCGAACGCCTTCTACCGCCGCGCCCTGGCCGCAGGCGGCCAGGGCGTGAGCGTGGCCTTCGACCTCGCGACCCACCGCGGCTACGACAGCGACCATCCGCGCGTGACCGGCGACGTCGGCAAGGCCGGCGT
>JAGWTS010000231.1 GCA_028868875.1 Burkholderiales bacterium | reverse complement strand
CGCGCAGCATGCGCCGCATGGGCAAGATCGTCGGCCGCAGCGACGACATGCTGATCATCCGCGGCGTCAACCTGTTCCCGACCCAGATCGAGGAGCTCGTACTCGGGCAGCCCGCGCTCTCGGGCCAGTACCAGATCGTCGTCAGTCGCGAAGCCTTGCTCGACGAGGTGCTGGTGCGCTGCGAACTCGCGGTTGGCCATCTCGACGCCGACCGCGCGACGATTGCGAACGAACTGCGGCACCAGATCAAGAGCCGGATCGGGGTGAGCACGCGGGTCGACATCGGCCTGCCCGAGTCGATCGAGCGAACCCTGGTCGGCAAGGCGCGCCGCGTCGTCGACAAGCGACCCAAGTAGGAGAACCCGAGGATGTATACCCAAGCGATGGATCTCGCGCCCAAGGAAGAGCGCCGTGCGGTCCGTTCGGCCGAGGAAGCCGCGGCCGAAGTGCGCTTCGAGGCGCGCATCGACGAAGGCGCCTTCATCGAGGCCAAGGACTGGATGCCCGAGCATTACCGCAAGACGCTGGTGCGCCAGATCAGCCAGCATGCGCACAGCGAGATCGTCGGCATGCTGCCCGAGGGCAACTGGATCACGCGCGCGCCCACGTTGAAGCGCAAGGCCATCCTGCTCGCCAAGGTGCAGGACGAGGGCGGCCACGGCCTGTACCTCTACGCCGCGGCAGAAACGCTCGGCACCAGCCGCGACCAGATGATCGACGCGCTGCATTCGGGCAAGGCCAAGTACAGCTCGATCTTCAACTACCCGACGCTCACCTGGGCCGACATCGGCACCATCGGCTGGCTCGTCGACGGCGCGGCGATCATGAACCAGGTGCCGCTCACGCGCTGCTCCTACGCGCCTTATGCGCGGGCCATGGTGCGCGTCTGCCGCGAAGAGAGCTTCCACCAGCGCCAGGGCTACGACAGCCTGCTCGTGATGATGCGCGACGGCACCGATGCCCAGCGCGAGATGGTTCAGGACGCGGTGAACCGCTGGTGGTGGCCGAGTCTGATGATGTTCGGCCCGCCCGACGCCGAGAGCCCGAACAGCGCCCAGAGCACGCGCTGGGGCATCAAGCGCCTGTCCAACGACACCTTGCGCCAGAAGTTCATCGACGCCTGCGCCGAGCAGGCCAAGGTGCTGGGCGTCGGCCTGCCCGACCCCGAGCTGAAGTGGAACGAAGAGCGCGGCCATTACGACCACGGGCCCATCGACTGGGCCGAGTTCTGGCGCGTCGTCGGCGGCCACGGCCCCTGCAACCGCGAACGCCTCGCGGCGCGCGTGAAGGCCTGGGACGACGGCGCGTGGGTGCGCGAAGCCGCGCTCGCCCACGCCGCCAAGCAACGCACATCGGAGAAAGCAGCATGAGCGAAGTCGACAAGGAATGGCCGCTGTGGGAGGTCTTCGTGCGCCCGAAGGCGGGCCTGGATCACAAGCATTGCGGCAGCCTGCACGCGAGCGACGCGGCGCTCGCGATCCAGCTCGCGCGCGAGGTCTACACGCGGCGCCAGGAAGGCTGCAGCGTCTGGGTCGTTCGCAGCAGCGACATCACCGCGAGCGACCCGGCCGACAAGGCCATGCTGTTCGACCCGATGGAAGACAAGGTGTACCGCCACCCGACCTTCTACAAGCTGCCCGATTCGGTCGACCACATGTGAGGCCGCGCGTGAGCACCGCCACCACCGCCACCACCGCCACCGCCACCACCGATTCGATCCGCCTGCGCTTGACGCCGGCGCTCGAATACGTCCTGCGCATCGCCGACACCTGCCTGATCCACGCCCAGCGCCTGGGCGAATGGTGCGGCCACGGCCCGATCATCGAGGAGGACATCGCGCTCACGAACATGGCGCTGGACCTGATCGGCCAGGCGCGCGCCTTGCTGACGCATGCCGGCCGGCTCGAAGGCCAGGGCTTCGACGAAGACCAGCTCGCCTTTCTGCGCGACGAGCGCGACTTCCGCAATCTCACGCTCGTCGAGCAGCCGATGCGGCGCTCGAGCGCGCATTCGCCGGGCCGCGATTTCGCCGACACGGTGTTGCGCAACTTCCTGCTCTCGACCTGGATGAAGGCGCTGTGGCAGGGGCTGCTCGGCTCGAGCGACGCCGAGCTCGCGGCCATCGCCGCCAAGGCGCTGAAGGAAGCGCGCTACCACCAGGAGCACGCCGCGGGTTGGGTGCTGCGCCTGGGCGACGGCACCGAGGAATCGGCGCGCCGCCTGCGCGCCGCGCTCGACCTGGCCTGGCCTTACACGGCGGAGATGTTCGCCACCGATGCCGTCGACGAACAGGCGCAGGCCAGCGGTCTCGGTCCCACGCGCGCTTCGCTGCATGCCAGGTGGCAAGCCGAGGTCGCAAGCTGCTTCGACGAAGCCGGCCTCGCGCAGCCTGCCGCGACGCCCTTCGTCAGCACCGGCACCGGGGGCGTGCACAGCGAGCACATGGGCTTCATCGTCGCCGAGATGCAGTCGCTCCAGCGCAGCCACCCCGGAGGCCGCTGGTGAGGGCGCCTGAACCGGCCGCTTCGCGCCAGGCCGTCGGCGCCGACCCGGGTCCGCTGCGCGGCCCTCGGGCGATGAGCGACCCGACAGCGGCGGATCCGGCCGCGACCCTGGAGCACGCCTGGGCCGTGCTCGACACCGTGGGCGACCCCGAGTTGCCGGCGCTGTCGCTGCGCGACCTCGGCATCGTGCGCGACATCGTCGAGAACGCGGGCGGGGTCGAGGTCGTCCTCACCCCCACCTACAGCGGCTGCCCGGCCACCGAGGTCATCGAGGCGAGCGTGCGCGAGGCGCTGGCCGCCGCCGCCATCGCCCCGGTCAGGATCACCCAGCGCCGCGCCCCGGCCTGGACGACCGACTGGATCAGCGAGAGCGGCCGGCGCAAGCTGCGCGACTACGGCATTGCGCCGCCCGGGCCCGTGGCCGCGGAGCAGCCGATGCGCATCAGCATCCGGGCGCGCGGCATCGATTGCCCGCGCTGCGGAAGTCCGGACACCGAACGCCTCTCGGCCTTCGGCGCCACCGCGTGCAAGGCCTTGTACCGCTGCCGGGCCTGCCGCGAACCCTTCGAGCATTTCAAACCGATATGAGTGGTCTGCATTTCCATTCGCTGCGCGTGCGCGAAACCCGGCCCGAGACCGACGACTCGGTGGTCGTCGCCTTCGAGGTCCCCGACGATCTGGCGCCGAGCTTCCGCTTCGAGCCCGGCCAGTACCTGAACCTGCGCGCCCGCGTCGACGGCCACGAACTGCGGCGCTCGTACTCGATCTGCGCCGCGCCGGCCGAGGGCTTGCGCGTCGGCATCCGCCGCGTTCCCGGCGGCGCCTTCTCGAACTGGGTTCATGCCGGGCTCGAGGCCGGCGACTTGATAGACGTGATGGAGCCGCAAGGCCGCTTCGGCGCCGCGCTCGCCAAGGCGCCGCGCCATGTCCTGGCGATTGCCGGCGGCAGCGGCATCACGCCCATCCTCGCGATCCTCAAGTCCGCGCTCGCCGCGGGCAGCCGCTGCACCCTCGTCTACGGCAATCGCAATGCCGCCTCGACGATGTTCAAGGAAGAGATCGAGGATCTCAAGAACCGCCACCTGACGGCGCTCGCGGTGCACCCGGTGTTCTCGCGCGAGACCGTCGAATCGCCGCTCAACAGCGGCCGCATCGACGCCGGGCGCATCGCCACCTTCCTGCGCCTGGCCGGGCCGGTCGACGAAGTCTTCGTCTGCGGCCCGCACGCGATGAACGACGAGGTCGAGGCCGCCCTGGTCGCGGCCGGCGTGCCGCAGGCGACCATCCACGTCGAGCGCTTCGGCGTCCCGCCCTCGGCCGGCGAGGCGATCTCTCACGAGGCCAGGCCCGGAGACGCAGCGACCGCGCGCATCACCCTCGTGCGCGACGGCCTGACGCGCGAAGTCGACTTCATGCCGAGCGACGAGACCGTGCTCGGCGCCGCCGTGCGCGCCGGCCTGGACCTGCCTTTCTCGTGCAAGTCGGGAGTCTGCGCCACCTGCCGCGCCAAGCTCATCGAAGGCCGGGTCCGCATGGACCGCAACTTCGCCCTCGAGCCGGCGGACCTCGAAGCCGGCTTCGTGCTCACCTGCCAGTCGCACCCGACGACCGAGCGCGTCGTGGTCTCGTTCGACGAGCGCTGATGGCGCGCCCGCGTTCGCCCGGATTCGAGGACCAGCGCGCGCAGATCCTCGCTGCCGCGGCCCGGGTTTTCGCCCAGCGCGGCTACACCGCGGCGACGATGAACGAGGTGGCGGCGGCCTGCGGCGTCAGCAAGCCCACGCTCTACCACTACGTGCGCGACAAGCACGACCTGCTGGCGCAGATTGCCTCCACCCACGTGGCGCGGCTCGAGTTCCTCGTGGTCCAGGTCGCGGCGCTGAAGCTCGCTCCCGAAGCGGGTCTGCGCGAACTCATCCTGCGCTTCATGCGCGCCTATGCCAGTGCCGGCAACGAACACCGGGTGCTGACCGAGGACGTGAAGTTCCTCGCCGATGCCGAGCGCGCCGAGGTGCTGGCGGTCGAGCGCCGCGTCGTCGCCGGCTTCGCGGCGGCCGTGGTCGCGCTGCGCCCGGAATTGAAGCGCGCCCATCTCGCCAAGCCGGTGACGATGCTGCTCTTCGGCATGATCAACTGGACCTTCACCTGGCTCCAGCCCGGGCGCGCGCTCGACCACGAAAGCCTGGCGCCGATCGTCGTCGACCTCTTCGTCGGCGGCCTGGCCGCGCTTCAGCCGCGCAGCGTCGCGCCGGCCTGATCGGGGCGCGGCAGGGGCCGGCGCGCGCGCCGCAGCGGCGTCGGCGCAGCGACCCGGCCGCGCGTCGCCAGCGCCCAGCCTTCGGTCGCCTGAGCGGTTTCGTGGACGAGGGTGCGCACCCCGCCGAGCGCCGCGGCGCGTTCGAGCAGGCGCGCGGTCGCCGCCTCGCCCAGCGCGAAGACGAACTGCTGCCAGCGCCGCAGCACGCGCGCATCGGCCCAGGCGTCTTCGAGGGCCTGGCGCACGCGCTGCGAATCGGCTTCGAGCAGGCGCGGCGCGATGGCGCCGACGACGAGGTTGAAGTCGTGGCGCAATTCGGGCTCGGGCAGCAGGTCGGCGATGGCGCGCAGGCGCGGCGACCAGCCCGGCGCCGCGAACTGCAGCGTCACCAGGGCCTGCAAACCCTGCACGGCGTTGAGCAGGCGCACCCGGTTCGGCGGCAGCACGCGCAGCGGGATGCGCGCCGCTTCGGCGAAGGGCAGGGGGGTGACGAAGCTCATCAGCACCGCCAGGCGCCAGGCCGAGGCCGGAGATTCGCCTTCGCGCGCCGCCTCGATGCCGGCGTCGACCCGCGCCGCCCGGCGCAGCGCGCTGCGCGCATCGAGCCCGGCCATCGAACGCGCCGCGCCCACGCTCAGCAGCGCGAGGTTGCCGGCGGCGAAACCGGCCCCGGGATTGAGCCGCGCGATCCGCGCCGCGTCAACGCTGCCGGGTGCGCCGCCCAGCGGCGCGCGCGTCACCGGGCAATGGCTGGCATCGAGCTGCGCGAGATAGTTCGCGCCGACGAGGTTGCCTTCGAAGGCGATGCCGCGCTTCCAGGCCAGGGTGCGCAACGCCAGCCAATCGCGCACCGGGCGAGAGGCGGCCAGCGTGCGCCGGCCGAACACTGCGCGGCCGGCGCGCCAGCCCTGGCCGAGCGGTGTGCCGTCGAGCAGCAGCTCGGGCGGCGGCACGAGGCCGTGGTGGGCATGGTCCCAGCCGATCTCGAAAGCGCTGCGGTCGCAGGCGTCGGCGGCGAGGGGGTCGAATTCGAAGCAGGACTGGCTCATGCGATTCTCCGGATTGCCGCCCGGCCCATTGCCCGGCGCATGGAGCCAGTGTCGGCAGGAGGTGGCTCACAGAATGAGCCACCTCGGCTGCGGAGAATCGTTTGCGAGCGTCAGCGGTCGCGCACCAGGGTAGCAACCGGCACCGCGACACCGGTGCTGTTTGTGATGCCGCCGAGAACGAAGACGGAATACACCGCTCCCGCCGGCAGTTGCAGCGGCGTCGTCAGCGTGCCGGTCCAGGTGTTGATCGGCGTGCTGCTGCCGATCGAGCGCACGCTGAGCAGGGCGTTGAGATCCTGGGCGGCATTGATGGCGGGCGAGAAACTGCCGACCGTGACAGCGTTGAGGCTGGACGTCCCGTTCGAGATCGCCACCGAGTTGTCGGTCAGCGCGACCGTGCCCGCCGCCATCGAACCGTTGACGACGCGGATCTTGAAATTGCCGGAGGCCGGCAGGCTGTTGTCGTCCTGGTTGAGCGTGACCGTCGGACTGGCCGCCGGACCCCAGACCAGGAGCGAATAGTCGCCCCCGTTGACGATCGACTGCGAGACCTGGGTCGTCGATTGAATGGCGCCGGTGCCGAGCTTGACGCTGACCGAAATCGTATGCGCGCCGGCCGCGATCGTGTCGTACTGCCCCACCAGCGGCGACGGGGAGTCGGCGCCGAACGGCGTGCCGTCGACGCTGACCGAGACGACGCCAGCCTGCTCGACACCCGCCGCGATGCGCAGCCGCCCCGGCACGGCTGCCGCGGTCAACAACTGGGTGTAGGCGCCTTGCTCGGCGATCAGGCTGGCATTGGTGACCACCCCGTTGGTCGTGCTCGAGGTCACCGCAATGGTCAGGTACTGCTGCGAACCGATGTTGACCGAGGGCGTGTCCAGCAGCACGTTCGAATACGGATCCGTCACGCGCAGGCGGTAGTTGCTGGCTTGCGGCACGACCTTGAAGCTCGAGACCGCGCCGCCGGCCACCGCCGAAACGATGGGCGTGGCCTGGTTCAAGGGCACCTCGACCGTGGCGCCGCTGGGGTCGGTCGTGTCCTGCGTCAGATAGACGTTGATCGAACCGGTGGTGCCGGTCGCATTCAGGACCCGAACCGCGGCGTAGCCGGCGCTGGGCAAGGTGTTGCTGACATCGTCTTCCTGCAAGGTCGCGAACTGCAGGTTGTTGCTCGGTCCCCAGACCACGCCGGTGTAGTGGTCGCCCGATCCGAACGAAGCGATGCGCGTGGCCAGGGCGCCGGTGCTGCCGCTGGTGCCGGACGCGACGAGGTCGACGTTGTAGCCCACGGCGTTGACGCCCGTGTAGCCGGACATCGTGCCGCCGTTGTTGATCGCATTCGCAACCGCCGGGAAACTGTAGGCATCGCTGCCGTTGCTCAGGCTGACGGCGACGTTGGCGGTGTCGCTGCCGGTGGCGAGGTTGATCACGCGCAGTTGCGCGCTGCTGGAACTGCTCTTGCCCAGGCAGCCGGCCAGCATCAATGCGGCCAGCGCCATCAGGGCGGCCGTGCCCAGCCTTGCAACGAAGGATCGTGTCATCTGTCTTCCTCGGGTCTCGGTTCGAACGTTCGATTCCACCACGGCCGCGCAGGGCTCCGGGGGAGCTGCGGGCTGATGCCCGGTGGCGGGCCGCTGCATTCTATGTGAGGCCCGGGCGTGCCCGGTCGACACTGCTTGACAAGGTCTTGACCTTCGGCAACACGCTTGGCGTAACCTTATCGGCTATGAACGCCAAGCCCTGCCACCTGTTCATCGTCGAGGACGACGAGGCCATGCGCGAGATGCTCGCCGCCTATTTCGAGAAACAAGGCCTGGCCGTCACGGCGATGGCGAGCGCCGAGGAGTTGCTGAGGCGCTTGCAGCGCCAGCGCCCGGACCTCATCGTCCTCGACGTCTCGCTCCCCGGCGAGTCGGGCCTGGAAGCCTGCCGCCGCCTGCGCGCTGACGGCGACCGGATTCCCATCATCATCCTCACCGCGCGCACCGAGGAGGTCGACCGCGTCGTCGGCCTCGAGATGGGGGCCGACGACTACCTCGGGAAGCCCTTTTCGGCGCGCGAACTGCTGGCGCGCGTCCGCGCCGTGCTGCGCCGCGTGCAGCAGCCGCCCGGGCTTCCCGCGGGCTTCGAGCACGAGGTGCAGATCGGCACATACACCTTCGTGCCGGCGACGCGAAGCCTGCACGGGCAGGGCGAAATGAAGGTGCTCTCGACGGTCGAATTCGCGATGCTGTCCGAACTGGTGGGCAATCCTTACCTGCCGATCTCGCGCGAACGCCTGCTCGCGGTCTCGCACAGCCGCGGCGACTCGCTGCTGGCGCGAACCGTCGACGTGGCGGTCATGCGCCTGCGCAAACTGGTCGAACCCGACCCGGCGATGCCGCGCTTCATCCAGACCGTGCGCGGCCACGGCTACATGTTCGTCCCCCACGTCCAGCGACCTGCGGGCTGATGGCCGCGCCAGCGAGTTCCTGGTCGCTGGCGCGCCGCCTGACGGGAGGCGCGGTGCTGGTCGCGCTGCTGGCCTTCGTCGCCCAGGTCCTGGTGCTCGATTTCTGGATCCGCCCGCTGCTCGACGAACTCGCCGCAGCCACCGCGGCGCATTCCAGTTCGATCCGCACCGCGCTCGCAGCGGTGCCCGCCGCGCAGCGCCCGGCGCTGGCGCAAAGCCTTTCCGGTGAATCGGTGCGCGTGGCCTCGGCCGCGCCGGCTTCGGCTGCGCAGGCCACCGATGACGTTCTCGGCACCGAGTTCGTCCGGCGTTTGCGCGCGCACCTGGGGCGAAGCGTTCTCGTGCGCGCGGGCGATGGCCCGGCGCCGGGCGCGGACGTGGAGGTCGGCGTCAGCGTGGACGGACAGACCTGGTGGATCGACTTCTCGCAGCCGGCGCAAGAGGCGGCCGTGCTCGACACGCTGGTCATCTGGCTCGCGGTTCTGGCCATCGTCGCTCTCGCCGCGGTTCTGCTCTCGGTGCGTTTCGTGACCCGCCCTCTGGGTCGGCTCGCGCAGCAGATCGGCAGCCGTGGCAGCCAGGTCGTGCCGATCGAGCCAGACCCGCATTCGAGCGCCGAATTGCAGCGCATCGTGGCGGCCTTCAACGATCTGGCGCGAACCGTGGAGCAGGCCCATTCGATGCGCCAGCAATTGCTGGCCGGGGTGTCGCACGACCTGCGCACGCCGCTGGCTCGGCTGCGTCTTCGCGTCGAGACCCAGTGCGAGCCCGAACTGGCCGACAAGATCGCCGCGGATCTGCGGTCGATCGAGCACATCGTCAATCAGTTCCTCGCCTACGTCCAGGGCAGCCAGGCGCCGATCGGCGGGCGCCTGGCGCCGTTGGCGACGACCCTCGCTGCCGTGGTGGCCGACTACGCGGCGCAGGGCGCGGCGGTGTCCGTGCACATCGAGGTCGCCGGCCCCGATCTGCCGGACCTCGCGATCCAGCGCCTTGTGGGCAACCTCGTGGACAACGCGCTGGCTTATGGCCGGGCGCCGTTGCGGGTCGAACTGCTGGCCGAGGCCGGTGCCTGCCGCCTGCGCGTGGTCGACCAGGGCCCGGGCATGAGCGACGAGGAATTCGGGCGCGCGCGCCAGCCCTTCGTGCGCCTGGCCTCGGCGCGCTCCGACCTCGGCCATTGCGGCCTGGGCCTCGCCATCGCGACGCAGATTGCGCAGCAGATCGGCGCCGAACTGTGGCCCTCGCGCACGGCCGACGGCTTCGCGATCGAACTGCGAATCCCGCGCCCCACCTGAGCGCCGGCGCGCTCTGCTGGGCTCTCGACTCCCGGGTGCTATAATCGCGGGCTGATGTGCCGGTGTAGCTCAGTTGGTAGAGCAGCGCATTCGTAATGCGAAGGTCACCAGTTCGAATCCGGTC
>JAGWTS010000230.1 GCA_028868875.1 Burkholderiales bacterium | reverse complement strand
AAGGGCGGCGTCGGCAAGACCACGACCACGGTCAACCTCGCCGCCGGCCTGGCCCAGGTCGGCCAGCGCGTGCTGGTCGTCGACCTCGACCCGCAAGGCAATGCCACGATGGGCTCGGGCATCGACAAGCGTGCGCTCGCCGCCAGCGTCTATCACGTGCTGCTCGGCGAGGCGGATGTCGCCGGGGCGCGCCGGCGCAGCGCCAAAGGCGGTTACGACGTACTCGGTGCGAACCGGGAGCTGGCCGGGGCCGAAGTCGAACTGGTCGATCTCGACCAGCGCGAAAAGCGCCTGCGCCTGGCGCTGGAGGCGGTGAAGGCCGAATACGACTTCGTCCTCGTCGACTGCCCGCCCTCGCTGAGCCTGCTCACGCTCAACGGCTTGTGCGCGGCGCAAGGCGTGGTCGTGCCGATGCAGTGCGAGTACTTTGCGCTCGAAGGCCTGTCGGACCTCGTCAACACGATCAAGCAGGTTCACGCCAACCTGAACCGCGAGCTCCAGATCATCGGCCTGCTGCGCGTGATGTTCGATCCGCGCATCACCTTGCAGCAGCAGGTGAGCGAGCAGCTCAAGTCGCACTTCGGAGACAAGGTCTTCGACACCGTGATTCCGCGCAACGTGCGCCTCGCCGAAGCCCCGAGCTACGGCCAGCCCGGGGTGACCTTCGATCCGCAATCCAAGGGCGCCGTCGCCTTCGTCGATTTCGCCCGAGAACTCGTCAAGCGTGTGGGATGAGGCCCTGCTTTCCCGCGTCGAGGACGCGGGAATCAACGCCAGCGCGCCGGCGCAACAACGCTGGCTCGACGGCTGGATACTGCGCTACGCCCCCGTCAAGGCCAAGCGCTCGCGCGGCATCAACGCCGTCGCCGCGGGCCGGCTCGGGCTCTTCGACGTCCACACCCTCGCCGCGGCCCGGGGGCAGGGCCTGGCCACTCAACTATGTAGGCGCTTGCTTTCGCTGGCAGCCTCGCAGGGTGGTGAGATCACCTAGCTTCAAGTCGAGGCCGACAACGAGGCGGCGCGGCACGTCTACCGCGGCCTCGGCCTCGCCGACGCCTACCGCGCGGCGCCGGGCGCCTGAATCAAAGGCCCAGCCCCTCGTCGAGGCCGAGGTGGACGTTCATCGCCTGGACCGCGGCGCCGCTCGCGCCCTTGCCCAGGTTGTCGAGCCGGGCCATTACGATCGCCTGGTCGGCCTTGCCGAATACGAAGAGGTCGACCCGGTTCGTGTCGTTGGCGGCCTGGACGTCGAAGAAGCCTTCTTCGAGCGTCGCCGGGTCGCGCAAGGGCATCACGCGCACGAAGCGCTCGCCGGCATAGCGCTCCTCGTAGCAGCGCTGCAGTGACTCGGGCGCGACCCCGGCGCCCAATTGCAGGGGCACCGAGACCGCCAGCCCTTTGTAGAAGTTGCCGACGATGGGCATGAAGATCGGGCGCGTCGTGAGCCCCGTGTGTTCCATCATTTCGGGCACATGCTTGTGCGCGAGCGTCAGCGCGTACGGGCGCGGCGAGGCCAGGCGCGGATCGCCGCCGGCTTCGTACTGGGCGATCATCTTCTTGCCGCCGCCCGAATAGCCGGTGATCGAACTCGCGCTCACCGCCTGCGCCGGCGCCACCAGCCCGGCGTCGACGAGCGGGCGCAGCAGCGCGATGAAGGCGCTGGCATGGCAGCCTGGGTTGGCGATGCGCCGGGTCTTGCGCAAGGCATCGCGCTGGCCCGGCGCCAGCTCGGGCATGCCGAAGACCCAGCCCGGCGCCGTGCGGTGCGCGGTGCTGGCGTCGATGACGCAGGTGGCGGGGTTCTCGATCCAGGACACCGCCTCGCGCGCCGCGTCGTCGGGCAGGCAGAGGAAGGCGACCTCGGCAGCGTTGAGCAGGCGCGCGCGCTCGGCGCCGTCCTTGCGGCGCTCGGGAGCGATGCGCAGCAACTCGATGTCGGCACGCTGAGCCAGCACCTCGTGGATGCGCAAGCCGGTGGTGCCTTCCTGGCCGTCGACGTAGACGGTGTGTTTCATGTCTGCCTCGCGCGCGCACAATGCCGCCGAACAAGAGGTCGAGGATAAGGCAAGCCGATGATGCAGGGAGCGCAGGTGTTGTTGTTGCCCGGCTGGCTCGATTCGGGCCCTGGCCATTGGCAGACGCGCTGGCAGGCGGCGCACGGCGACCGGCGCGTCGAGCAGTCCGACTGGGTCCAGCCCTTGCGCGGCGACTGGATGGCGCGCCTCGAAGAGGTGCTGCTCGGCCAGGACGCGCCGGTGCTGCTGGCCGCGCACAGCCTGGGCTGCCATCTCGTCGCTGCCTGGGCGGCCCACAGCCGCCAGACGCAGCGCGTGCGCGGCGCTCTGCTCGTGGCGCCACCCGACCTCGATCGCGACGAGGTCCCGCCGCAGCTCTGGGGTTGGCGCCCGCCGGTGCGCCGGCGCCTGCCGTTCCCGGCCCTGCTCGTGTACAGCGAAGACGACCCTTTCGGCAGCGCCGACGCGGCACGCAGCCTGGCCGCCGATTGGGGCGCCCGGCCCGAAAGCATCGGCGCCGCCGGCCACGTCAATGCCGAGTCGGGCCTGGGCGACTGGCCCGACGGCCGCGCGCTGCTGGACCGACTGGCTCGGTGACAATCGACGCCATGGTCACCAAGAAACCGAAGGGCCTGGGGCTCGGGCTCGAAGCGCTGCTCGGCCCCAAGGTGGGCGACGTGCCTCCCGGCGCCGGCCACCCGACGAGCCTCGCGCTCGAACGGCTGCAGCCCGGGCGCTACCAGCCGCGCACCCGGATGGACGAGGGCTCGCTGTACGAGCTGGCCGAGAGCATCAAGAGCCAGGGCGTGATGCAGCCGGTGCTGGTGCGCCCGGTCGATGCCGGCCGCTACGAGATCATCGCCGGCGAACGGCGCGTGCGTGCGGCGCGCCTGGCCGGACTCGTCGAAGTGCCGGTGCTGGTCAAGGAGGTTCCGGACGAAGCCGCAGCGGTGATGGCGTTGATCGAGAACATCCAGCGCGAAGACCTCAACCCGCTCGAAGAAGCGCAAGGCCTGCAGCGCCTCGTGACCGAATTCCAGCTCACCCACGAGCAGGCCGCCCAGGCCGTCGGGCGCTCGCGCAGCGCCGCGAGCAACCTGCTGCGCCTGCTCAATCTCGCCGAGCCGGTGCAGCAGATGCTGCTCGCGGGCGACCTCGACATGGGCCATGCGCGCGCCTTGCTGATGCTCGAATCGGCCCAGCAGGTGATGGCCGGCCAGGAGATCGCTTCGCGCAAGCTGAGCGTGCGCGAGGCCGAGAAGCTCGCGGCCCGCACCATTTCGGGGCGCGAGAAGCCGAGCCCGAAGACCAAGCCCAAGTCGCGCGACATTCTCCGTCTCGAAGAGCGACTGGCCGACGTGCTGACCGCAGGCGTCGAGATCAACATGCAGCGCCGCGGCAAGCGCGGAGAGCAGGGCGAGATCGTGATCCGCTTCGGATCGCTCGACGAACTCGGTGGCCTGCTCGACAAGCTCGGCGTGACCGAGCGCTGACGCCGCTCGTCGCGGATTTGTTTGCGCCCCCCTCGTTTGCGTGTGCACCCTGTCAGCGCGCGGCGCATGCGCTGCGTTGTGCAAGCAGGAAGCGAGCATCCGCGGTAAGGTAGATGCCGTCGTGAACGAATCCGCTGCCGCCGGCGGCATGCGTCTTGCAAAGGGTGAAGGGCCGGGACACAGGGATCGAAGAGCCGGAATTGCTCGGTGAATTCGGTCTTCATCGATCGGCCCGGCGAACAGAATTCGCTCATGCTGGTCCAACGCTGAAGTTGCAGTTCAGCGGGTGGTTCGAAGGAAAGCTCTGATGGAGCCTGGGCCCGTACAGCCGGGACTTCATCAGAACTTCCCAGGCGTCAGAGGGATCCAACCCTCACTGGCGCCTTCTTCGACCAGGAGGTCCGAATGGACTTGATCAGCAACCTGAAGGCGCGTTACGAGCGTCTGAACGCGGAAGAGATGTCCCTCGAGGACTATCTCGCCGAATGCAAACGCAACCCGCTGGCTTACGCCACCGCCGCCGAGCGCATGCTCAAGGCGATCGGCGAGCCCACCAGCATCGACACCCGTAACGACCCGCGGCTGTCGCGCCTGTTCGCGAACAAGGTCATCAAGGTCTACCCGGCCTTTGCCGAGTTCTACGGCATGGAAGACAGCATCGAGCAGGTGGTGTCCTACTTCCGCCATGCCGCCCAGGGGCTGGAGGAGAAGAAGCAGATCCTCTATCTGCTGGGCCCGGTGGGCGGCGGCAAGAGTTCGATCGCCGAGCGCCTGAAGCAGCTCATGCAGGAAGTGCCCTTCTACGCCATCAAGGGCTCGCCGGTGAACGAGTCGCCGCTCGGATTGTTCGACGGCGTCGAGGACGCGCCGATCCTGGAGAGCGAGTACGGCATTCCGCAGCGCTACATCAACCGCATCCTCAGCCCCTGGGCGGTGAAGCGGCTCGAGGAATACGGCGGCGACATCCGCAAGTTCAAGGTCGTCAAGCGCTTCCCATCGATCCTGAAGCAGACCGGCATCAGCAAGACCGAGCCGGGCGACGAGAACAACCAGGACATCAGCTCGCTCGTCGGCAAGGTCGACATCCGCAAGCTCGAAACCTATGCCCAGGACGACCCGGACGCCTACAGCTACTCGGGCGGCCTGTGCCTTGCGAACCAGGGCCTGCTCGAATTCGTCGAGATGTTCAAGGCACCGATCAAGGTGCTGCACCCGCTGCTGACGGCGACGCAGGAAGGCAACTTCAAGGGCACGGAAGGCTTCGGCGCGATCCCGTTCGACGGCATCGTGCTCGCGCACAGCAACGAAAGCGAGTGGAAGGCCTTCCGCAACAACAAGAACAACGAAGCCTTTCTCGACCGCATCTACATCGTCAAGGTGCCGTACTGCCTGCGCGTCTCGGAAGAGGTCCACATCTACGAGAAGCTGCTGCGCAACTCGTCGCTCGCCAAGGCCACCTGCGCCCCGGGCACGCTGAAGATGATGAGCCAGTTCGCGATCCTGACGCGGCTCAAGGAGCCCGAGAACAGCTCGCTGTATTCCAAGATGCTGATCTACGACGGCGAGAACCTGAAGGACACCGACCCGCGCGCCAAGAGCTACCAGGAGTACCGCGACTACGCCGGCGTCGACGAGGGCATGAGCGGCGTCAGCACGCGCTTTGCCTACAAGATCATCTCCAAGGTCTTCAACTTCGACAGCGCCGAGATCGCGGCGAATCCGGTGCACCTGATGTACGTGCTCGAACAGCAGATCGAGCGCGAGCAGTTCCCGGCCGAGACCGAGCAGAAGTACGTCGGCTTCATCAAGGAGTTGCTGGCGCCGCGCTATGCCGAGTTCATCGGCAAGGAGATCCAGACCGCCTACCTCGAAAGCTATTCCGAGTACGGCCAGAACATCTTCGACCGCTACGTCACCTACGCCGACTACTGGATCCAGGACCACGAGTACCGCGACACCGACACCGGCGAGGTCTTCGACCGCGCGAGCCTGAACGGCGAGCTCGAGAAGATCGAGAAGCCGGCCGGCATCGCCAACCCGAAGGACTTCCGCAACGAGATCGTCAACTTCGTGCTGCGCGCACGCGCCAACAACCAGGGCAAGAACCCGGCCTGGACGAGCTACGAGAAGCTGCGCACGGTGATCGAGAAGAAGATGTTCTCGAACACCGAGGAGCTGCTGCCGGTGATCAGCTTCAACGCCAAGGCGAGCGCCGACGAAGCCAAGAAGCACGAGGACTTCGTCACCCGCATGGTCGCCAAGGGCTACACGTCCAAGCAGGTGCGCCTGTTGTGCGAGTGGTATTTGCGCGTGCGAAAGAGCAGCTGATCATGTTGAACGCGCGGACTTGCGCTTCAAGCGGACGCCGCGGATCCGGCTCCGCCGGTCCGCTGGCGTCGCCCCCCTGGGGGGGAGCGCCGAAGGCGCTTCGGGGGGGGGCCTAGGATGCAGCAAATCATTGACCGAAGGCTGGCGGGCAAGAACAAGTCCATCGGCAACCGTGAGCGGTTCCTGCGCCGCTACAAGGAGCAGATCCGCGAAGCGGTCAAGCGCGCGATCGACGGCCGCGGCATCCGCGACATCGAGCGCGGCGAGGACATCCACATCCCGAAGAAGGACCTGAGCGAGCCCGTCTTCGGCCACGGCCAGGGCGGCATGCGCGAGGTCGTCCACCCCGGAAACCAGGACTACATCCGGGGCGACCGCATCGAGCGGCCCAAGGGCGGCGGGGCCGGCGGCAGCGGCAAGGGCCAGGCCAGCGACAGCGGCGAAGGCGAGGACGACTTCGTCTTCGCGCTCTCGAAGGAAGAGTTCATGCAGATCTTCTTCGAGGATCTGGCGCTTCCGCATCTCATCCGCACCCAGCTCGCGGAGACGCCCGAGTGGAAGAGCCAGCGCGCCGGCTTCTCGAGCGACGGCACGCCGAACAACCTGCACGTGGTGCGATCGATGCGTGGCGCGATCGGGCGGCGCATCGCGATCGGTGCCGGCAGCCGGCGCGAGTTGCGCGAGCTGGAAGAGCAGCTGCTGGCCCTGAAGCGCGATCTGAAGACCGGCGACGAGGTCGGGCAGCGCGAGATCGACGAGCTCGAAGCCGACATCATCGCCTTGCGCGCGCGCATCGAGCGCATCCCGTATCTCGACCCGATCGACCTGCGCTACCGCAGCCGCATCCGGGTTCCGGTGCCGACGAGCAAGGCGGTGATGTTCTGCATCATGGACGTCTCGGGCTCGATGGACGAAGGGCGCAAGGAGTTGTCCAAGCGCTTCTTCATCCTGCTGTACCTGTTCCTGACGCGCCACTACGAGAAGATCGAGCTCGTCTTCATCCGCCACCACACGCAGGCACAGGAAGTCGACGAAGAGAATTTCTTCCATGCCCGCGAGACCGGCGGTACGGTGGTGAGCAGCGCGCTCGTGCTCATGGAAGAAATCATCCGCGCGCGCTACAACCCGAGCGAGTGGAACATCTACGGCGCCCAGGCGAGCGACGGCGACAACTGGCACCACGACAGCGGGCGCTGCCGCGAACTGCTGGGCGAGAAGCTGCTGCCGCTGGTGCGCTACTTCGCCTACGTCCAGGTCGCGGAAGAAGAGCAGAACCTCTGGGAGGAATACACCCAGCTGCTCGAGATCCACCGCCACTTCGCGATGCGCAAGGCCACGAGCGCCGACCAGATCTATCCGGTGTTCCGCGACCTGTTCAAGAAGGAAGGGGTGCAGGCGGCATGAAATCCTTTCAAGCCCGCATCAGCGCGCTCGAGCAGCCTCTGCCGCTCGCCGAGCGCCCGGGCGAACCGCTGCCGGGGCCGAGCGACTGGTCGTTCGAGCTCATCGAGACCTATCACCGCATCATCCGCGCGACGGCCGAGCGCTTCGGGCTGGACACCTATCCGAACCAGCTCGAGATCATCACCGCCGAGCAGATGATGGACGCCTACGCCAGCGTCGGCATGCCGGTGAACTACCGCCACTGGAGCTACGGCAAGGAATTCATCGCCACCGAGAAGAACTACAAGCGCGGCCACATGGGCCTGGCCTACGAGATCGTCATCAATTCGAACCCCTGCATCAGCTACCTGATGGAGGAAAACACGATGGCGATGCAGGCGCTCGTCATCGCCCACGCCGCCTACGGCCACAACAGCTTCTTCAAGGGCAACTACCTGTTCCGCATGTGGACCGACGCGGCGTCGATCATCGACTACCTGGTCTACGCCAAGAACTACGTTGCCGAATGCGAAGAGCGCTTCGGCCTCGACGCGGTCGAGAACTTCATCGACAGCTGCCACGCCTTGTCCAACCACGGCGTCGACCGCTACCGCCGACCCAGCCGCAAGAGCCTGGCCCAGGAACTCGCCGACCGCAAGGACCGCGAGGCCTATGCCCAGCGCCAGGTCAACGACATCTGGCGCACCTTGCCGCGGCGCGCGGACAAGGATGCCGAGGCCCAGGAAAGCAAGCGCTTCCCCGAAGAGCCGCAGGAGAACCTGCTGTACTTCATCGAGAAGAACGCGCCGCTGCTCGAACCCTGGCAGCGCGAGATCGTGCGCATCGTGCGCAAGGTGGCGCAGTACTTCTATCCCCAGCGCCAGACCCAGGTGATGAACGAGGGCTGGGCCACCTTCTGGCACCACAAGCTGCTCAACACCATGTACGACGACGGTTTCCTCACCGACGGCGTGATGGTCGAGTGGCTGACCTCGCACACCAACGTCATCTACCAGCCGCCGGTCGGCCACCGCGCGTACAGCGGCATCAACCCCTACGCGCTGGGCTTCGCGATGTACACCGACATCAAGCGCATCTGCGAGGACCCCACCGACGAGGACCGCGACTGGTTCCCCGAGATCGCCGGCAAGCCCTGGCTGCCGACGCTGGACCACGCGATGCGCAACTTCAAGGACGAGAGCTTCGTCGGCCAGTACCTGAGCCCGAAGCTGATGCGCGAGCTGCGCCTGTTCGCGATCACCGACGACGAGAAGGAAAGCGAGCTCGAGGTCAGCGCGATCCACGACGACAGCGGCTACCGCCGCGTGCGCGAGGCGCTGTCGCACCAGTACGACCTGGGCTCGCGCGAGCCCAACATCCAGGTCTGGAACGTCAACCTGCGCGGCGACCGCAGCCTGACGCTGCGCCACTTCCAGCACAACGACCGCCCGCTGCACGACAGCGGCCAGGAAGTGATGAAGCACGTCGCGCGGCTGTGGGGCTTCGGCGTCCAGCTCGAGAGCGTCAACGCCCGCGGTGACGTCACCAAGCGCTGGGCGGTGCCCGCGCCGTCGACGCCCTGAGCCCGCGGCCTCCCCGGTAAGAACTGTGTCCACCCGAATCCGGGGGTGGGTTTGCTTGCAATGCCCACAAATGGTTTGGTGATTTCCGCGGGTGCGCTCGCGAAAATCCGGCCATGCAGGATCTCCATCGACCGCCACCGCTTCATGAACTGGCCGCGGCGCAATTGCGCGCAATGCTGGTCGAGGGGCGCATCGAGCCCGGCGCGCGGCTCAACGAACGCCAGCTCGCGCTGACGCTGCGCGTCTCGCCGACGCCGCTGCGCGAAGCGATGTCGCAGCTCGCCGCCGAAGGCCTCCTCGACCTGCTGCCCAGCCGCGCCGCGTTCGCGATCAAGCTCGGCGAGGACGAGATCCGCCACAGCTTCGAGATGCTGGCGATCCTCGAATCGCAGGCCGGCGCGCTGGCCGCCCAACGCATCGACGACGACGCGCGCGACGCGTTGCTGGCGCTGCAGCGCGAGCTGCGCGGCGCCCACGGCCGCGGCGACCTCGCGGCCTACTGCCGCGTCGACGCGCAGATCCACGCCGCGATCGGCGCCGCGGCGGCCAACCCGCTGCTCGTCGACGCCCAGCGCGCGCTCGCCGGCCGCGTCCAGCACCTGCGCTGGCGTGCGCTCCAGGACGCCGCGGCCTGGCGCCGCTCGCTGGCCGAGCACGAGGCGATGACGGCGGCGCTGGCCGCGCGCGACGGCGCCGCGCTCGGCGCCCTGCTGCGCGCGCACCTCGAGCGCAAGCGCGACGGCCTGCTGGCGCAGATGCGCGCCCAGGCCTGCCAGATCAACGGCTGAAGTCGGCGCCCACACTCCTGCACCGGGACCGCGGCGAAGAAGGTGGCGGTGGGGGACGCGCGGCGGCGGGTCGCCGAGGACAGGGACCGATCCGCTGCGGTGCCGCCGTCGGTGGTCCAATGGCGGCGACACCACTGCG
>JAGWTS010000553.1 GCA_028868875.1 Burkholderiales bacterium | reverse complement strand
TCATACCGCCCGAAAGGCAGCGCGCCGATGCTCGTGCATCCCCAGTTCAACCCGGTCGCGATCGCGATCGGACCCGTGCAGATCCACTGGTACGGCATCACCTACCTCGTCGGCTTCGCGCTGTTCCTGCTGCTGGCGCGGCGGCGCGTGCGCATGGAGCCCTACGCCAGCGCCGGCTGGACCGCGCGCGAAGTCGAGGACCTGCTGTTCTACGGTGTCATCGGCGTCATCCTCGGCGGGCGCCTCGGCTACGTCCTGTTCTACAAGCCGGGCGAGTACCTGAGGCATCCGCTGGAGATCGTGCAGGTCTGGAACGGCGGCATGTCGTTCCACGGCGGCATGCTCGGCGTCATCGTCGCCATGGTCTTCTTCGCCGCGCGCGTCAAGCGCCCCTGGTTGCAGGTGACCGACCTCATCGCGCCCTGCGTGCCCACGGGCCTGGCGGCCGGGCGCATCGGCAACTTCATCAACGGCGAACTCTGGGGCCGCCCCGCCGACCCCTCGCTGCCCTGGGCGATGGTGTTTCCGCAGAGCGGGTCGCTGGTCCCGCGCCACCCGTCGGAGCTCTACGAGTTCGGCATGGAAGGTCTGCTGCTCTTCGTGCTGCTGTGGTTCTACGCGCGCAAGCCGCGGCCCACGGGCTGCGTCTCGGGCGCCTTCCTGATCGGATACGGGATCTTTCGCTTCATTGCCGAATACTTCCGCGAGCCCGACAGCTTCCTCGGCCTGCTGGCGCTGAACATGAGCATGGGGCAGTGGCTGTGCGTGCCGATGATCGCCGCCGGCATCGCGCTGTGGACCTGGTCGGCGCGCAGGGAGCCGGGATGAGCAGCCTGCGGCAGATCTTCCTCGACACCGAAACCACGGGCCTTTCGGCGGAAGGCGGCGACCGCATCGTCGAGATCGGCTGCGTCGAGATGGTGAACCGGCGCCTGACCGGGCGCCATCTGCACCAGTACCTGAACCCGCAGCGCCCGAGCAACCCCGACGCGGTGCGCGTGCACGGCCTGACCGACGAGTTCCTCGCCGACAAGCCGCTGTTCGCCCAGGTGGCCGACGCCGTGATCGAGTTCGTCGACGGCGCCGAGATCGTCATCCACAACGCGGCCTTCGACATCGGCTTCCTGAACAAGGAGTTGGAGCGCCTGGGCCGCGGCCCCTTCGCCGGCCACGTCGAGCGCGTGACCGACAGCCTGCTGATGGCGCGCGAGATGTTCCCCGGCAAGGCGAACTCGCTCGACGCCTTGTGCAAGCGCCTCGAGGTGGACAACAGCAACCGCACGCTGCACGGCGCGCTGCTCGACGCCGAACTGCTGGCCGAGGTCTACATCCGCATGACGCGCGGCCAGGGCTCGCTCGTCATCGACAGCGAGGAGGAGGGCGGTGCCGAGTTCGCGGTGGCGGCGGTCGACTTGAGCGCCCTCGAGTTGCCGGTGCTGCGCGCGAGCGAGGAGGAAGCCGCGGCGCACGAGGCCGTGATCGCCGAGATCGACAAGGCCAGCGGCGGCAAGGCGATCTGGCGCCAGGCCATGGCATAATCGCGGGCTTACCGGATCGGCGACGATGACAGGATCCGGGCGGTTAGCTCAGCGGTAGAGCACTGCCTTCACACGGCAGGGGTCGCAGGTTCGAACCCTGCACCGCCCACCAGGAAAATCAAAGACTTACGGCGCTTTCGGGCGCCGTTTTCGTTGGTGGTACGGAAAAAGTACGGAAAACAGGGGGTCGGCTGTCCCTGGGACGTAGCGCCCGCAAAAAAGCCCGCCGAAGCGGGCCCTGGGGCTGCGCGTGGTGCCTCAGCGCAAGATCGGCAGACCGGCCTCCGCGCGGATATAGACGACGGCCGCGGCATCGCCGCCGATCGCATCGTCGAGCATGGTCAACGGGTAGGT
>JAGWTS010000552.1 GCA_028868875.1 Burkholderiales bacterium | reverse complement strand
GCCAGCGCCAGCGGCATGCGCCGCCAGGTCTCGATCAGCAGCTTGTACTTCGCGTTCGACGGGTTGTTCTGCGGCACCGTGTCGCGCTTGTACAGGCAGTATTCGTAGTGCAGCGGCTTGGGCTCGAAGCCCCAGTTCTTCTTGAACGAGTACGAGCCCGTGCCCTGCTTGCTGCGGCCGTAGTCGAAGGTCGCGAGGCCGCGCGCGCAGGCCAGGCGCATCAGTTCCCAGTACTTGAAGTCGTTCGCCGCGAGGTGGCGCGCGGCTTCGTCGTCGCCGGCGTAGTAGGGCAGCACCTCGTCGCGGAAGTAGAAGCTCATCACGCTCGAGAGCACCCGGCCGTCGGGGGCGCTCACGCTCAGCACTTCGCAGTCGCTGCCGAACTCGTGCCGCAGCAGCTCGAAGTAGCGCCTGGGCAGGGCCGGCGTGCCGTGGCGGTGGACGTTGTCGGCGTAGAGCGCGAAGAAGCGCTCGACGCCGTCGTCGATGCGGCTCGTCAAGCCGTTCTTGATGCCTTTGCGAACCATCGCGCGCTGCTTGCGCGGGATCGCCAGCATGTTGGCCTCTTCCTCGGGCAGGATGGCCTTGCGGAAGGTCACGTACAGGTCCTGCTCGGGCCAGTCGGGGTGCTGGCGCTCGAGGTGGCGCAGTTCGAGGTGGGCCACGCCGAGCTCGCGTCCGAGCGCGCGCGCGGCCTCGGCCAGGGCCGCGGCGCTCGCCTCGTCCTCGGCCGCGACGCCGCCGTACACCGCAAACGGCAGGCTCGCGAGCGAGCTGCCGAAGAGCAGGCTCTTCACATGGGCCAGCGGCAGCACGCCGGTGATGCGCTCACCCGTCTTCGCGTACAGGTAGTGGGTGTCGTGGCGGAAGGCGCCGCGCAGCACGCGCTGCCAGCCGGCGCGGTGGAAGAAGGTGGCGCTCGGCAGGGCCGAGACAAAGGCGTCCCACGAAGCGTTTTCGCGGGCGTCGTCGGGGGCGAGACGCAGGATGTTCGGCACGGCGGTGGTCAGGCTGCAGATCTTGCGGCGATGGGGGCTGCAGCGACAGCCTGGGCGAGAAAGAGCTCATCCATCCGTCCCCAGCGGAAATCGGCGAGCAGGCAACGCAGCCGATTCTCCATGCGCGGGATGTTCACGTAATGACGGAAGCGCGTCTTGGCGTCGATGCCGGCGACGCGCGGCTGCCCGGCGTCGATCTCCCAGGGATGGAAATAGAACACCGCGCTTTCGCGGTCCTCGCGGTTCACGCGCCGGATCATCCAGCGCGAGACCGGGTAGGGCAGGAGCCGGAAATAGCCGCCGCCGCTGGACGGAAGGTTGCGGCTGCCCAGGCGCAGCGTCGTGACCGGGATTTCGAGCAGCCCGGAGCCGACGCGAAAGGCGAAGCGCGGCGACTGCGGCATGCCGTAGTGGTCGTGGCGGATCGGGTAGATGCTGCTGCTGTAGCGGTAGCCGGCGGCGGCCAGTTCGTCGAAGGCCCAGAGGTTGGCCGCGCCGATCGAGAAGCTCGGCGCGCGGTAGCCGCGGACTTCCGCGCCGCCGATGTCCTCGAGCAGCTTCTTCGCGCGCACGATGTCGGCGCGGAAAGCCTGCGGGCTCAGGTCGCTGGCGCGTTCGTGGCCGTAGCCGTGGCTCGCCAGTTCGTGGCCGCCGTCCACGATGGCGCGCACCAGGGCCGGGTAGCGTTCGGCGACCCAGCCCAGGGTGAAGAAGGTGGCCCGGGTCTCGTGCTCGGCCAGCATCTGCAGGATGCGCTCGACGTTGCGCTCGATGCGGCATTCGCGGCTTGCCCATTCGTCGCGCCGGATGTAGGGCGCGAAGGCCGAGACCTGGAAGTAGTCCTCGACGTCGATCGTCAGCGCGTTGGTGATCGCGGGGGCAAGCATGGTGGTCCT
>JAGWTS010000229.1 GCA_028868875.1 Burkholderiales bacterium | reverse complement strand
GGCCGATTGGCCTGCGGCCTGGTTCGAGGTGCAGGACAACGTTCGGCGCGCCGATGTGCTGCTCGGCAGCACCCCTGAGCCCGGCGCGGGGCTGGCCGCCGCCCTCGCGCGCGGACCCGAAGCCACACTCGCCGAGATCCGCAGCTCCGGCTTGCGCGGCCGCGGTGGCGCCGGCTTCGCGACGGCGCAGAAGTGGACCCTGTGCCGCCAGGCGCCGGGCGCCGAGCACATCGTCGTCTGCAACGCCGACGAAGGCGAGCCCGGCACCTTCAAGGACCGGGTGCTGCTGACCCGCCAGGCCGATGCCGTCTTCGAAGGCATGAGCATCGCCGCCTTCGCGATCGGCGCGCGCCGCGGCTTCGTCTATCTGCGCGGCGAATACCGCTACCTTCTCGAAAGCCTCGAAGCCGTGCTCGAACGCCGGCGCGCGGCGAACCTGCTCGGGGCCTCGATCCTCGGCCACGCCGGGTTCGATTTCGACATCCGCATCCACCTCGGCGCCGGCGCCTACGTCTGCGGCGAGGAATCGGCGCTGATCGAGTCGCTCGAAGGCAAGCGCGGAACGCCCCGCATCCGCCCGCCTTTCCCGGTCGAGCACGGCTACCTGGGGCATCCGACCATCGTCAACAACGTCGAGACGTTCTGCGCCGCGAACCGCATTGCGCTCGACGGCGGCGCAGCCTGGGCCGCGATCGGCACGGCCAAGTCCACCGGCACCAAGATCCATTCGATCTCGGGCGATTGCGAGCGCCCCGGAATCTACGAATATCCCTACGGCACCCGCATCACGCGCATGCTCGAAGACTGCGGCGCGCGCGACACCCAGGCGGTGCAGGTGGGCGGGCCCTCGGGGGTCTGCCTGTCGGCCTTCGAGTTCGGCCGCCGCATCGCTTTCGAAGACGTGCCGACCGCGGGCGCCTTCATGGTCTTCGACCGCAGTCGCGACCTGTTCGAGGTGGTGCGCGGTTTCGCCCACTTCTTCGCCCACGAAAGCTGCGGCTTCTGCACGCCTTGCCGGGTCGGCACCGCGCTCGTCGTCAAGCGCCTGGACAAGCTCGCCGCCGGCCACGGCTCACGCCACGACATCGATGTGTTGTTCGAGCTCGACAAGCTCATGCACGGCGCCACCCATTGCGGCCTGGGCGCCTCTGCCTGCAACCCCTTGCGCGACACCATCCTCAAGTTCCGTCCGGCTTACGAGCGGCATTTGAAGTCGCTGCATTTCGAGCCCGCTTTCGACCTCGATGCCGAACTCTCGATTGCCCGCCGCATGACCGGCCGCGACGACGCCGGCGCCCATCTGGAAAACCGCTCATGAGCCCGGACCAAGCTGCGCCGACGTTCTCGCTCGACGGCGAGGACCTGCCCTTCGAGCCCGGCGACACGGTGCTCGGCGCCGCGGTGCGCGCCGGGCGCTACATCCCGCATCTGTGCTGGCACGCGGGCTTTTCGCCGCACGGCTCCTGCCGCATCTGCACCGTGAAGGTCGACGGCCGCATGGGCGCGGCGTGCACGACACAGGCACGCGCCGGCGCCGAGGTCGAAAGCAACACCGAAGAGCTGAACCTGCAGCGCAAGACCCTGCTGCAAATGCTCTTCGTCGAAGGCAACCACTTCTGCCCGAGTTGCGAGAAGAGCGGCAACTGCCTGCTCCAGGCCACGGCCTACCAGGTCGGCATGGAAGGCCCGCATTTCGAGGAGTTCTACCCGGACCGCCCGGTCGACGCGAGCCACCCCGACATCCTGCTCGACTTCAACCGCTGCATCCTGTGCGAGCTCTGCGTGCGCGCCAGCCGCGATGTCGACCACAAGAACGTGTTCGCGATCGGCGGTCATGGCATCGCCACCCATCTTCTCGTCAACAGCGAAAGCGGGCGCCTGGGCGACACGACCATCGCGCTCGAAGACCGCGCCGCGTCGATCTGCCCGGTGGGCGTGATCCTGCCCAAGCGCCGCGGCTTCGCACTCCCGATCGGCGAGCGCCGCTTCGACGCGAAATCGGTGGCCGAACAAGCGGAGCCCGACGCATGACGACTTCGCCGCGCAAACTGAAGGTGGCGACGGTGTCGCTCGCCGGCTGCTTCGGCTGCCACATGTCGTTCCTGGACATCGACGAGCGCTTGTTCGAACTCGTCGAGCACGTCGAGTTCGACCGCTCGCCGCTCACCGACATCAAGCAGGTCGGCCATGCCGACATCGGCCTCGTCGAAGGCGGCCTGTGCAACGCCGAGAACGTGATGGTGCTGCGCGAATTCCGCAGCCATTGCAAGACGCTCGTGGCCGTCGGCGCCTGCGCCGTCAACGGCGGCCTGCCGGCGCAGCGCAACCACCTTGACCTCGGGCGCATGCTGACCGGCGTCTACCAGGGCCAGCCCGGACTCGCCGCCGCCAGCCTGATCCCGAACGACCCCGAGCTGCCGCTGCCGCTGAACCAGGTGCACCCGATCCACGAGGTCGTGCATGTCGACTACTTCCTGCCCGGCTGCCCGCCCTCCGCCGACGCCTTCTGGTCTTTCCTCACCGACTTGATGGCCGGCCGCACGCCTCACCTCGGCCACGGTCTTATTCACTACGATTGAAGCGATGAACCTCGAAACCGCGTCCCCCTCCGCCCAGGCCGGCGGCTTGCGCCGGGTCGCGATCGACCCGGTCTCGCGCGTCGAAGGCCATGGCAAGGTGACGATCCTGCTCGACGCCGACCACCGCGTGCAGCAGGTGCGATTGCACATCGTCGAATTCCGCGGCTTCGAGAAGTTCATCGAAGGCCGGCCCTACTGGGAAGTGCCGGTGATGGTGCAGCGGCTGTGCGGCATCTGCCCGGTCTCGCACCACCTCGCGGCGTCGAAGGCCTTCGACCGCGTCGTCGGCGCGATGCCGATCTCGCCGACGGCCGAGGCGATGCGCCGGCTCATGCACTACGGCCAGGTGATGCAGTCGCACGCGCTGCATTTCTTCTACCTCGCCTCGCCCGACCTGCTCTTCGGCTTCGATTCCGAGGTCGGGCGGCGCAACATCGTCGGCGTCGCCGCGGCCTACCCCGAGGTCGCGAAGCAGGGCGTGCTGCTGCGCAAGTTCGGCCAGGAGGTGATCCGCGCCACCGCGGGCAAGCGCATCCACGGCACGGGCTCGGTGCCGGGTGGGGTGAACAAGCCTCTGGCGCTCGAAGACAAGGCCCTGCTGCAGCGCGACGTGGCGACGATGAAGCGCTGGGCGCAAGGCGCGGTCGAGCTCGCGAAGAAGCTGCACGCCGCCGACCCGGCCTTGTACGACCGCTTCGGCAGCGCCCCGGCCGCGATGCTCTCGCTGGTGCGCGCCGACGGCGCCATGGACTTGTACGACGGCGTGATCCGCGCCCGCGACGCCGACGGCAGCCTGCTCTTCGACGGCGCCAGCGACCAGGGCTACCTCGACCTGATCGGCGAAGAGGTCAAGCCCTGGACCTACATGAAGTTCCCGTTCCTGAAGAGCCGCGGGCCCGAGGCCGGCTGGTACCGCGTCGGGCCCCTGGCGCGGGTGCAGAACTGCGACTTCATCCCGAGCCCGCTGGCCGAGGCCGAGCGGCGCGAGTTCATCGCCTGGGGCCGCGGCGCGCCGGTGCATGCGGCGCTGGCCTACCACTGGGCGCGCATGATCGAGATGCTGCATTGCGTCGAGGTCATCGAAACCCTGCTCGAAGCGCCGGAACTGCTCGCCGGCGAACTCGTGCGCAGCGGCGAGCGCCGGCGCGGCGGCATCGGCGTCATCGAGGCGCCGCGCGGCACGCTGATCCATCATTACGAGGTCGGCGCCGACGACCTCGTGACGATGTGCAACCTCATCGTCTCGACCACGCACAACAACCAGGCCATGAACGAGGCGGTGCGCGCGGTGGCGCGCGAGCATCTCGACGGCCACGAGCTCACCGAAGGCCTGCTCAACCGCATCGAGGTCGCGATCCGCGCCTACGACCCCTGCCTGTCCTGCGCCACCCACGCGATCGGGCGCATGCCGCTCGTCGCCACGCTCCTCGACCACGAAGGCCGGGTGCTCGACGAGGTGGAGAAGGATTCGCAAGGCGGCTTCACCCGCACCGGAGCGCCCACATGAGCCGGGAACTTGCCTTATGACGGCAGCACGCCTCGTCTTCGGCTGGGGCAATCGCAGCCGCGGCGACGACGCGATCGGGCCCCTGTGCATCGTGCGCCTGCGCGAGGCGCTGGGCGACGACGCCGGGGTGGAATGCCTGGACGATTACCAGTTGCAGGTGGAACACGCGCTCGACCTCGTCGGCCGCCGCGCCGTGCTCTTCGTCGACGCCTGCCGCGGCGGCACGCCGCCCTTCGTCGCGCAGGAGGTCCACGCCGCGCGCGACGCCAGCTTCACGAGCCATGCCCTGTCGCCGCAGGCGCTGCTGCAGGTCTACGAAGACCTCCGCGGCGAGCCGGCGCCGCCCGCCACCCTGCTCGGCATCTGCGGCGAGCAGTTCGAACTCGGCGCCGAACCCGGCCGCGCCGCGCTCGCCCACCTCGAAGCGGCCCTGCCGTGGATCCATTCCTGGCTCGGGCGCTGAACCCCGGCCCGCCCCGGGCCGAGGCGGTGCAGCCGGGCCAGCCGCACCCGCTGGGGTCGAGGCCGCTGCACCACGGCGTGAACTTCAGCGTCTATTCGCGCGACGCCGAACAAGCCCTGCTGCTGCTCTACGACAGCGCCGACGCGCCGCAGCCGGCGCGCGTCATCGTGCTCGACGCGGCGCGCCACCGCACCTGGAACTACTGGCACGTCTTCGTGCCCGGCATCGCCCCGGGCCAGATCTACGCCTGGCGCATGAAGGGGCCGTTCGCACCCGAGCGCGGGCGCTACTTCGAGGAAGACAAGGTGCTGCTCGACCCCTATGCCCGGGCCGTGGCGATGCCTTCGCACTACCGCCGCCACGCCGCCTGCGAATACGGCCGCAACGACGCCTGGGCGATGAAGAGCGTGGTCGTCGACGACCATGCCCATTACGACTGGGAAGGCGACGCCCCGCTGCGCCGCCCGTTCGCGCAGACGGTGATCTACGAGGCCCATCTGCGCGGCTTCACGCGCCACCCGAGTTCGGGCGTCGCGCCGACCAAGCGCGGAACCTACGCCGGGTTGATCGAGAAGATTCCCTACCTCGTCGACCTCGGCGTGACCGCGGTCGAGCTGATGCCGGTGTTCCATTTCGACGTCCAGGACGCGCCGCCCGGTCTCTCCAACCACTGGGGTTACGCGCCGGTCTCGTTCTTTGCCCCGCATGCGGCCTACGCGAGCCGGAGCGAGCCGCTGGCGGTGCTCGACGAGTTCCGCGACATGGTCAAGGCGCTGCACCGCGCCGGGCTCGAGGTGATCCTCGACGTGGTCTACAACCACACCGCCGAAGGCGACGAGCGCGGCCCCTGCCTTAGCCTGCGCGGCCTGGACAACGCCACCTACTACATGCTCGAACAAGACGGCCGCTACGCCGACTACTCGGGTTGCGGCAACACGCTCAACGCGAACGAGGCGGTGGTGCGCCGCCTCATCGCCGACAGCCTGCGCTACTGGGTGCAGGTGATGCACGTCGACGGCTTCCGCTTCGACCTCGCGGCCATCCTCTCGCGCGACGAGCAGGGCCGGCCGCTGGCCAAGCCGCCCGTGCTCTGGGACATCGAATCCGATCCTGCGCTGGCGGGCACCAAGCTCATCGCCGAAGCCTGGGACGCGGCCGGGCTGTACCAGGTGGGCGGCTTCGGCGGCGAGCACTGGAAGGAATGGAACGGGCGCTTCCGCGACGACGTGCGCGGCTTCGTGCGCGGCGAGGGGGGCCTCGTCGCGGCGCTGGCCGACCGCCTGTGCGGCAGCCCGCAGATGTACACCGGGGGCCGGCGCGACCCGGCGCAAAGCATCAACTTCGTCACCAGCCACGACGGCTTCACGCTCGAAGACCTGGTGAGCTACGAGCGCAAGCACAACGAAGCCAACGAAGAGAACAACCGCGACGGCAGCGACGACAACCGGAGCTGGAACTGCGGCGTCGAAGGCCCGAGCGATGACGCGCAAGTGCAGGCGCTGCGGCGGCGCCAGATCAAGAACCTGCTCGCGATCAACCTGCTCTCGCTCGGCACGCCGATGCTGCTGATGGGCGACGAGATGCGGCGCAGCCAGCGCGGCAACAACAACGGCTATTGCCTGGACGACGAAACCGGCTGGCTCGACTGGGGCCTGCTCGAGCAGAACGCCGACATCCACCGCTTCGTGCGCGGGCTCATCGCCGTGCGCAACCTGCGCGAGTCGGTGCGCAGCGACCACCGGCTGACGCTCGAAGAGCTGATGACGCGGGTCAAGCTCCAACTGCACGGCGTGAAGCCGGGCGCGCCCGACTTCGGCCCCGATTCGCACAGCCTGGCCTTGAGCGCGAGCAGCCTCTCGGGCGACCTGCTGATGTACTTCGCGCTCAACGCCTGGTGGAACGAACTCGACTTCGAGCTGCCCGCCCTGCCCGCCTGGGCCGTGAGCGGCTGGCGCCGCGTCATCGATTCGTCGCGCGAGGCGCCCGACGACCTCGTCGACTTCAACGGCGCGCCGCGCGCCGAAGGCCCGCTGCAGCGCGTCGGAGCGCGTTCGGTAATGGTGCTGTTCGCTTCGGCACACGCGCCGCGCTGAGAGCCGGTGAACAATGCCGCGATGAAGTCCACCGCTCGTTCGTGCCTGGTCGCCTTGCTGTTCGTTCTGGCCGCCTTGCCGGCCCGGCCCGACGAGGCGCCCCCCGCGGCGCCGGCCGCTTCGGCCCCGCTGCTCCGGATCGCCCGCGACCAGGTCCGCACTCCGACCGTCGAGCACGTCAAGCTGCCCGGCGCGGGGCGCTTCGGCAGCGATCTGGAGATGGCGGTCCAGGTGTTCAAACCCGAGGGCAACGGGCCTTTCCCGGTCGTGCTGTTTTCGCATGGCCGGGCGCCGGACGCCGCCGACCGGGCGAAGCTGGCCCATCCGGTGTCGGCGAACCAGGTCCGCTACTGGCTCGAACACGGCATTGCGCTGGTCGCACCCATCCGCCCGGGCTACGGCATCACCGGCGGCCCCGATGCCGAACTCACGTCGACGCACTTCGACACCTCGGGCCATTGCAGCGGCCACCCCGATTTCCACATCACCGCGAACGCCGCGGTGAAAACCGTCGTCGCGACCCTGGCCTGGCTGCGCGACCAGCCCTGGGCCGACAAGCACCATGTGCTGCTCGTCGGCCAATCGGTGGGCGGGCTGACGACGGTGGCCGCAGCGGCCCAGCCGCTGCCGGGGGTCATCGCGAGCATCAATTTCGCGGGCGGCACCGGCGGCAACCCGAAGCTCTCCCCCGGCCGCAGCTGCGAGCCCGAACAACTCGGCGCGATCTACGCCGAATACGGCAAGACGACGACCCGGCCCAATCTCTGGATCTACGCCGAAAACGACCAGTATTGGGGCCCCGACGCGCCAGTGGCCTGGCACGAGGGCTTCGCGGCCGGCGGCAGCGCGAGCCGCTTCGTCCACGCGCCGCCGGTGGCCGACGGCGACGGCCATGGCTTGTCGCGCCACGCGGCCGCGCTCTGGGCGCCTTATCTCGACGACTTTCTGGCCTCCATCGGCTGGCCCGGCGCCGGCCAGCCCTGGCAGGCGACGCCGCCCTGAACTGCGGTCAGATCAGAAACGGCAGCAGCGCCGCGACGCGCTCCGAATAGGCCTCGTAAGCCGGCCCGAACTGCTCGCGCATCCAGCGCTCTTCGAGCCCGAGCTTGCGCCAAAGCGCGACGAAAGCGATGAGCACCGCGATCGGCCCACGCCATTCGCCGCGCGCGATGGCGCCGCCGGCAAAAGCCAGCAGCAGCCCGGAATAAATCGGGTGGCGCACGAAACGGTAGGGGCCGCTGGTGACGAGTTCGTGGTCTTGCTTGACGGTGACCGTGCCGCTCCAGTTGCGGCCGATGTGAACCCGGGCCCAGACCGCGAACAACAGCCCGGCGGCCGTGAGCAACACGCCGAGCCAAAAAGGCCACATCGCCTCGGGCAGAAAACGCTGCATCAGCGCCGGCAGCGGAATGCGGGGCACCCACAGCATCCAGCCGGCGAGCAGCAGCGGCAGGATGTGGGCCAGCCGCGACCCCCGCCCTTCGCGCCGCAGCGTCCTCTTCGCGCCGCGCGCCGCGGCAATCCAGTAGGCGATCCAGGCCAGCCAGAGCGCGGGGATGAGTTGCTCGTAAAAGGTCTGCATGGGCGCCCCGCTTGCCGCGCGGATCAGCCGCGCGCCACGAGGGTCAGCGCCAGCGCGACGGCACCAGGCAAAGCCTGGACGAAGAGGATGGAGCGCTTGGCGGTGGCCGCGCCGTAGACGCCGGCGACGATGACGCAGCCGAGAAAAAACAGCCGGATTGCCGCGCCTTCGGGGCCGAGCCAGGCGCCCCAGACCAGTCCGGCGGCGAGAAAACCGTTGTAGAGCCCTTGGTTGGCCGCCAAGGGCGCGGCGCCGGCCATGATCTCGGGCGGCAAGCCGAAGACGCGGTGGCCGACGGGCTTGTTCCAGAAGAACATCTCGAGCACCAGAAAGCCGACGTGAAGCACGGCCACGACGAGCGTGAAGGCGATGGCGAGGGCGTACATCGTGCGGGCTCCCGAGCGTGGCAGGTGTCGCGCGACTCTACATGCAAGGTCATGCGCGCGGGGTTCGCGAACCCGGTTCATGGCAGCAGCGGCTGATGCAGCCACTGCGCAAGCGCACGACTCGCCGACGCGGGACCAGCGCACCAGGGTCCGAACGGATCAGCCGGATCGGATCATGCTGCTGTTGCCGGGCAACCGGGCGACGGCAGCGCACGTCCCACCGATTCATGAGGAACGAATTGCATTCGCGTCGATAAGGCTCTAGCGTACGAGACCGACGGCGCGCAGCGGCGGGCCGGGAAGACTGAACGGTCCGGACGTTCGATCCACTCGTCATTCACCCATTCAGGAGTCAGCCATGGCCCGAGCCAAATCCGTCCCGGCAAGCCATCAATTCGGCAAGACCCGTCCTTCCGGGGACGGCAATTTCAACGCCCACGTCATGACGCCCAAGGAAGTGCGTGACACGCATTTCAGGCCGCTTCCGAAACCCACCGGAAAACCGCCGTTCAAGCTCGATCTGGCAAGCGTTCTTCCCGCCGACCAGCTGGCCCGGATCAAGGCCGCCCGGAAGATGAGCTTTCACATCAACGGTGACATGGGCGGCGTCAATTACGCCGTGCCGCAGGAACTCGTCGCCAAAGGCATGGAAGCCGATTTCGTCGCCGGCGCCGCGGCTTCGGACAACCCCGCGTTCCTCTACATCCTGGGCGATTGCGTTTATTTCAACGGCGCGCTCGATCAATACAACCCGCAGTTCTACCAGCCTTACGAATACTACGCGGCACCGATCTTCGCCGTTGCGGGCAACCACGACGGGGAGAACATCGCTCCCGCCACCACGCTCGACGGATTCCTGCGGTGCTTCTGCGATACCAAGCCCAGGCTGATCCCGCAGGCAGGCGACACCGGCCGCACGACGATGACGCAGCCCAACGTCTACTGGACGCTGCTGACGCCGCTGGTGAATTTCGTCGGCTTGTATTCGAACGTTCCCGAAGGGGGCGACATCCGCGAGCCGCAGGTCACCTGGTTGGTGAATCAATTGAAGAGCCTGCCGCGGTCGGCACCGCTGATCGTGACCCTTCACCACCCGGTGTATTCGGCCGACGTCTACCACTCGGGCAGCACGCACGTGAAGACGATTCTCGAACAAGCCGCGACAAAAGCCGGGCG
>JAGWTS010000228.1 GCA_028868875.1 Burkholderiales bacterium | reverse complement strand
TCTTCCCGGGGGTCCCCTGCAAGGGCACCAGCAATCCCCACATCGCGCCCCATCGGGTCCGCGGGGGCAAGTGCTGCGCCTGCCTCGATGAGGCCCGCGAGAAGAAGGCGAAGGCAGCAGAGAAGGAGCGGGAGCGGCGCCGGGTCAGGATGGCCCGACAGAAGGCCATTCAGGATGCCCGCATGGCCGAGCAGGCGAAGCGCCGGGCCGAGAAGCTGGCGGCATCGAGGGCCGAGACCAGGGCGAAGGCGGCAGCTACCCGGGCAGCCAGCAAGGCAGCGAAAGAGGCAGCCGAACAGGCCGAGGCCGAACGGTTGGCGGTGGCAGCAGTGCCCGAGCTGTTGCCCGCGGCCGATGACGGCACGGCACCCTGGGATGACTCCTCGGCGCCCTGGGATGACCCGGCATGAAGGCCAGGGCAGGGCAGGACCGAGCCGGGAAGGTCAAGCGGTGCGGGACCACTGCGCCGAAGGTGGCGAAGTGTGGAACTACGGCGCCGAAGGTGGCGAAGTGCGGGACCGGACGGGTTGTGGCAAGGGCAACGGCGCCGGGGCTCCTCCAGGTCCGCGGCTCAGCAAGCAGGTCCCGTGCTCCCGCCCGAACAGGTGACACGCCGCTTCCATGAGCAGCAGCACGAACAGCGGGGGCTCGGTCGATTCGGTCGCCGACCTGTAGTGGTAGTTGCCCCAGTGATTCGCAGGGAGTAGATCACTTGCAACTAGGCGCCAACCGTCCACATCCTTTACCGCACGGAACAGGTCCCCGGCCGGCGTTGTGCCATAGACCATGTACTCCGTTGGTGTCGTGGTCGTGCGGAAAATGAATGGCGTCATGGCAAAGGAAAAGGCCCCCGGGGATCGCTCCTCGGAGGCCTGTTTCTGTACCCATTTTTGTACCCATGGACTGTACCCATGGTTAGTGGGTCCTTACCTGGGAAGCCGCATAAATGCTGACTTCTGGGACTAGGGAAAACCCTGGTGGAGACGAGGAGGATCGAACTCCTGACCTTCGCATTGCGAACGCGACGCTCTCCCAGCTGAGCTACGCCCCCACGACAGCCTCGCAGTTTACCATGCTCGCAGATCCTTTTCATGGAGAGTCCCGAATGCGCAGTCGTTTCGATCCGGCCTGGCTCGATGCCCAGTACAACAACCGGGCTCTGGTGCCGGACCACGCGGCCTACTTCGAGCGTTGGGGCCGGGCCTCGGCGCTCGCGCGCGAAGGCAGCGCCGGGGCGCAGCTGGACCTCGCCTATGGCAGCGCCGACGGCGAGACGCTGGACCTGTTTCCGCCCAGCGCGTCGGCGGGCGGGCCGGCGCCGGTGCTGGTCTTCATCCACGGCGGCTACTGGCGCGCGCTGGACAAGTCCGATTTCTCCTTTGTCGCCCCCGCGCTCAACGCCGCGGGCGCGCTGGTCGTCGTGCCGAACTACGCCTTGTGCCCGGCGGTCACGATCGAGCACATCACCCTGCAGATGGTGGCGGCACTGGCCTGGACCTGGCGCAACGCGGCGCGCTTCGGCGGCGACGCCTCGCGCATCGTCGTCGCCGGCCATTCGGCCGGAGGCCATGCGGCGGCGATGATGGTCTCGTGCCGCTGGAAGCAGGTCGCCGCGGACCTGCCGGCGCAGCTCGTTCGCGCCGGGCTCGCGATCTCCGGCCTCTACGACCTCGAGCCGCTGCGCCACACGCCCTTCCTCCAGCCCGACCTGCGCCTGACCGCAGCCTCGGTCGCGCGCCTGAGTCCGGCCTTTTTCCCGCGCCCGCGCGCCGCGCCGCTGGTGGCGGTGGCCGGGGCCGACGAGAGCGAGGAGTTCCAGCGCCAGAACCGCCTGATCCGCGACGTCTGGGGCCCGACCGCGGTGCCGGTGTGCGAAACCCTGCCCGAGGCCAACCATCTGAGCATCCTCACCAGCCTGGCCGACCCGGCGGGCCGCCTGCACGATTTCGCGCTGCGGCTGCTGGGCCTGCGCTGAGACGGCCCGAGGCTATGACCCGCATTGAAGCTTTGTATTGGCGCGGCGCCCCGGGGTTTGATACCGTTCGATCCGGTCGCGCCGCTGGCGGCGCCCCGATCAGCGACTGAACACAAAGGAGCAAGACATGGGCTTGAAAGGATCGAAGACCGAACAGAACCTGAAGGACGCCTTCGCGGGCGAATCCCAGGCCAACCGCCGTTACCTGTACTTCGCGGCCAAGGCCGACGTCGAAGGCCAAAACGATGTCGCGGCGCTGTTCCGTTCCACCGCCGAAGGCGAAACCGGCCATGCGCACGGCCACCTCGAATTCCTCGAGGCGGTCGGCGACCCCGCCACCGGGCTGCCGATCGGCCCGACTCGCGACAACCTGAAGGCCGCCGTCGCCGGCGAGACGCACGAGTACACCGACATGTACCCGGGCATGGCCAAGCAGGCCCGCAGCGAAGGCTTCGACGAGATCGCCGACTGGTTCGAGACCCTGGCCAAGGCCGAGCGCTCGCACGCCAACCGCTACCAGCGCGCGCTCGACGCCCTGGTCGACTGAAGCGCCGTCAAGCACCGCCGAACAAGGGGCTTCAGGCCCCTTGTTCTCGTTTGAACCTGGCCCGAAGAAGAGCGAGAACCATGCGCGAAGGCAATCTCCAAGCCCCGACCCGCCATCCGGTCGACTGGAAGAACCCCGATTTCTACGACGAAGGCAAGGCCTTCGCCGAGATGGAGCGGGTGTTCGACATCTGCCACGGCTGCCGCCGCTGCGTCAGCCTGTGCCAGAGCTTCCCGACCCTGTTCGACCTCGTCGACGCAACCGCCGATGGCGAGGTCCACGGCGTCAAGAAGGAGGCCTACTGGAGCGTGGTCGACCAGTGCTACCTGTGCGACCTGTGCTACATGACCAAGTGTCCGTACACGCCGCCGCATCCGTGGAACCTCGACTTCCCGCACCTGATGCTGCGCGCCAAGGCCATCAAGTTCCGCGACGGCCTGGTCCCGGCGGGCGAGAAGTTCCTGGCCTCGACCGACGTCCACGGCAAATTCGCCGGCATCCCGGTCGTCGTGCAGGCGGTGAACGCGGTCAACGGCACGAAGGCGATGCGCGGGGCGCTGAAGTCGGCGCTCGGCGTCGACGCCAAGGCCTGGATGCCGTCGCTGGCCAAGCAGCGCTTCCGCTGGGGCCGCACGATGTCGGGCGAGGCCACGGTGGTGACGAACGGCGAGCGCACGCCGGGCAAGGTCGCGATCTTCTCGACCTGCTACATCAACTACAACGAGCCCGGCATCGGCGCCGACCTGATCGCCGTGCTCGAGCACAACGCCATCCCCTACGAGATCGTCGACAAGGAGCAGTGCTGCGGCATGCCCAAGCTCGAGCTGGGCGACCTCGAATCGGTCGAGCGCGCGAAAGAGGCCAACATCCCGGTGCTGGCGCGCTATGCGAAGCAAGGCTGGGCCATCGTGAGCGCGATTCCGAGCTGCACCCTGATGTTCAAGCAGGAACTGCCGCTGCTCTTCCCCGACGACGCCGACACCCAGGCCGTCAAGGAGGCCATGTTCGACCCCTTCGAGTACCTCGTCGCGCGCCACAAGGACGGGCTGCTGAAGACCGATTTCAAGACCGCGCTCGGCAGCGTGAGCTACCACATCCCCTGCCACGGCCGGGTGCAGAACATCGGCCGCAAGACCGAGGAGATGTTCAAGCTCGTCGGCCAGACCGTCGAGGTCAAGCTCAACACCGTCGAGCGCTGCTCGGGCCACGCCGGCACCTACGGCGTGAAGGCGGCCTACCACGCCAATGCGATGAAGATCGGCAAGCCGGTGTTCAAGGCCATGGCCAGCGCCCAGCCCGACTACATCTCGAGCGATTGCGCCCTGGCCGGCCACCACATCGCCCAGGGCATGGAAGAGGCCGGCACGCCGGCCAAGGCGCTGCAGCACCCCTTGAGCCTGCTGCGCATCGCCTACGGATTGGAGTGAACACGATGACCATCAACCGCGACAACCTGCTCTCCCTGGAAGCCTATTCGAAGATCCGCAAGACCAGCAAGCCCGAGGCGATCGCCCACCGCCGGCTGCGCAGCATCGAGCTCGGCGAGCACGTGACGCTGCAGTTCGAGGACGAGCTGACCGTGCGGCGCCAGATCCAGGAGATGCTGCACATCGAGAAGATCTTCGACGAGGACGGCATCCAGAGCGAGATCGACGCCTACGCCCCGCTCGTGCCCGACGGCAGCAACTGGAAGGCGACGATGCTGATCGAATACCCCGACCCGAACGAGCGCCGGGTCGAGCTCGCGCGCCTGATCGGCGTCGAGGACCGGTTGTTCGTCGAGGTCGAAGGCCAGGTCCGGGTCTACGCGATCGCCGACGAGGACCTCGAGCGCGAGAACGCCGAGAAGACCTCGTCGGTGCATTTCGTGCGCTTCGAGTTCAGCCCGGCGCAGCGCGCCGCGGTGCGTGCCGGCGCGGCCGTCAAGCTCGGCTGCGACCACACGAACTACCCCGCCCACGTGACGATCGCGCCCGAAACACTGGCCAGCCTGGCGGGCGACCTGGCGCCCTAGGCGCCGCCGCCCGCGCGGGGGTCGCCGGACCGGGCGCGCGATGCCAGAATGCGCACGATGCCGCGCCTCGTCTTCACCCCGCAGCTGCGCCGTTTCACCGCGACCCCCGAGGTCGAGAGCGGCGCGTCGACGCTGCGCGCCCTGCTCGAAGACGCTTTCGCCGCGAACCCGACGCTGCGCGGCTACGTGCTCGACGACCAGGGCCACATGCGGCCCAACGTCGTCGCCTTCATCGACGGCAAGCGCTGCGACGACCGCGCCACGCTCGCCGACGCGCTCGGGCCGGCCAGCGTGGTCCACGTGATGCAGGCCTTGTCTGGAGGATGACGCCATGAACGACCGCGCCTGGGCCGCGACCCACAAGGGCTTGTTCGAGTTGCGCCGCAACGGCGCCGGCTGGAAGGTCGCCCGCGTGAGTTTTCTGGGCGAGCCGGTGACGATGCTGCTGCCTCCGCAGCCCGATGGCCGCATGCTGGCGGCGCTGAACCTGGGGCATTTCGGCGTCAAGCTCCACGCCTCGGACGACGCCGGCTGCAACTGGCGCGAAGTGGCGGCGCCGACTTATCCGCCGCAGCCTGCCGACGCCACCGGCCCGGCCTGGAAGCTGGTGCAGATCTGGGCGCTCGAAAGCGCGGGTGAGCGCATCTGGGCCGGAACCCTGCCCGGCGGGCTCTTCGGCTCGGACGATTTCGGCGCCTCGTGGCAGCTCAATGAGTCGCTCTGGAATCGGCCCGAGCGCCTGCAATGGTTCGGCGGCGGCACCGACGTGCCGGGGCTGCACTCGATCGCGGTCCACCCGAAGGATGCGCAGCAGATGGTCGTCGGCGTGAGCTGCGGCGGCGCCTGGATCACCGAGGACGGGGGCGCAAACTGGGCGCTGCGCACGCGCGGCATGCGCGCCGACTACATGCCGCCCGACCAGGCCGAGAACGAGGCGACGCAGGACCCGCACCTCATCGTGCGTTGCCGCGCCCGGCCCGAGGTGCTCTGGTGCCAGCACCACAACGGCATCTGGCGCTCCGCCGACGGCGCGGCGAGCTGGCAGCGCATCGAGGCGCCGGTGTCTAGCTTCGGCTTCGCCGTCGCCGCGCATCCGCACGACCCCGACACCGCGTGGTTCGTGCCGGCCTTCAAGGACGAATGCCGGGTGCCGGTCGGCGCCGCGCTCGTCGTCAACCGCACGCGCGACGGCGGCAAGAGCTTCGAGACGCTGCGCGAAGGGCTGCCGCAGCACGACTGCTACGACCTCGTCTTCCGCCATGCGCTCGACGTCTCGTCCGACGGCGATTCGCTGCTGCTCGGCAGCTCGACCGGCCACCTCTGGTCCAGTGCCGACGGCGGCGACAGCTGGCAGGCGGCAGCGCTGAACCTGCCTGAGATCCTGGCGCTGAAATTCGGCTGAAGTGCTCGCTCAGCGCGTGTCGCCGTCGACGTAGAACCAGCGTCCGTCCTCGCGCACGAAGCGGCTGGTCTCGTGCAGGCGCGAGGCACGGCCACCGAGCTTGCTGCGGGCGACGAATTCGACCGTCGCGCGTTCGCCATCGACATCGACGCGCCTCACCTCGAGCCCGAGCCAGCGCAGGCCGGGTTCGAACTCCAGCGTCGCCGGCCGCTTGCTCGGGTGCCAGCTCGCGCGCAGGTACTCGCCCAGGCCGAGGACGAAAGCGCTGTAGCGCGAGCGCATCAGCGCCTCGGCTTCGGGCGCCGGCGTGCCGCCATGCCAGCGGCCGCAACAGGCCGCGTAGGGGCGGCCGCTGGCGCAAGGGCAGGGCGCGTTGGGGCTCATGTCAAATCGAGTTCCCAAGTCTCGCCGACCAGGTCCCGGCCGAAGCTGCGGTGCGATTCGCTCGCGACCAGATGGTAGCCGCTGGCGGCGTAAATGCCGCGCGCGGCGAGCAGCACGCTGTTCGTCCACAAGCGGATCCGGCGGTAGCCGCGTTCGCGCGCGAAACGCTCGCATTCGGCGACCAGTTGCTTGCCCAGGCCGAGGCCGCGCGCGGCGGGCTCGACGAGCAGCATGCGCAGTTGCGCGACGCCCGGCTCGGGCGCGCCGCTGGCTTCGTCGCGCGCCTGCACCAGGAAGACGCAGCCCAGCGGCCGGCCTTCGCGCTCGGCGATCCAGCAGGCTTCGCGCGCGGCGTCGAAGCGGTCGATGAAATCGGCGGCGATGCGCGCCACCAGGGCTTCGAAGCGCTCGTCCCAGCCGAACTCGGCGGCGTAGAGCGCGCCGTGGCGAGACGCGACCCAGCCGATGTCGCCGGGGCGATGGCCGCGCAATCGGATCTCCTGCGGCGCGGCTTCCGCGCCCGCGCCCGCGCCTTGCGCCGCCTCGCGGCCGGGCGCGGTTCGCGCGGTGGCAGGCGTCGGCCCGGCTGCGAGTCCTTCGCGCCGGCCTGCAAGCGCGGTCGGTGCTGGCGCCGCCTCGGGCTCGTCGCAGGGGTCGTGCTGCTCGCTTATGTTCATCGCGCGAGCATCGCCCGCAGGCCCGCTTTTGACAAGCCTTCGGCTGGCTACACTGGCGGCCCCGCCCCGCAACCCGGAGAGATGCGCCATGCTCGACCCCCAGGCCCGCGCCTTGATCGACTTGATGAGCGAACGCGGCGTGCCGCCGCTGCACACCCTGGCCCCTGAGGAAGCGCGCCGCCTGTACGCCGAGCGCCGCTTCTACACCCAGCCCGATCCGCCGCCGCTGGCCGAGGTGCGCGATCTGCGCGGCGAAGCCGGCATCGCGCTGCGGCTGTACCGGCCGGCGGCGGGCAGGCTGCCGCTGCTCGTGTACTTCCACGGCGGCGGCTGGACCATCGGCGACCTCGACACCCACGACGTGGTCTGCCGCACGCTGGCGCGCGACAGCGGCTGCGCGCTGCTTTCGGTCGACTACCGGATGGGCCCCGAGCAGCGCTTTCCGGCGGCCGTGGACGACTGCATCGCCGCCGTGCGCTGGGCGCGGCGCGAAGCGGCGGCGCTGGGCATCGACCCGGCGCGCGTGGCCGCGGGCGGCGACAGCGCCGGCGGCAACCTCGCGGCAGTGGCGGCGATCGCCTTGCGCGACGCCGGCGAAGGCCTGGCTTTCCAGCTCCTGATCTACCCGGCGACCGACATGCGGGCGCTTGCCCCCTCGCACCGCACGAACGGCCAGGGCTACGTGCTCACCGCCGACACCATCGCCTATTTCCGCCGCCATTACATCGCCGACGAGGCCTCGTGGAGCGACTGGCGCGCCTCGCCGCTGCTCGCGCGCGACTTGGCGCGCCTGCCGCCGGCGCTCGTGCTCACCGCCGGCTTCGACCCCTTGCGCGACGAAGGGCTGCAATATGCCGATGCGTTGTCCGAGGCCGGCAACCAGGTGCAGTACGTCTGCTTCGAGCGCCAGATCCACGGTTTCGTGACGATGGGTCGCGTCATCGACGAGGCGAACACCGCCTTGTCGCTGTGCGGCTCGGTGCTGCGCTCGGCCTTGAAGCCGGGCGGCTGAGGCCGCCTCGAGGCGGCTTGTCGGGCGCGCGCCGCAGGTCGCGGAAGGCCGCGAACAAGCACGAGCGCATGTCCAGCACCGGCGTGCGCTTGCGGTCTGCGGGCAGGCTCTGGTCGGCGCGGTGCCGGAGCGCGAAGTCCTGGGCGATGCGCTGCAGACGCTCGGTGGCGGTCGATTCGGTCTTCGACCGGCTGCAGCGCAGCGGCCTGGGCGGGCCGGTGAAGCTCGTCACATCGTCCATGCAATAGTCGAGGCCACGATGCAGCCAGACCGCCCGAACCAGTTCGCGCTCCTCGCCCAACGCCGCTTCGCCCCGTTCTTCTGGGTGCAGTTCCTGGGTGCCGGCAACGACAATCTTTTCAAGTTCGCCTTCACCGTGCTCGTCACCTACGAGATCGAGGTGAGCTGGCTGCCGCCCGAGCTCGCCGGCCTCGTCATCGGCGCGCTCTTCATCCTGCCGTTCCTGCTGCTCTCGGCCACCAGCGGGCAGCTCTCGGACAAGCTCGAAAAGACGGTGCTGATCCGCTTCGTCAAGGGGCTCGAGATCGCGATCATGGCGCTTGCGAGCTTCGGTTTCGTCAGCCACAACGTGCCGGTGCTGCTGGTGTGCCTGTTCATGATGGGCGTGCACTCCACGCTCTTCGGCCCGGTGAAGTATTCGTACCTGCCGCAGCACCTTTCCGAGCGCGAACTCACGGGCGGCAACGGCATGATCGAGATGGGCACCTTCGTCGCTATCCTGCTCGGCAACGTCGCCGGCGGGCTCCTGATCTCGGTGCCGCGCAACGGCGTCTGGCTCGTCTCGGGCGCCTGCCTGCTGCTCGCCGTGATCGGCCGCGTCATCGCCCAGGGCGTGCCCGTGACGCCCGCGACCGACCCGGGGCTGAAGATCAACTGGAACCCGGTGACCGAGACCTGGCGCAATCTCAAGCTGGCGCACGGCAACCTCGTCGTCTTCCGCTCGCTGCTCGGGATCTCGTGGATGTGGTTCTTCGGCGCCGTCTTCCTGGCCCAGTTCCCGGCTTTCGCGAAAGAGGTGCTGCACGGCGACGAGCGCGTCGCCTCGCTGCTGCTCGTCGTGTTCTCGTTCGGCATCGGCATCGGCTCGCTGCTGTGCGAGATGCTGAGCCACCGCCATGTCGAGATCGGGCTCGTGCCGCTGGGAGCCATCGGCATGAGCCTGTTCTCGATCGACCTGTATTTCGCCTCCCGCGGCCTGCCGCCTTCCGGGCTGCTGTCGGTGGCGGATTTCGTCTCCACGCCAGGCCATCTGCGCGTCATGGCCGACCTCGCGCTGCTCTCGCTCTTCGCCGGCCTGTACAGCGTGCCGATGTACGCGCTCATCCAGCTGCGCAGCGCGCCCAGCCACCGCGCGCGCATCATCGCCGCCAACAACATCCTGAACGCCTTGTTCATGATCGTGAGCGCCATCGGCGTCGGCGTGCTGCTGAAGTCGGGCTTCACGATTCCGCAGGTCTTTCTCGTCGTCGGCCTGCTCAACGCGGTGGTGGCGGCCTACGTCTTCCTGCTCGTTCCGGAATACCTGCTGCGCTTCGTCGCCTTCGTGCTCTCGCGCTGCGTCTACCGCTTCAGGATGCGCGGCGAAGACAACATTCCGGGCAGCGGTGCGGCAATCCTCGTCTGCAACCACGTGAGCTTCGTCGACGCGGTGCTGCTGATGGCCGCGAGCCCGCGCCCGATCCGCTTCATGATGGACCACCGCATCTTCGCGCAACCGGTGCTGGGCTGGCTGTTCAAGCTCGCGAAGGCGATTCCCG
>JAGWTS010000227.1 GCA_028868875.1 Burkholderiales bacterium | reverse complement strand
CGCGCAGCATGTTCAGGTCGTACCAGTTGTAGCCGCGGGCGATCGCGTCGATCTGCGGCTCGAGTTCGATCCAGTCTTCCTCCAGCCAGCCGTGATCCTGCTGCAGGCGAAGTACATGCTGCACGAGCTGGGCGTTGCCGCTTGCGAGCAGGCCGGGGAAGACGAGGCGTTCCTCGTCGGCATGGTGCTCGCGGGCGTGGCCGTTGAAGAACGCGGCGATTTCGGCCGCGCTTGCGCGCGCGACCTCGTCTGCGCCGTTCTCGTCGACATGGGCCAGCAGACGCTCGAAGCGGCCCAGCACCTGCACCACCTCGCGATGGGTGCGATCCAGGGCTTCGAAAGGCGGAAGCGGGGGCACCGGCGCTCGCGCCGGGCGGACCTTGGGGGAAGCGGTGGCGGCCATGCTGGGCTCCGGAAGTTCGAAGCCATTGTTCGGCGCCGCCGGGCCGGGGGCTTGAGCGGGATCAAGAATCGTTCATCGGCGGGCCGGCCGCGCTGCCGCGGCACACTCGGGACCCATGAAACCCGTCCTGATCCTGCAGCACCTGAGCGCCGACGGCCCGGCCTACCTCGCAACCTGGCTGCAGCGCCGCGGGCTGCCCTTCGACCTGCGCAACAGCGAAGCCGGGCACGACTACCCCGAGTCGGTCGAGACCTTCGGCGCGATCGCGATCCTCGGCGGCGAGATGAGCGCCAACGACGAACTGCCCTCGCTGCGCCGCGCCGAGGCGCTGATCCGTGCGGCGCTCGCCGCGGGCCTGCCGATGATCGGCCATTGCCTGGGCGGCCAGCTCATCGCGCGCGCCCTCGGTGCCCGCATCGCCGCTTCGCCCGCGCCCGAAGTCGGCTGGCTGCCGATCGAGGTGGCCGACAGCGCGCTGGCACGGGCGTGGTTCGGCCCCGAGGCGAAGCCGCGCGTCTTCCAATGGCATTACGAAGCCTTCGACCTGCCGCCCGGCGCCGAGCCGCTGGCTTCGAGCCCTGCCTGCCCGCACCAGGCCTTCGCCATCGGCAGCGCGCTGGCGCTGCAGTTCCACCTCGAAGCCGACGCCGAGAAGCTCGGCCGCTGGGCGAACGACCTGACGCCGCGCTACCTCGAGGCCCTGGCCCGCCACCCCAGCGTGCAAGACGGCGACACGATGCACGCCGGCACTGCGGCTCATTTGCAGGCGCAGGAGGCGCTGGCCGACCGCATCTATGAGCGATGGCTTGGTGCGCGCGGGGCTTTCGCGATCTGAAGGTCTGATTTCGCAATGCGAGAATCAGTCACGCTGCGGCGCAACAAAATCCATCATATGAGAAAATGACGTTTTGCATCGTGGCATGAAAATGCTAAGTATTTGATTTTGAATGAATCAAATTCTTGTCTTCTATAAGACATAAGTCTTCCGCGCTGCAGCAAATCCGGTTAACCTGAGGGCGTTGAAACTTTCTCGTCACCAGGAGCCTTCATGAGCCAACTCACCCGCGAACAGCAAGCCGCCGTCCTCGAAAAAGACTGGGCGGAGAACCCGCGCTGGAAAGGCATCAAGCGCGGCTACAGCGCCGCCGACGTCGTGCGCCTGCGCGGCTCGATCCAGATCGAGCACACGCTGGCCAAGCGCGGCGCCGAGAAGCTGTGGAACCTGATCAACACCGAGCCCTTCGTCAACACCCTGGGCGCGCTTACCGGCAACCAGGCCATGCAGCAGGTCAAGGCCGGCCTGAAGGCGATCTACCTCAGCGGCTGGCAGGTCGCGGCCGACGCCAACGACAACGGCGAGATGTACCCCGACCAGAGCCTGTACTCGGTGGACTCGGTGCCCAAGGTCGTCAAGCGCATCAACGGCGCCTTCGCCCGCGCCGACCAGATCCAGTGGAGCGAAGGCAAGAACGAGGTCGACTACTTCGCCCCGATCGTGGCCGACGCCGAAGCCGGTTTCGGCGGCGTGTTGAACGCCTTCGAACTCATGAAGGCGATGATCGACGCTGGCGCCGCCGGCGTTCACTTCGAAGACCAGCTGGCCAGCGTCAAGAAGTGCGGCCACATGGGCGGCAAGGTGCTGGTCCCCACGCGTGAAGCCGTCGCCAAGCTCGTCGCCGCGCGCCTGGCCGCCGACGTGATGGGCACGCCGACGATCCTGCTCGCCCGCACCGATGCCGAAGCCGCCGACCTCGTCACCGCCGACGTCGACGCCAACGACCGCCCCTTCCTGACCGGCGAGCGCACCGTCGAAGGCTTCTTCCGCAGCAAGAACGGCCTCGAGCAGTCGATCAGCCGCGGCCTGGCCTACTCGCCTTATGCCGACCTGATCTGGTGCGAGACCGGCAAGCCCGATCTGGCTTTCGCCAAGGCTTTCGCCGACGCGATCCACGCCAAGTTCCCGGGCAAGCTGCTGGCCTACAACTGCAGCCCTTCGTTCAACTGGAAGAAGAACCTCGACGACGCGACGATCGCCAAGTTCCAGCGCGAGCTCGGCGCGATGGGCTACAAGTTCCAGTTCATCACCCTGGCCGGCTTCCACAGCCTGAACTACTCGATGTTCGACCTGGCCTACGGCTATGCGCGCAACAACATGAGCGCCTTCGTCGAGTTGCAGCAGAAGGAGTTCGCCGCCGCCGAGCGTGGCTTCACCGCCGTGAAGCACCAGCGCGAGGTCGGCACCGGCTACTTCGACGCGGTGACGACGACGATCGAGCGCGAAGCCTCGACCGCCGCGCTCAAGGGCTCGACCGAGGACGAGCAGTTCTTCGACAAGAAGCACGGATAACGGGCTCCCCCCCCGTAGCGCCTTCGGCGCTCCCCCCAGGGGGGCGACGCTGGCGGACCGGCGAAGCCGGATCCGCGGCGTCCGCTTGATGGGAGGCCGTCGCTTGCTGCGGAGCGATTGAGGCGCTCGCGCTTCTCGAGAACGGCGCCCTGCGGGGTGCCGTTTTTGTTCGTGGGTCCGCGGCGTCGAACTACATCGACGCTTCGAGCATGGCGCGGTAGTCGTCGCGCGTGGCGATGCGCGGATTGGTCTTGTGGCAATGGTCGGCCATCGCACCGTCGATGACGCGTTCGAACAGGTCGCGCGTCACGCCCATCGCCGCCAGGCCGCTCGGCAGGCCGAGGCGGGCGTTCAGCTCGTTCAACGCCCGGGCCAGTTCCTGGCCTTCGGGATCGCAGCCGCCGAGGCCGATGGCCTGTGCCATGCGCTCGAGCCGCCGTTCGCGCCGGATCGATTCGGCGGCGGCGTTGAAGCGCACGACCGCGGGCAGGAACACCGCGTTCAGCGTGCCGTGGTGCAGCCGCGGGTTGACGCCGCCCAGGCTGTGGCTGAGCGAATGCACGCAGCCCAGGCCTTTCTGGAAGGCGAGCGCGCCCTGCATGCTCGCGCTCATCATGTTCCAGCGCGCTTCGCGGTCCTGGCCGTCGCGCGTGGCGCGCTCGACATGGGCCCAGCCGCGCGCGAGGCCGTCGAGCGCGATGCCGTCGGCCGGTGGATTCACGGCCGGGGCCATGAAGGTTTCCATGCAATGGGCGATCGCGTCCATGCCGGTGGCCGCGGTGAGCAGCGGCGGCAGCGCCAAGGTCAAGGCGGGGTCGAGCAAGGCCGCCTTGGGCATCAGGTTCCAGCTGTGGAAGCCGAGCTTGCGGCCGTCGTCGACGATGACGATGGCGCCGCGCGCGACTTCGCTGCCGGTGCCGGCGGTCGTCGGGACCGCGATCAGCGGCGCCACGCGCTCGCTGATCTTCGCGCTGCCGCCTTCGATCGTGGCGTAGGTCGCGAGCGGCCCCTCATGTGTCGCGGCGATGGCCACCCCTTTGCCGAGGTCGATGCTGGATCCGCCGCCGACCGCGACCAGGCCGTCGCAGCCTTCGCGCCGGTAGACCTCGACCGCGGCGCGCACCGCCGCCTCGGTCGGATTCGACGGCGTCTGGTCGAACACCGCGTGGGGCAGGACGCCCAGCGCATCGAGCGCCGGCTGCAGCACGCCGGCGGCGCGCACGCCGGCGTCGGTGACGACGAGCGGGCGCCTGATGCCCACGCGTTCGCACTCGGCGGCGAGCAGCGCAACAGCGCCGAAGTCGATCTCGATCTGGGTGAGGTAGAGGATGCGGGCCATCGCGCCAGTATGCTACGGCCGCAGCCCTTCAACACGCGTGAGCCAACACCTTCTCACCCCCGCGATGGCCGGTCTGCTCGACCGCATCCGCCGCGCCCGGCGCGCACCGTTTCACACGATGATGCCCCAGCAGGCGCGCGCCGCCTACGAAGCCGCCGCCGAGGTGCTCGAGCCGCCGCGCGCGCCGCTGGCCCGGGTCGAGGACTTCCGCGTCGCCGCCACCGACGGCACGCCCTTGCGCGCCCGGCTCTACGCCGCTTCGCACGCACGCCTGCCCGTGTTGCTGTACCTGCACGGCGGCGGCTTCGTCGTCGGCAGCCTCGAAACCCACGACAGCCTGTGCCGCCAGCTCGCCTTGCGCAGCGGCGGCGCCGTGGTCGCGCTCGACTACCGTCTCGCCCCCGAACACCGTTTCCCGACCGCGGTCGACGACGCCTGGGCGGCGATGGAGGCACTTGCGCGCGGCATTCCCGATCTGGGGCTGGACACGCGCCGGCTCGCCGTCGGTGGCGACAGCGCCGGGGGCACCCTGGCCGCGGCCTGCGCACTGCACGCCCGCGACATCGGTCTCGAACTGGCGTTGCAGTTGCTGGTCACGCCCGGCACCACCGGCCATGGCGGCACCGCCTCGCACCGGCTTTTCGGAGACGGCTTTCTGCTCGACAGCGTCGCCATCGACTGGTTCTTCGACCACTACATCGACCCCGCCGAACGCGGCGACTGGCGCTTCGCTCCGCTCGATTCGGCCGATGTCGACGACGTGGCCCCGGCCTGCTTCGTGCTCGCCGAATGCGACCCGGTGGTCGACGAAGCCCTGGCCTATGCCGACCGCCTGCGCCTGGCCGGCGTCACCGTCGAACTCGAGATGGCGCGTGGCGTGACCCACGATTTCATCAAGATGGGGCGTGCGCTGAAGGAAGCCGGCGCCGCCCAGGAAGCGGCCGCGGCCGCATTGCGAAAGGCCTGGAGCCGATGAAGAGAACCGATTTCAGATTCGCCGAGCGGCTGCGCATCCGCTGGGCCGAGGTCGACATGCAGAAGATCGTCTTCAACGGCCATTACCTTTTATATTTCGACACCGCGGTGGCCGGCTACTGGCGTGCGCTCGCGCTGCCCTACCACGAGACCATGGATCAGCTCGAAGGCGACCTCTTCGTGCGCAAGGCGACGCTCGAGTACGTGGCCTCGGCGCGCTACGACGACCTGTGCGAGGTCGGCATCCGCTGCGCCCGCATCGGCAAGTCGTCGATCGTCTTCGCTGCCGCGATGTTCCGCGACGAGCAGTTGCTGGTGCACGGCGAGCTGGTCTACGTTTTCGCCGATCCCGTGGCGCGCACGAGCCGGCCGGTTCCGCCGCCGCTGCGTGCCGCGCTCGAAGCGCTCGAGCGCGGCGAGCCGATGGTCGAGTTGCGCCTGGGCAGTTGGGACGAGCTCGGTGCCGAGGCGCGCCGCATCCGCAGGCAGGTCTTCATCGACGAGCAGAAGATCCCGGCGCCGCTGGACGAGGACCCTGCCGACGCGCGCGCGGTCCACGCCGTGGCGTTCAACCGGCTCGGCCTGGCGGTCGCCACCGGGCGCTGGGTCGAGGTCGCCGACGGCTCGGCCCGGATCGGCAGGCTTGCCGTGGCCGCGGCGCTGCGCGGCAGCGGACATGGCGTGGCGTTGCTCGAGGCGCTGCTGGCTTCGGCGCGCGAACGCGGCATGTCCGAAGCGATGCTCCATGCGCGCCAGAGCGCCGTGCGCTTCTACGAGCGGGCCGGTTTCGTCGTCCGCGGCCTGCCCTTCGAGGAGGCCGGGCTCGTGCACCTGGAACTGGCCCGCACCCTCTAGTGCCTGGTGCCCGAAACGGTCGATCAGCCGCCGTCCAGGGTCTCGAAGACCTCGACGTGGCGCGGGCCGACCAGGACGCGGCCGAGCCGCGCCGCCGCTTCCACCTCGATCGCCGCACCGAGTTCGGCCTCGAGCCCCGGCGGCTTGGCGTAGACCTCCATCAGCGTCACGAAACCCTCGGCGGCGCCGGGCCGGCGCAGCAGTTCGGCTTCGAGCCCGGGGTGAGCAGCGCGCAACTCGCGCTGCAGCGCGGCCACGGTCGCGCAGGCGTCGGCGAGATCCGGCTCGTGCACACGGTAGTAGACATAGTGCCGTCGCATCGCCGGCACCGGGCTCAGGCTTCGGCGGGCAGCGCGTAGGGCAGGGCAGCGGCGGCCAGCGCCGGGCCATCGGCGCTTCCTACGTGCAGGATCTCGGCGGCCAGGGCGAGCTTGGCTTCGGCCAGCACGCTCCAGCGCCCGCCGCTCGAACGCGCCGCGCCCGCGACCAGCCCGGCCGGCTGCTCGGGATCGCTCGCGGCGAACAGGTCCTGGCCGGGCGCGGCCTCGGCCTCGCTTTCGAAGAGGAAGGCGCGCCGCTTCAAGGTGCCGCGGTACTGGCTGCGCGCCACCACCTCCTGGCCCGGATAGCAGCCCTTCTGGAAATTCACGCCCCCGACCAGTTCCAGGTTCACCATCTGCGGCACGAAGCGGTCGGCGGTGGCGGCGACGATGCGCGCGATGCCGCTCCGGACCTCGAGCCAGGCCCAGTCCTCGGGCGCGAGCGCAGGCATCGCGGGCAGGCCGGGCCCGGCCCAGATCCAGCGCGCGACGCCGGCGGCATCGGGCAGGCGCAACAGGTCGGCTTCGCCGCGCCGCACCCGGCCCCAGGCCACTGCCGGGGATTCGGCGCCGAGGGCGGCCCGGGCCGCCGCACCGGCGAGGCCGAACAGGGGAAGCTCGGAGCTGGCGTCGCTCAGGCGGCACTTGGCGCGCAGCACGAACATCGACAAGCGCTTCAGAGTCGGCGCGAGCAGATCCGCGCTGCAGGCCAGCAGCACCTCGGCCGGGCCGCGCTGCCAGAGCACGAAACTCGCGAGCAGGCGGCCCTTGGGCGAGCAGTAGCCGGCGAGACGGGCGCTCGAATCGTCGAGGTGGATCAGGTCCTGCGTCAGCTGGCCGTGGAGAAAGCTGCGGGCGTCTTCGCCGTGGGCGCGGATCACGCCCCAGTCGGCGAGCCGGGTTGCGCCTTGCGGCGCCTCGCGGAAGTCGGAATTCATGCGGCCATTATCATCGCCGCCCATGTTTCGACGGGTGGCGAGGTCACGCGCACTGCGCGCCGTGCTGGTCGTCCTGCTCGTCGTGTTGCTCGGCCTGACCGGCGCCGCGGCGTGGTGGGTCGACCGGCCGCTGGCGCTCGACCGCCCGCGGGTGGAGTTGTCGATCGAAACGGGCAGTTCGCCGCGCGAGATCGCCCAGGGCTGGGTCCAGGCCGGGGTTCGCACCAGCCCGCGCCTGCTCTACGAATGGTTCCGCTGGTCGGGCCGGGCGCGCAAGATCCGCGCCGGCAGCTACGAGATCGAGCCCGGCGCGACCCCGCTTTCTCTGCTCGGCAAGCTGGTGCAGGGCGACGAGACCGTGCAGTCGGTGCGCCTGATCGATGGCTGGACCTTCGGCCAGTGGCGCGCCGAACTCGCGCGCGCCCCCTTCATGCAGGCGCGCACGGCCGGCTGGACCGATGCCCAGGTGATGGCCGCGCTCGGCGCCCCGGGCGAGGCGCCCGAGGGCCGCTTCTTCCCCGACACCTACGTCTACACCCGGGGCGTGAGCGACCTGCTGGTGATGCAGCGCGCCTATCGGGCGATGCAGCGCCGCCTCGCCGCTGCCTGGGAATCGCGCAGCCCGGACACGCCGCTGAAGACGCCGGACGAGGCGCTGACCCTGGCCTCGATCATCGAGAAGGAAACCGGCCTCGCGGCCGACCGCGCGCTCGTCGCCGGCGTCTTCGTCAACCGCCTGCGCGCCGGCATGCCGCTGCAGACCGATCCGACCGTGATCTACGGCCTGGGGGCGGCCTTCGACGGTACCCTGCACAAGCGCGACCTGCTCACCGACGGGCCCTACAACACCTACACCCGAGGCGGCCTGCCGCCAACCCCGATCGCGATGCCGGGCCAGGCCTCGCTGCTCGCTGCCGTGCATCCGGCGCCGACCCGCGCGCTCTACTTCGTCGCCCGCGGCGACGGCAGCAGCGTCTTCAGCGACAACCTGGCCGACCATAATCGCGCCGTGAATCAGTTTCAACGCGTCAAGCCCTGAGCCGTGGCCGGGCGTTTCGTCACCTTCGAAGGCATCGACGGGGCCGGCAAGAGCTCGCACATCGAGGCCCTGGCCGGCTGGCTGCGCGGGCGCGGCCACGAGGTGGTGATGACGCGCGAACCCGGTGGCACCGCCCTCGCCGAGCGCGTGCGCGAGCTCGTCCTGCACGAGCCGATGGACGCGCTCACCGAATGCCTGCTCGTGTTCGCAGCGCGGCGCGACCATCTGCGCGCCTGCATCGAGCCCGCCCTCGAGCGCGGCGCCACGGTGTTGTGCGACCGCTTCACCGACGCCTCGTTCGCCTACCAGGGCGGCGGGCGCGGCCTGTCCGTCGCGGTGCTGGCGCAACTCGAAACCTGGGTCCAGCAAGGGCGCCAACCCGACCTCACGCTGTGGTTCGACCTGGCGCCGGCGGCCGCGGCGGCACGCCGGGCCGCGGCGCGGGCGCCGGACCGCTTCGAGCGCCAGGACGAAGCCTTCTTCGAGCGGGTTCGCGCAGCCTATGCGCGGCGCGCCGACGACCAGCCCCAGCGCTTCGTGCGCATCGATTCGGCGCCGGAACGCGCGGCGGTTCAGGTTGCGGTCCTGGCCGCGGTGGAGGCCCGGGCATGGTGGTAGGGCCCGACGGCAAGCTGCCGCTGCCCTGGCTCGAAGGGCCCTTTGCCGCGGCGCTCGAGCAGCAGCGCGGCCACGCCCTGCTGCTGCACGGCGCAGCCGGCGCCGGCGCCCTGCCTTTTGGCCTCTCGCTGGCCCAGGCCTGGCTGTGCGAAGCCGGATCCGGCGCCCGACCCTGCGGCCGCTGCGGCAGCTGCCGGCTGGTGCAGTCGCGCCTTCATCCCGATCTGCGGGTGCTGCTGCCGCAGCTGCTGCGGCGCGAGCTGAACTGGTTGCTGCCCGATGACGAGGCCGCGGGTGAGGAGGGCAAGAAGAAGCCGAGCAAGCAGATCCGCATCGACGAGGTGCGCGAAGCCATCGACTGGGTCATGAAGACGACCTCGCGCGGCCGCGGCAAGGTGCTGCTGCTGCACCCGGCCGAGGCCTTGAACGCCCAGTCGTCGAACGCCTTGCTGAAGACCCTGGAAGAACCGCCCGCCGGCACGCGCATCGTGCTCAGCGCGGCCGACCCGGCGCATCTGATTCCGACGCTGCGCAGCCGCTGCCAGCGCATCGCCCTCGTGCCCCCGCCCGCCGAGCAGGCGCTGGCCTGGCTCGAAGCACGTGGCTGCAAGCAGGCACCCGTGCTGCTCGCGGCGGCCGGCGGGCTGCCGCTGGACGCCCTCGCGTTGGCCGAGGCCGGTGTCGACGCCGCAGCGTGGTCGGCGCTGCCGCGCGCGGTGGCGCGAGGCGACGCCACGGCGTTCTCGGGCTGGCCCTTGCCGCGCGCCATCGACGCCTTGCAGAAGCTCTGTCACGACGCGATGGCGCGCGGCGCGGGCGGCAGCACGCGCTACTTTCCACAAGAGGCGCTGCCGCGCAGCGCCCGCCTCGACGCGGTGGTGCAATGGTCGCAGGCCCTGGCCCGGGCAGCGCGCCACGACGAGCATCCGTGGAACGAAGGCCTGCTGCTCGACGCGCTCGTGGCCCAGGGGCGGGCGAC
>JAGWTS010000226.1 GCA_028868875.1 Burkholderiales bacterium | reverse complement strand
ATGCATGTACTGCTGCAGCCGGTGATCTTGCAGACGCTGATGGCAGATCCGCTCGCTCAAGGGCAGGGATGGATTGCACGATGCCTTATCGCCAGCCCGCGAACCCTGGCCGGCACGCGCCTGTTTGTCGAGCAGGGTCCGGTAGCCGATCACCCGGCAGTCGCCCGCTACCGCGCGGCAATCGCCCGGCTGATCGAGTTGAAACTGCCGACACACCCCGACGGCGACGGCCACGAGCTGCAGCTCCGAGCGCTGCCAATGTCTGATGGCGCCCGCGCCCTGTGGATCGAGTTCTATAACGAGATCGAGCGCCAGCAAGCCACTGGCGAGCCGCTGGCCGGTGTCAGGGCCTGGGCGAGCAAGGCCGGAGAGCACGCAGCCCGCATCGCCGGAATCGTCGAGATGACCGGCAACCCGGGGGCCGGCTGCATCAGTGTCGAAGCCTTGGAGGGTGCGCTTGCGGTCACCGGGTTCTACCTGAGCGAGCACGTCAGGCTGATGGGACAGAGCCAGGAATCGGCGCACCTGAAGAACCTGTATGCCCTGCTCGAATGGATGCGCGGCCGGGGTCGCAAGGTTCCCCATGCCGACGTTCTGCAGTTCGTCGCGCGCCCCATCCGCGCTCTCAAGGCCAGGGGCATCAACGCCCTGTTGGATGAGCTGGCGGTGCACCACTACATCCGCCGCAGCGGCGATAGCTGGGAGGTGCGCCCGTGATCGACTTGAGCGCCATCAAGGCAAGGGCCGCCGCGCGACAGGCTGCGGCGAACGCTGCTAACCCGGCTAATGCGGCTAAGCCGGCTAATCCGGCTAAGGACATGCCGGCCGAGCTAGCCAAATTAGCCGCGTTAGCCACGTTAGCCGGGGTAGCCACACTAGCCGAGCCCCGGAATGTGGGCGATGTAGACCCCGATGAGCGTGTTCGGTGCACGGCCTGCCGCCATCACCGGGCGCTGGCCTTCCGCTGCTCCAACTACCGGGGCGCCGGCCTGATGCACCCCGACATCGCGCCGGCCCTGGCCGCGAACCCGCAGCACTGCCCCGGGTTCGCGGCCGATGTCTCGCGCCGTCGCGGGGGTGGCGAATGAGCGCCGCCGACACCCGGCCCGCACCGACTGCAAATCTGCAGGGGCTCACGGTGAAGCAGGCCGCCTCGATCATGAATGTCTCGGAGCGCGGGGTCTACGACGCGCGCCGGCTCATTCGCTCCGCCCGGGCTGACCTGATTGCCGAAGTGGAAGCCGGACGCATGAGTCTCAATCGCGCGTTGATGCTGGCCGGCGAGCGTGCGCTGCGTAGCGGGCTGGCCGCGCTGCGCAATGCCTGGAGCCGGGCGACGCCGGATGAACGCGCCGCATTTCTGGCCGAGCGCTGCGCCGAAGACCTGGGAAAGCAATCGTGAGCGCCGACCCCTTCGCCTGGACCATTGATCGCCTGCGTGGCAAGCCACTGCCGCCGATCCCCGAGCGCGCCGGCCGCATCGTGACCGCCTATGACGAACCTATCGCCGACGACGAGCTCCGCGGCGCGACAGTCGAAGAAGCGCGGCGCATCTTGGGCGGAACCAGGGAACGCGCCGAGCGGCGCATGGCTGAGATCAACAACGCGTCTTCGGACGCATCGACGAAGGACTGATGATGAACGTCTCCGTTTCAATCGCCATGGCCCGGGCCGAGGCCATCAGGGCCGTGAACAACGCGTTGCGCGAAGCGCTGCAATGCGCACCAGACGGTAATGCGACCGACCGCACTGAGGTAGTGGCCGCGATTCAGTGGGCGATGAATTGCGACCGCCTGAACGGCGACAACGCCGTAATGGCGCAGATTGGCCTGGAAGCCTGCCGGCTGCTGATTGCGAGCCAGCGCGCCGATACCGAGACTGATCGGCAATTGCGGCGCATGCGATCGGCAATGTAGAATTCCGGCCATCGAATCAGATTGGACGCCTACGGCTCTAGTCGAATTCGCGGACTGCGGTGATTCCTTCGGATGAGCGCGCGTCAGGCCAGAAACCCCATTTCGGCTTGCGCGCGCTTTTGCTTTGTGCGCCAGGCCAACATCTGAAGGAATTGAACCATGGAAACGATCGACACCATCAACGCCCGCCGCGCCTATGCGGCCGCCTGCGCCAAGCTCGGCGAACCCGATGCCTCCAGCGCCAACCCCTCCGGCTCGCTGTCCGAGCTGCACAACTCCCGCAAGGCCGTGCGCCGCCTGATCAACAAGCTGGCGGCGCAGCCCGAAGCCGACGACGGCGAAGCGCTGGCGCTGGCGCACGCCGCGAACCTGGTGGAGCGCATCAGCGCCACCATCAACATCCTGGGCGGCCACGAAGACGCGGCCCGCACCGGCGAGAACGTGATGCGCACGTCGGCCGACTTCCGCAACCACTACGGCCCGAAGGCGCGGCCCGACGAGTCGTTCGACATTGCCGACTTCCTGCGCGGTGTCGCCGGCCTGAAAGCGCCGGCCGCGGTGCGCAACGCCCTGAGCGAAGGCACGAATAGCGCCGGTGGCTACGCGCTGCCGTCGATCATCATGCCGGCCATCCTCGAAGCGATGGTGCCTGCATCGAGCGTGCTCAGGGCGGGCGCAGGAATGGTGCCCATCGACATGGGCGCGAAGTCCTACACCTGGGCCGGCGTCGCGTCGATTCCGCAAGCCGCGTGGCGCCTGGAATCGGGCACCGTGCAGCAGAGTGACCCGACGTTCCGCGGAGTGGTTGCGACGCCGCACAGCCTGTCGTTCTACTTCAAGGTGAGTCGCGAACTGCTGGCCGATGCGAGCAACATTGCGCCGGCCCTGGTGACCGCGATCTCGCAATCGATGGCTGTCGAGCTCGACCGCGCCGCGCTGCGGGGAACGGGTATCGCGCCGGAACCGCTCGGCATCCTGAACACGACGGGAGTCGGCGCAGTCACGAACGGGGCGAACGGCACCAGCCTGGTGAACTACAGCAACTTCTTCAGCGCCGCGCAGACGATCTTGAACACCAACGCGCCGATGCCCACGGCCGCGATCATGAACCCGCGCAGCTTGATCAAGCTCGGCGGCCTGGTCGACACCCTGGGCCAGGCGATCCGGGTGCCGCCGATGCTGCAGGACATGCAGATGATCGCCACGAGCCAGATCCCGATCAACCTGACGGTTGGCACGAGTTCGGACTGCTCGGAGATCTACGTCGGCGACTTCACCAAGGTGCGCTACCTGATGCGCGAGAACTTGTACGTGATGGCCACGCCGGAGTTGTTCGCCGGCACGGGTGAAATCGGGTTCTTCTGCCACTCGCGCGTCGACGTGGCGGTTCTGTACCCGCAGGCCTTCGCAGTCATCACAGGCGTGCGCGCCTAACGGCTGATGTGCAATCCCATCCGGCAAAGAGAGGTTGCCCATATGCTGGATGGGATGGATGCAAAGATGGGCGACCATGGCGAACGGGCTGAGCAAACGTTCGCGAGGCGGCTCACCGCGGATCCTTTCTCCGCTGTACGCCGCCACCCGCATCAGAACGGCCGTGGCGCCGTCGTTGTTCGGGATGGGCAACGCGTATGCCTGCATCGAGATAGCGCCACCTGCGCAGCCCTAGACCGGCGCGCGGCCCATCGCCGCAAGGCAGGGGGCACTCGCAAGTCGCGGTCGCCGGGGCGCGAAACCGCATGTGGGCCCATTTAGGGAATAAATCCCCCTTTTGAAATCAATCAGCAAATCAAATGACGCGCACCCACACCGACGGGCGCGGCGTGGCCGTGGTTTGTGGCGGCGGATGTGTGTGCGGCGCTTGGCGTTGCCAACAGCCGAGACGCCTTGACGCGCCTGGACGACGACGAAAAGGATGATGTCGGTTTAACCGACGCCATCGGCCGCCAGCAACGGACCGCCATCGTCAACGAATCCGGCCTCTACTCCCTCATCCTGGGTAGCCGCAAGCCCGAGGCCAAGCGCTGAGCCATTGCGCTCGCCCCCGGACTCAGCGTAGACTGCGCCCGCCGCTGCACATCAGCGGTCGGGTTTGGCGACCCGGTACAGCAAGGCGCGCGGCCGCCTCAAGAGCGGCTTTTTCTTTTCCCGCGCGCACACCTTGGCTCCGATTCTTCGGCGGCCCGGGTGGGGAGACCTTCGGGTCTGCCGGTACCTTGCTTCCGGTTCGCCAACCCCGCTTTGGGCCGCCACCCCCGTTTGGCGACGGGTGCGGCGGTTTTTGGACCGCAAGCAAGGAGTCTTCGATGACTGGCATCCCCTCGGGCGCTTCGGCGCCCCTCTCCACCACCCTGCGCATCCGCGGCAACATCAGCCGCACCCGCCGCAACCACGGCGTCTTCACCATCGGCGGGCAGCTCGGCGCGGTCTACAGCACCCGTCAGGTCGGCAAGCACCACGGCGTGCTGCTCGAAATCGGCGGCACCTACGCCGACCGACGCGGCGACCTGCTGGCGCTGGCCGCGCCGATGACGCCGGCTCAGGCCCGGGCGATGGCGCACGCGCTGACCGCTGCCGCTGCTGCAATCGAAGGGGGCGCGCAATGAACGCCGTTCGTGTCGCTGACTTCCTGCGCGGCCGGGACGCCGCGGTCAAGGTGCTGAAGGCATTGGAAGCTGCCGGGGTCGAAGCCTGCGGCATCACCGCGAGCTATCGCCCGGACGGCGCCCCGCAGTGCGATGCGCTGGTGCAGGGTTTGCGAGGCCTGCAGCACGCCCCGGAAGGCGAGGTCGCGGGCTTTTGGGCCCTCATCACCGACGCGCTGGCCTGCGACCGGCCGGCCACCCTCGACTACTACAGCGGCCTGACCGCTGCGGACCTCGGCCTGGTGCAAGGCGAGCCGGCGCGAGGCCCGGCGAGGCGTCAGGGCCCGGCGCCGCTGCAGGCTCGGATGGGTGCCGCGCTGCTCGGCGCCCAGCGCGTCGAGGAGGCGCTGCGCGTCATCGTCGAGCCGCTGGCCGACTGCGGCGGCAAGGCCTTCCCGGTGCTGACCGCCGTCGACGCGCTGCTCGACAAGCTGGCCGGCGCGGTCGATCCGCTGATCGAAGAGTTTCAAGCCGCTGACCGGCGCGCGGAGGTGTCCCGCGTCGTCGGGTCGGCGCAGCCCGAGCTCGATGTCGACGCCGTGCAGGCCGGCGCCTTCTGCCGGCCGGCTACCGTTGCGAGCACCGCGACAAGCGCAAGGGGTCCGCTGTGACGACCGAAGCAGAATCTTTTGCCGAGAGCATGGCCCCCGGCTTCATCAACGCGCACACCCGCAGCAGCCTCGCCCTGACGATCTGGCGCGAACAGATCGCGCTCGGCCTGGGCGACCCAGGCGAGATTGCCGACGAGGCCCGGCTCGACGGCTGGCTGGCTAATCGCACCTACCCGTTGACCATGCTCGACGATGCGATCGGCGGCGATGCCGCGGCCGTCGTCTATATCCGCGCGGAGGCCGGTCTGCCGATCTTGCGCTGAGGCACCACGCGCAGCCCCAGGGCCCGCTTCGGCGGGCTTTTTCGTGGGCGCGGGCACTTGGCGCCTACCGCGGGCGATCGCGCGCTGTAGGCGGTTCTGGCGAGGCGCAGGGGGTAAAGCTCGGGGCTCATCGGCCGCTGGGTCGCCGGGGATCATCCGTCAGCGGGCGGCAAGTCGAAAACCCGAATTGCCACACTTTTGCCACACTGAAAGACGAACGGCGCCTTGTGGCGCCGCTAAGTCTTTGATTTTCCTACCGTATTTGGTAGGCGCGAGAGGACTCGAACCTCCGACCCCCACCATGTCAAGGTGGTGCTCTAACCAGCTGAGCTACACGCCTGTCGAGCCCGCGACTATACACGATGGCGCGCAGGCGCCTCAGCGCCTGCGCGCCAGTTCGACTCCCGCAACCTGTGCAATCCGTCCCAGCACATGGGTCAGGCGCGCGGTATCGCCGGCCTCCACGGTGAAGGTCATGTGGGCGCGGCCGTCGCGCGTGCTCTGGGTCTTGACGCCGGTGACGTTCATCTTCTCCTTCGCGAAGACCTCCGAGATGTCGCGCAGCAGGCCTTGCCGGTCGCTCGCCTCGATCTGCACGTCCAGCGGATACACGCCTTCGCGCGATCGCGGCCACTCCACCTCGATCAGCCGATCCGGGCTGCGTTCGGCGAGGTGGCGCAGGTTGCTGCAGTCGCTGCGGTGGATCGCGACGCCCTTGCCGCGCGTGACGTAGCCGACGATGGCGTCCGGCGGCGCCGGCCGGCAGCAGCGCGAGAGCGTGGTCAGCAGCGATTCGACCCCCACCACCAGCATCCCGCCACGGCCGCCCTCCGCCGTGCGCGGGCGGCGCAGCGCCACCGCGTCGTCGGCGCCGGGCGCCGGCTCGGGGGGCTTCAACAGGTTCTCGATGTGACGCAACGAGAACTCGTCCTTGCCGACGACCTCGAACAGCGCGTCGGCACCGCCGAAGCCGAGCTGCTCGGCCAGGGCGTCGAGCTTCAAGGCGGTCCGGCCTTCGCGCTGCAGCAGGCGCTCGACGAGTTCGCGCCCGCGCGCCACGGTCGCCTGCTGGGCCTGGGCGTTGAACCACGCGCGCACCTTGGCGCGCGCGCGCGGGCTCTTCAGATAGCCCAGTTCGGGATTGAGCCAGTCGAGCGAGGGGCCGCCCTCCTTCGCCGCCACCACCTCCACCGTCTGGCCGGATTTCAGCGCCGTGTTCAAGGGCAGCAGCGCGCCGTCGACGCGCGCGCCGCGGCAGCGGTGGCCGAGGTCGGTGTGCAGGCTGTACGCGAAGTCGATCGGCGTGCCGCCGGCCGGCAGGTCGATGATCGTGGCCTGCGGCGTGAAGACGTAGATGCGGTCGTCGAAGACCGCCGCGCTGTCCTGGCGCGCGAAGTCGCGCTCCCAGGCCAGCAGTTCGCGCAGCACCGCCTTGCGCGCCTCGGCGATGCGTTCCTCGAACTCGCCGGCGGCGCTCACCCCGGCGTAGCCGCGCGCACCCGCCTCCTTGTACATCCAGTGCGCGGCGACGCCGTGCTCGGCGTGTTCGTGCATGGCCCGGGTGCGGATCTGCACCTCGATGCTGCGCCCGTCATCGCCCAGCACCACGGTGTGCAGCGACTGGTAGCCGTTGGGCTTGGGGCGCGCGATGTAGTCGTCGAACTCGCCTCCCACCGGGCGGAAGCGGTCGTGCACGCGCGCCAGCGCGGCGTAGCAGGCGGCCTCGTCGTCGACGACGACGCGCAGGGCGCGCAGATCGAACACGCGCTCGAACGACAAGCCCTTGCCCTGCATCTTCTTCCAGATGCTGTACAGATGCTTGGGCCGGCCCTGGACGTCGGCCTTCACCCCGGCTTCGGCCAGCAACCGGGCCAGCGTCGCGCGCGCGGCTTCGACCCCGGCCTCGCGTTCGAGCCGCGTTTCCTGCAGCAGCTGCGCCACCCGGCGATAGTCGTCGGGCTGGAGGAAGCGGAACGCGAGGTCCTCGATCTCCCACTTGATCTGCCAGATGCCGAGCCGGTTCGCCAGCGGCGCGAAGACCTGCAGCGATTCCTCGGCCAGCGCCTGCGGGCAGGGCCGGCGGCTCGCCGCGAACCAGCGCAGCGTCTGCAGGCGCGAGGCCAGGCGCAGCAGCACCACGCGCAGGTCGTGCGAGAAGGCGAGCAGCATCTTGCGCACGCGCTCGGTCTGCTGGGCGCGCTGCTCGGCCACGACCCGGGCCGTGCGCGCCGCGCGCTGGATCTGCACCAGGCGCCGCGTGTGCGTGACCAGGCTCGCATACGAGGCGCCGAAGGCCTTGGCCACGACCTCCTCGGGGCGCTGCAGGAAGTCGCCGGCGTAGACGAGGTAGGCGGCGGCACGCATCGAAGGCGCGGCGCCGATGGCCTGCAGGATCGAGGCGACGCCGTCGGCATGCCCCTGGGCATCCTCCCCGGTGTCCAGGCTGCGCCCGGCAAGCAGCGGCTCGGCAAAGGCGCGCGCGCGCTCGAGCGCGGCCCGGCCTTCGTCGCCCGCTTCGCGGCCGGCGAGGCGGACGATGGTCGCCGCCGCATCGCCGGGCGCGCCGGTCTTCATGGCGAGAGCAGGAAGTCGCGCACGGCCTGGCGCTGCTCGGGCTGGACCAGCATCGGCGCATGGCCGACCCCGGCAAACTCGACCAGGCGCGCACGCGGTCCGCGTTGCGTCATCGCCGCGGCAGTCTCGACTGACAGCAGGTCGGACTCGGCGCCGCGCAGCAGCAGGGTCGGACAGGCGATGCGGTCATAGCTCTGCCACAGCATGGCTTCGCCGGCTGCGGCGAGCTCGGGCGTGATGGCGCGGAAGGGCACGGCAATGGCCGGGTCGTAATGCGGCTTGAAACCGTCGCCGTCGGCCACGAGCTGGGGCCGGGTGAGCGCAAGCCATTGCTCGCGCGTGTGCGGGCCGAAGCCTCGCGAGATGCTCCACAGCGCGTCGGCCGCTTCGTCGAGCGTCTTCCAGTGCGCTGGCTGGCCCAGATACGTGCCGATGCGCGCGAGCGCGCTGGCCTGGATCGTCGGGCCGACGTCGTTGAGCACGAGGCGTCGCACAGGCGTGTCGGGCAGGCTCGCCAGGCCGAGGCCGATGACCCCGCCCATCGAGGTGCCGAGCCAGTCGACGCTCTCGACGCCCAGGCGCGCCACCAGCGTCACCATGTCGGCGACGTAGGCCGGAATGGCGTAGCCCATCGGGTCGGCGAGGCGGCCGCTGCGGCCGCGGCCGACGACGTCGGGGCAGATTACGCGGTAGTCGCCGCAGAGGTCGCGCGCCAGGGTGTCGAAGTCGCGCCCCTGGCGCGACAGGCCATGGGCGCAGACCAGCACGCGCGGGTTCGAAGAGTCGCCCCACTCCCAGTACGCCATGCGGTGCAGGCCGCGGGTGTCGAGGCAGCGGACGGAGGCGAGGCGGGGTTCGGTCATGATCGATCCATCGGGGCGGCCGGATAATTCGGCCATCGTAACCAACGCAAGGGATTTGCTCATGCTGAAGGGAAAGACCGCCATCGTCACCGGCTCGACGAGCGGCATCGGTCTCGGCATCGCGCTCACGCTGGCGCGCCAGGGTGCGAAAGTCATGCTCAACGGCTTCGGCGATTCGGCCGGACCGCTGGCCGAGGTGCGGGCCCTGGGCGCCGAGGCGGCCTATCACGGCGCCGACATGAGCAAGCCGGCCGAGATCGAGGACCTGATCCGCCAGTGCGAGGCGACGCTGGGCGGTCCCGACATCATCGTCAACAACGCCGGCATCCAGCACGTGGCCAACGTCGAGAACTTCCCGGTCGAGCGCTGGGACGCGATCATCGCCATCAACCTCAGCTCGGCCTTCCACACGATGCGCCTGTCGCTGGACGGCATGAAGAAGCGCGGCTGGGGCCGCATCGTCAACATCGCCTCGGCCCACGGCCTCGTGGCATCGGCGGGAAAGAGCGCCTATGTCGCGGCCAAGCACGGCATCGTCGGCCTGACCAAGGCGGCGGCGCTGGAATGCGCGACCAGCGGCGTCACCGTCAACGCGATCTGCCCGGGCTGGGTGCTGACGCCGCTGGTGCAGAAGCAGATCGACGCGCGCGCCGCCGCCGGCGGCATCCCGCTCGAGCAGGCGCAGCGCGAGCTGCTGGCCGAGAAGCAGCCTTCGCTGCGCTTCACGACCCCCGAGCAACTGGCCGAGCTCACCGTCTTCCTGTGCTCACCGGCCGCCGACAACGTGCTGGGCGTCGCCTGGGCCGTGGATGGCGGCTGGACCGCTCAGTAGACGCAGCAGGCGCGGCAGGAGCAGCCGTCAGGCGCGCGCCGCGGATCAGCGTCCGAGCTGACGTCCGGGCGCTTCAGCGCCTGAGCTGACATCCGGGCGCTTCAGCGCCTGAGCTGACATCCGGGCGCTTCAGCGCC
>JAGWTS010000225.1 GCA_028868875.1 Burkholderiales bacterium | reverse complement strand
CGGCTGCGCACACTGATGCCCGACCCGTCGCAGCACGTCGGTGAACGCCCGCGCCATCGCCCCGACGTTATCTTGCGAGGCCAGTTGCGGTTGCATCAGCGGATCCCACAAGATCGCCGGGTAGCTCGTTGCATGCAATTGCCGGAGCAGCGTGCATGCTTGCATCTCCGTCGCCCTCAGGGCCTTGCCGCCATGGGCGGCACGGAGTACTTCGGGCAGGGTCTCGGGGCTGTCGAGTGCCGTCACACCGGGATAGCGACTCAGGCTGTGGTTGCCCAGGCTGGCGACGGGCTTGCCTGCGAGCACGGATTCGATCAGGACCGTTCCGGTAACGGTCAGGACCAGGGTCGCGGCCGGGAATACCTCAGCCATCGGGGTGGCGTGGCCGAGCCCGAGCACGTTGGGTTCCGCGTCCATCACCTCATTCAGGCGCGCGCTCATCTCGTATTTCGACTTCGGATTCGGCTTCACGATCAACGTCGCGTCGGTGCCGGCCAGTGCGCGGGCGCTTCTGCGGATGATTTCCGCCTGGTCGTTCCAGGGCCGACCCCAAACGTCGATGTTGCCCTCGGGCTGCAGTTGCATCGGATACAGCACCCACGGCTTCGCGCCTTTCAGCGCATCGCCGACGGCCGGCGCCTGGCGTGCGGAGCGCCCGTCCCAGGTTGCCTGTTGTCGCTTTTGCTCGGCCTGCAACTCCAGCTTGCGCATCGGCGACGGCGTGACGAAGCGTTCGCCTGCGAGCCAGCCTCTGGTTACTCTGAATTTGTCGGACAGGCGCCGCGTCAAGCCGCTGCCCTTCGCATTGCGCCCGGCCTGCATATATCCTGGAATGACCTTGCGGCCGCGGATGGCGTCGAGCAGGGCACGTACTTCGTCGTCATTGAGCAGGGTGCCTTCGCCGCCGATGCTATCCAGCGTGTCGTATAAATTGAACGTGAGCCGATCCGGGGGATAGCGCGTCGCGTTGGGCGACAGGTAGGTGATTCCCAACTGCCGGCTGCGACCGATGGTCAACAGCTCGTGGAATTCGGTCGCCTCGCCGAAAACGACATCCGGGCCGACGGCTTGCAGGATGCTGGCAATGTGGCGGTCGTAATGCGGGTAATGGCGGTCGTTTCCACCGAAATGCAGCACACCGCGGTCGGTTCGCCGCAGCCAGCCGTAGTCGTCCGCCGAGGCCTCGGTCGAGCCCATTCCACGCGGCGGGAACGGCAACAGATGGATCCGACCCCAGCGCGGAGCGAAAATCGGGTTCTGCACCAGCCAATGGATCTCGTGGCCGGCAGCAGCCAGATGATGCGCGACGGCCTCGAACATCCAGGTCGCGTAGCGGTTCTCGACGAACATCAGCTTCACGGCGGCGCGGTCCCCGTCGCCCGCGGCGCAAGCGGTAGCACGAACTCGCTACGCCCAAACAAATGACTCGCAAACCCCTGCTTGAATTCCGAGATAGAGACCTGCTTGTCGGTCGGCGGGGGCTCGTCCTGTGGATATTGGCGCTCGCCGACGCGATACCAGCGCAGGCCGCGCGCCTTCATGGCTTCGATCGCGACTTGCTGCGCGACATGGCCCAGCGGCTTGTCGAACAGCGAGCGGTCATAGGCGGCCACCGCGTACAGGCCCTCGTCACGCGTGCATTGGAAGAAGCTGGCGCCGACCAACCGCCGCTGTGCTGGGTCGCGCAGGCCGACGAGGAAGGCATGGCCACCGGCCAGCATCTCGAACTGAGACTGCCAGGTCTCGGCGCCGCGCGTGACCCGACCTGCGACGTCGCGGTGTAGCGCGCGGAACTCCTCCCAGACGCCGGGGTCGGCGTTGCTGCCATCGATCACGAAGGTTTCCCAACTGCGCAGCCCGGCGTTGATCAGCGGACGGTAACTTTTGCGAAAACCGGCCCGGATCTCCGCGAGCGGCGGCCGCAGGTCGATGAACAGATCGTGGCGCAGCGTTTGGGTCGCGCCGGCGGCCAGCAGTTGCTGCTGCCATTCGCTCAACCCTTCAGCGCCGCCCGGGAACGCGGCCTGCTCGAGCTTGGGCCTGGGCAGGTCGAGCTCGGCGCACAGCGCACGAACGAAGGCTATGGCCTGGGTGCACAAGCGCTTGATCGTGCGCGCGGGTAGCGAGGGCACGAACACCGGCGCCAGCACCGCGGCGCCTGCGCTCGTGAGCTGCGGTGCGCCGGGAGGGCCTCCCAGCGTAAGCGGCCAGATCCCGCAGGGCCGTCCGTCGTTGCGCAGGACAACGCTGGCCTCGACAAGCGTCCAGCCGGCGCCGCGAAAGTAGGCGTGCTGGTAATCGATCATCGGCACCGCATAGGCCACCGCCTGGTAGGCCATGGCGTTCCAGGCGGCGCTCCAGCCCGGGCGGTCCTCCTGGCGCGTCGTCGCGTCGAGACCACTGGCCGCGAGCGCGTTGGCCAGGGCGGACTTCGCCCGATCCGCGTTGAGCGCTGCGACAAGTGGCCCCGCATCGTCCGAGGGGTCTATGAATTCGCGCCGAAACAGCCGCATGAGGCACACGTCGACAGCGCGGCCATCGAACAGCACATGCTCCACTAGCCTGGCTTCGGGCTTGAAGCCGCTATGTTCCAGTGCGCGTATGCTGCCTTCGTTGCCCTCGTAGGAGCCGGCGATGATTTTGCGCAGACCGATGCGCTCAAAGCCGATCCCGCACATCAGCGCCACGGCTTCGCGCGCAAACCCTCGGCGCCATGAGGCCCTGTCACCGATGACGAATCCGACATCGCCGGTACCGTGGTGCGGGTCCCAAGCGAGTTTGATATTGCCGATATAGCGGCCTTCGTCGCGGCGGCGGATTCCCAGCAACAAAGTACTTCTCGACTCGTTGCAGGCCGCCACGAACTCTGCGAGCGAGACCATCGTGTGGTCCTGGAACCGGACTTCGAGAAACTTGTTGACCGTGCGGTTGCGCAGCCAGGCCAGATAAGACTCGGGCAGGTCCGAACCTTCGATCTGGAACAGCTCGACCCCACTGCCGGTGACGTCGCCGAGCCCGTAGTCGCTCAAGCGCATCGACGGCCTCCGCTCGAGACGGCGCGGTCGGCCTGGTTCACGCGATCAGCTCCCACTGCAGTGGCGTCCCGGCAGGCAGATCGCGGTTGACGCGCTTGCCCATCATGATGTCGAAGAACTTCGGTGCCAGCCCGAACCCCGGTCGCACGATGCGCACGTTTTCGGGCGAGAGCAACTCGCCGGCGCGCACGTCGCGCGAGATGTAGAGCGTGCGCCGGAAGGCGCGCGACTTGCTCTCGGCCTGGGTGCCGCCGTAGCTCACCTGGCCCAGCGCCTGCCAGGCGCGCTCGCTTTCGATACGCAGCTGGGCGAATTCCTCGGGTTCGAGCGAGAAGGCCGAATCGACGCCGCCGTCGGCGCGGCGCAGCGTGAAGTGCTTCTCGATCACGCAGGCGCCCAGCGCGACCGAGGCCACGGCCACGCCCAGTCCCATCGTGTGGTCCGACAGGCCGACCTCGCAGCCGAAGGTCTCGCGCAGGTTGGGGATGGTCCGGATGTGGGTGTTCTCCGGCGTCGCCGGATAGGTGCTGGTGCACTTGAGCAGCACGATGTCGCGGCAGCCGGCGTCGCGCGCGGTGCGCACCGCTTCGTCGATCTCGGCGATGCTGGCCATTCCGGTCGAGACGATCATCGGCTTGCCGGTGGCCGCCACCTTGCGGATCAGCGGCAGGTCGGTGTTCTCGAACGACGCGATCTTGTAGGCCGGCACCCCCAGCGACTCGAGAAAGTCGACCGCGGTCTCGTCGAATGGGGTGCTGAAGCAGTGCATGCCGTGCTGCGCCGCGCGCTCGAAGATCGGGCCATGCCATTCCCAGGGGGTGTAGGCCTCCTGGTAGAGCTCGTAGAGCCGGCGCCCGGCCCACAGGCTGCCGGGGTCCTCGATGACGAAGCCAGGCTGGCGCACGTCCAGCGTCATCGTGTCGGCGGTGTAGGTCTGCAGCTTGACGGCGTCGGCACCGGCCTGCGCGGCGGCGTCGACGATCGCCAGCGCGCGCTCCAGCGACTGGTTGTGATTGCCCGACATCTCGGCGATGAGGTAGGGGCGTTGGGTCGGGCCCAGCGGGCGATCGGCGATCTTGATCATGCGGACTTCTCCCCGGCGGCGCGGCCGGTGGGTGCGAAAGGGGCCACAGGGGCGCGTGCGAGCCCGGCCGCGGCGGCCAGGCGCTTCGAGAAGTGCAGGCCGTCTTCGGTGCTGTAGCCGGCGCCTGCGAAGAGCCGGCGCGAAGCCGGGTTGCCAGGCAGCACCTCGGCGCGGACCTCGGCCCTGCCATTGCGCGCGATCAGCGCTGCTTCGCCGGCCTGCAGCAGCGCCGAACCGAGGCCGAGGCCGTGCAAGGCGGGGTCGAGGTAGAGCGAGACCTCGTGCGCGTCGTCGCCGAGCCGGTCGAAGCGGATCACGCCCACGTCGCGCGCGCCGACGGCGCCGATCGCCAAGACCCGGGCGGGATCGGCGAGGGTGTCGGCGAGCCAGCGCTCGTGCTCGCCCGGCGCGATCTCGAGGCCCCGGCGCGAAACGGCGCGGGTCGCCGGGTCGTTGCGCCAGAGCCAGAGCAGGCGGGCGTCGGCCCGCGTCGCCGGGCGCAGCCCGAGCCCGGCCGGAACGCGCGCCGCGAGCGCCAGGGCCACCCGTTCGGCACCCCGCCCGTCGACCAGCGCGCGGCCCTGGCGCGACAACTCGGCCCGGCGCTGCGGCGACGCGATCAGCCCGGCCAGCGCGGTGCCGATGGCCAACGCGGAGTTGTCGGTCGCGGTCGCCGTGGCGCCCAGCGCCACCAGCGCCGGGATCACGGCGAGCTGGTTCGCAGCTATACAAAGGGTGAGGGCCGGAGCACCGATGCAGCAGCGCTCCCAGGCCGCCCCGCCGCCCGCGCCCACCTGCAGATCGTGGCGGGCGAAGAAGCCGGCGAGGTCGGGCAAATCGACGGCGAGGCTGGCTCCCGGATCGCTTGCCACGGCCGCGCGCAATGCAGCCAGCCCCGGGTTGCCCGAGCTCGTCGCGATCTCGACCGGGCCGTCGAAGCGGGCGACCTCACGGCACGCGCGGAGCACGACGGGGCTGAGACCGGCCGGGTCGGTTCCACCCAGGAAGATGCCGATGCTGCGCACGGCGGGCGCGAGCCGGAACGCCTTGGCCGCCGCGTAGGCCGGGCCGAGCAGGGCGAAGCGCGGCCCGCAGAGCCAGGCTGCCGGCGCCTGTTCGAGCACGGCCGCGTAGCGCGCGCGGTGGCCGGAATCGGCGACGAAGTTGGGGTCGATCAGGGCGTCGACGGCGAGCGGCCGGTCCGCCAGGTCGTCGACCGCGGCGACCTGGCAGTGCCAGGCTTGGCGCACCGCGCGCTGCCAGGTCGCGTCCAGGCCGTAGTGGTCGACGACGACCCAGTCAGGGCGTTGCGCGGGCCAGAGCGCGCAAAACCGGGCGGCATCGTCGGCGCCGCCCCCCGGTACCGGGGCGAGCGTGCGTGCGGCAAAGCCCTCGGCCGCGGCCAGCGCGGCGGCGTCGACATCGCTCGCGCCGACGCCCAGGCGCACCTCGGCCCCGAGCTGGCGCAGCGCCTGGGCCAGCGACAGGCAGCGCCGCAGGTGGCCGAGCCCGGTCGCCGACGAGGCATCGGTGCGGATGAAGACCTTCACTGCGTTTCGGGGCAGGCGCGCATGTCGACGGGAGGCTTGCTCGCTCAGCGCACCTTGAACAGGGGAACCAGCGGCTCGCAGCGCAGCGCCGCGTGCAGCCGGCCTTCGTCGAGCGTCCTGCCGATGAAGGGCAGGACCTCGGCATAGACCTCGACGAGGCGCGCGATGTCGGCTTCGCTGTGGGCGTAGTTCACGTTGTGCGTGCCCACCGAGAGGATGCCCCGTTCGAGGATCTCCTGCATCCACAACGTCTTGATCTCGAAGGCGCTGGCGCCGCGCCCGTCCTTCATGTTCAGGAACGACCAGGTCGGGTGGCCGCTGACGCTGAACAGGTCAGCCAGCCCGTTGCGCTCGATCACGGCGCGGGCGCCTTCTATCGCCTGGCGCCCGCGGGCCGCGAGCGTGGTGGCCACCGGCTCGCGTTGCAGCTTCAGCAGCGTGGCCTTGGCGGCGGCGAGCGAGAGCGCCTCGCCGCCGAAGGTGAAGGAGAAGAAGATCTCTTCCATCTGCTTCATCACGTCGGAGCGCCCCGCCACCGCCGAGACCGGGTAGCCGTTGGCCAGTCCCTTGCCGAAGGTGGCGAGGTCGGGCGTGACGCCGAAATAGGCCTGGGCTCCGCCATTGGCGTAACGAAAACCGGTGATGGTCTCGTCGAAGACGAGCAGGGCGCCGTGGCCGTGCGCCAGCTCCTTCACCCCCTCGAGGTAACCGGGCAGCGGCTCGACCACGTTCATGGGTTCGAGGATCACGGCGGCGAACTCGCCTGGGTGGGCGCAGAGGAGCTTGCCGAGCGCTGGAAGGTCGTTGTAGGCGAAGGCGTGCGTGAGCTCGCGCGTGGCCTGCGGAACGCCGCGGTGGCGCGCGGTCGAGCCGATGTACCAGTCCTGCCAGCCGTGATAACCGCAGACGGCGACGCGGTCGCGGCCAGTGTGGGCGCGCGCAACCCGGATCGCGCCGGCAGTGGCGTCGGAACCATTCTTGCCGAAGCGCACCCGCTCTGCGCAAGGGACCATCTCGCAGATGAGTTCGGCGACCTCGGTCTCGAGCGGGTGCGGCAGCGAGAAGATGACGCCCGAGTCATCGAGCTGGGCGCGCACCGCGGCGGTCACGTCGGGGTCCTGGTAGCCCAGCGTGATCGAGGCCAGGCTGCTGACGAAGTCGATGTATTCGTTGCCGTCGAGGTCCCACACGCGCGAACCCTGGCCGCGCGTGACGAAGTAGGGCGAGACGCCGTATGGATATTGAGTGCGGCTCTTGCTGAAAGTCTGGCTGCCGAGCGGTATGACCTTCTCGGCGCGCGCCAGGAAAGCGATGGATTTCTCGAAGCTTCGCATGGGGCTCTCCTCGTATTCGGTGCAGGCGGGTGCGGTCAGGGCGCCGGGCGCGCCTCGGCCGCCAGCGATTGGGCATAACCTTCGTTGCGCGCATGGTCCGCCGGCGGCGCGACGCGGCCGCGCTCGAGGGCGCGCAAGAGGTCGAAGCGGTCGAAGCCGGTGACCCGGCCGACCGCGCCGGCGCAGGCGTCGACGAGCGAGCGCACATGCTCCAGGTCTTCGCGGTGGTCGACGGTCCAGCGCAGCGTCGACAGGTCAGCTGCGCCGCTCCAGTTGCGGGCTTTCAGGCCGGCGCCGCCGTTTCGGATGAAGGGGGTCACGTGCTCGCGCTCGGACGGCAGGCGCGCTTCGCGCCAGGCGGTTTCGAGCGCGGCCATCGTGAAGCACTCGACGTCCAGGCCATCGGGGTAAGTCGGCGGCGCCACGTTGGCGACGTAGTCGGCGCCGCCGGCGGCGAGTTCGGCCAGGCCGCGGTCGACGAGGTCGGCGTCCATCAGCGGGCAGTCGCCGGTCAGGCGCACCACGTGGTCGGCGCCGGCTTGGCGCGCGGCGCTCGTGAAGCGGTCGAGCACGTCGTCGAGGCTGCCGCGGAAGCAGGGGATGCCGTGGGCGGCCAGCGTCGCGGCCAGCGCGTCGTCGGAAGGGTCGAGGCTGGTCGCGACCAGCAGCTGGTCGACGCGCGCGGCCTGCTGCACGCGGCGCACCATGAAGACGATCATCGGCAGCCCGGCGAGGTCGGCGAGCACCTTGCCCGGAAAGCGCGTGCTCGACATGCGCGCCTGGATGATGGCGACGCGGTGCGGGGCGGGGCTGCGGCTCATGGTTCGAGGCTCCAGCGGCGGGGGTCGACGACGGCGGGATCGGCGCAGGCGAGCTCGGCAGCCGTCTTGGCTTCGGCTCGCTGCCAGGCGCGTGCGACCTCGTTCCATTGTTCCAGGCTGTCGACGCCGATGACCACCGCCGAAACGGCGGCGAACGACTTGGCCACCGACAGCGCCGCGACCAGCGGCGGCATGCCTTGCGCGGCGCACCAGGCGTGCCAGCGCCGCAGCGCCGGAGCTGCCACCGCTAGTCGCTGCTGCGCGCGCGCGGGCGGCATCACCAGCAGGCCTTGCAGCAAGGCCGAGCGCAGGTGGATTTCGACGCCGCCGAGTCCTTGGGCCACGCCCGGCTCGGCGATGCGCTGGTCCAGGGCGTTGCCCGGAACCTGGGCGATGCCAATGCGGCCTTGGCGGGCCAGCTCGAGCGCCTCGGCCGGCGCGTAGCAGGAGGCGCCGATCGTGACGCCGGCGCTGCGTGCCCAGGGCGCGAGCGCAGCGGCCACGGCCTCGCCGCGCTCGCCGGCGAAGTCGGCGCTGCTGTGAAGCATGAGCGCGCGCAGGCCTTCACCCAGCCGCTCCTGCGAGGTCCGGGCGCTGCACAGCGCGAATTCGGCGGCGCCATCGGGGTCGAGCGAGGGGGGAATCGCCGGCACCTTGGAAACGAATTCCAGCGCCAGTCCGGCGGCCAGGCGCGCCAGCCTCGATTCGATGTCGCCATACGCCGCGGCGGTGTCGAGCGTGCGCACCCCTTGCGCCGCGGCCGACTCCAGCACCGACCGCACTTCGCTTTCGGGCATCGCCTGGCCGCGCCCGGCGATGCCGTAGGCGAGGCCGAACTGGACGGTGCCGAGGGCCAGTCTCATGGTCGCTGCCGTGGCGGTCTGCCTGCGCGCCCGCTCAGGCCGCGAGCGCCCGCCGCAGCACGGCGACCACCCGGTCCTGCTGGGCGTGGCTCAAGGCCGGGTACAGCGGCAGCGAAAGGGCACCGGCGTAGTAGCGCTCGGCCGCAGGGAAGTCGCCGCGTGCGAATCCCAGGCGGCGGTAATGCGGCTGGGTGTGGATCGGGATGTAGTGCACGTTGACGCCGATCTGCTCGGCGCGCAGCGTCTCGAACACCTGGCGCCGTGCCACCGGGCTGCGTCCGGCGTCGATCTCGACGGCGTAGAGGTGCCAGGCCGAGACGCGGTCGGGCTGGCGCGCCGGCAGGCGCAAGGGCAGATCGGCCAGCAGGCGGTCGTAGCGCGCGGCCAGCGCGATGCGCTGCTCGTGCATCGCGTCGAGCCGCCGCAGCTGCGACAGGCCCAGCGCCGCCTGCAGCTCGGTCAGGCGGTAGTTGTACCCGAGCAGTTGCTGCTCGTAGTACCAGGGTCCTTCGGAGGCCGTGTCCATCTCGGCACTGTCGCGCGTCATTCCGTGCGCGCGCAGCAGGCGCAGCCGCTGCGCCAGCGCGGCGTCGTGCGTCGCCACGAGGCCGCCCTCGGCCGTGGTCACGATCTTCACGGCGTGAAAGCTGAAGACCGTGGCGTCGGCCCAGGCGCTGGCCACCGGCCGGCCGAGGTAGCTCGCGCCGGTCGCATGCGAGGCGTCTTCGAGAATCGCGAAGCCGTAGCGGTCGGCCAGTGCGCGCATCTCGCGCAGATCGGCGGGAAGGCCGGCGAAATCCACCGGGATCAGCACCTGCGGCAGAGCACCCGCAGCAGAAGCAGCCTCGAGCTTGGCCTGCAACGCCTGGACCGACAGGTTGCGCGTTAGCGGGTCGATGTCGACGAAGTCGATTGTGGCGCCACAGAAGAGCGCACAGTTGGCGGACGACAGAAAGCTGTTCGGGCTCGTCCAGACCCTGCTTCCCGGGCCCACGCCGAGCGCCAGGCAGCCGATGTGCAGCGCCGCTGTGGCATTCGCCACTGCCACTGCATGCCCGACCTCGTGGCGCTCGGCAAAAGCGTGCTCGAAAGCGACCACCGCCGGCCCTTGCGTGACGAATTCCGAGCGCAGCGCGGCGACGACCGCGGCGATGTCGTCGTCGTCGATGTTCTGGCAGC
>JAGWTS010000224.1 GCA_028868875.1 Burkholderiales bacterium | reverse complement strand
TCGCATCGAAGGCGGCTACAAGACGATGGCGGGCCAGAGCAGCACCGCCGACATCGTGCTCGAGGGCTGCCGCATCCCGGGCGCCAACCGCATCGGCGAGCCGGGGCGCGGGCTGGCGCTGGCGATCGGGCGCATTGCGGTGAACCGCCTGCTGCATTGCCCGACCATGCTCGCGCTGGCGCGCCTGGCGCTCGACGATGCCCTCGCCCATGCGACGCGGCGGCGCCAGTTCGGCCAGGCGATCGGCGGCTTCCAGGCCATCGCCCACATGCTGGCCGACATGGCGACCGAACTGCAGGCCGCGCGCGCGCTGATGCTCGACGTGGCGCGCACGCTCGACGCCGGCGTCGACGCGCGCGCCGAGACCTCGATGGCCAAGCTGTTCTGCTCGGAGACGGCTTTCCGCATCGCCGACCGCTCGGTGCAGATCCACGGCGGCGTCGGCATCGTCCAAGGCAGCCGGGCCGAGTGGCTGTTCCGCATGCTGCGCATGTACCGCGTGCTCACCGGCACGAGCGAGATCCAGCGCAACACGATCGCCAAGGAATTGCTCGCCGGCTGAGGCCGCATCCCTTCATCGCGCCGGCCGAACGACAAGAACGCCGGCGACCCGATGTCCACCACGAAGGAAACCGCTATGCGCAGGCGCTTCATCGCCTTGTTGTTCGGGCTTGCATTGAGCAGTGCGGCGGCGCCGGTGCTTGCCGCTGCGGCCGCCCCGGCGGCGCCGGCCGTCGTGCGCTTCCAGGATTACCCGGGGCTGGGCAACCTGCTGATCCGCGTCGCCGCGAGCAAGGGCTATTGCGCGCAGGAGGGCCTCGTCTGCAAGCTGACGATGATCCCGGCCGCGCCGCTGGGCCTGCAGGCCTTGATCGGCGGCTCGATCGACGTCGCGATGACGCCGGTCGAGGTCGTCGCCGAAGCCGTGATGCGAGGCTCCAGGCTGCGCGCCGTGGTCGGCGCGGCGGTGACGAACATTAACGAGGTCGCCGTCGCCGCCTCGCTGCCGATGCCGCATGAGGGCCAGGGCTATCCGGCCGAGATGCAGGATCTGAAGGGCCGCAGGATCGGCGTCACCTCGCGCGGCTCGGCCGCCGAGTCCTTCTTCTCGTTCCTGCTCGAGCAGGCCGGGATGCGGGCCGACGACGTGACCTATGTCGCTGTCGGCGCCCCCAACACGGCTTTCGCCGCGCTGCGCGCCGGCCAGGTCGACGCCATCGTGAGCTGGGAGCCCGCGGGCGTGATGTGCGAGCTGACGAAGCAGTGCCGCATGGTGTTCCGCTCCGCGACGGCGCCGAAGCCGGACCTGCTGAAGGCGATGAACGGCGCCGGCGCCGACCTCGTGATGCGCGCCGACGAAGTCGACCGGCAGCCCGCGATCGCCCAGGCCCTGGCCAGGATCTCGAAGCGGGCCGCGGACTTCGTCAACGACCCCGCGAACAAGGCCGAGGTGCTGAAGATCTCGGCCAGCTATTTCGCGTTCGACATGCCGCAAGGCGATCTCATCGCGCGGCGCACGCTCGAGCAGGCGCTGGAGTTGCACACCTACTCGCCGGTCGTGAGCCGCGCCGCCGTGCAGGCGACGCTCGCCTACCTGAAGCAGACGAAGCGGCTCGCGGCCGTTCCCGCGCTCGCCGACATCGTCTGGCCCCAGGCCCCCGGGCGATAGGGCGCGCCGATGGCTGCGATCTCGATCCGGGACCTGAGCGTCGAATTCGAAGGCGGCGTCCTCGCCGTCGACAACCTGAGCCTGGAGATCGCCTCGGGCCAGTTCGTCGCCCTCGTCGGCCCCAGCGGCTGCGGCAAGACGACCGTGCTCAACCATCTGACGGGGCTGCTGCCGGTGCAGCGGGGCCGCATCTCGATCGGCGGCGAGCCGCCGCGCGCCGGCAGCCCGAAGGTGACCTACACGCTGGCGCGCGACTGCCTCTTCCCCTGGCGCACGGCGCTGCAGAACGTCTGCTACGGGATGGAGTTGCGCGGCATCGGCGCGGCCGAGCGCCAGTCGCGCGCGCGCCGCGCCCTGGAGCAGGTGGGCCTGGGGCGCTTCGCCGACGCCTACCCGAAAGCCTTGTCGCACGGCATGCGCCAGCGCTGCGCGCTGGCGCGCGGCTTCTGCCTCGATGCCGAGGCGATGCTGATGGACGAGCCTTTCGGCGCCCTCGACGCCCAGACCAAGATCCAGCTCGAGGACCTGCTGCTCGAGCTCTGGGGCCAGACCCGGCGCACGGTCGTCTTCATCACCCACGACCTGGCCGAGGCGGTGGCGCTGGCCGACCGCGTGGTGGTGATGAGCGCGCACCCGGGCCGCATCGTCGCCGACATGGCGATCGACCTGCCGCGCCCGCGCCATGTGCGCGAGCTGCAGCGCGACGCGGCCTTCCTGGCGCTTTATTCGCGCGTGTGGGAGCAGCTCGAACGGGGCCTGGCCTTGTCCGCCGGGGTGCCGGCATGAACGTACGTCGCCCGCGCCTCATCGGCCATGCGGTCTTCCTCGTGATCTTCTTCGGCGGCTGGGAATGGGCCAGCCGCGCCGGCCTGCTCGAGCGCGCGCTGTTCGGCCAGCCTTCGCAGATCCTGCTCTATCTCTGGCACGGCTTCTTCGTCGACGGCAAGCTCTGGCTCGAGCTCGGCTACACCGTCGGCGGCACCCTGGCTTCGTTCGTACTGGGCGCGCTGGCGGCGATCGCCCTCGGACTCGTCTTCACCCAATGGCCGGCCGCCGAGGCCGCGACCGAGCCCTACCTGACGGTGATCAACGCGATGCCGCGCTTCGCCCTCGCACCGTTGTTCCTGCTCTGGTTCGGGCTCGGCCTGGGGTCCAAGATCGCGATGGGCACGAGCCTGTGCTTCTTCATCGTGCTGGCCAACACGGTGGCCGGCATCCGCGGCGTGCCGCAGGATTTCCTCACCCTGAGCCGCTCGCTGGGCGCGACCCCACGCCAACTGTTCTTCAAGGTCACGCTGCCCTCGGCGGTGCCGGTGATCTTCTCCGGCCTGCGCCTGGGGCTGATCTTCTCGATGCTGGGCGTCGTCGGGGCCGAGATCCTGGCCGCCGAACATGGGCTGGGCCAGACCCTGGCCTATCTGCAGTCCAACTTCAACATGGACGGCGTGATGGCCTTGCTGTTCCTGCTCTCCGGCCTGGGCATGGTCGTGACCAAGGGCATGGCGCGGCTGGAGCGCCGGCTGCTGCGCTGGCAATGAAGCCGCGCGCACCAGGAGAGATCCGCATGAACGCGCCCGCCTGCGCCCACCCCGCCACCGTCGATTTCCAGCGCCTCGTCGCGCGTGGCCTGCCCGCGGCCGATGCGCAGGACGAGGAGGACGCGCGGCGCGGCTTCATCGGCAGCGTGCCCGACGCCGCGGTGCGGCGCGCCGACGGTGGCGAGGTCTGGAACCTGCGGGCCTACGGCTTTCTCGACCCGGAGGCGGCGCCCGACACCGTCAACCCCAGCCTCTGGCGCCAGGCCAGGCTCAACCGCGTGCACGGCCTGTTCCAGGTCAGCGAGCGCATCTTCCAGGTGCGCGGCTTCGACATCGCCAACATCACCTTCGTCGAGACCGACCACGGCGTCATCGCCGTCGACGCGCTCACCTGCACCGAGACCGCGGCGGCCGCCTGGGCGCTCTACCGCAGCCACCGCGGCAGCCGGACGCTGCACACGGTGATCTACACCCACAGCCATGCCGATCATTTCGGCGGCGTTGCCGGCCTCGTCGACGAAGCCGAGGTGCGCGCCGGGCGCGTCCAGGTCATCGCTCCCGCCGGATTCATGCACCATGCGGTTGCCGAGAACGTGATCGGCGGCGTGGCGATGGCGCGGCGGGCGCAGTTCCAGTTCGGTCACACGCTGGCCAAGGGTGTCGACGGCCAGGTCGACGCCGGTCTCGGCAAGACGCTTGCGCTCGGCAAGTCGCGCTGGATCGCCCCCACGCGCCACATCCAGGACGAGCACGAGGTGCATCGCATCGACGGCATGGAGATCGAGTTCCAGCTCACGCCGCAGACCGAGGCGCCGGCCGAGATGCATCTCTTCTTTCCTTCCGAGCGGGCCTTGAACCTGGCCGAGAACGCGACCCACACCTTGCACAACCTGTGCCCCTTGCGCGGCGCCCAGGTACGCGACGCACTGGCCTGGTCGAAGTACCTCCACAAGGCCTTGCACCGCTACGGCCCGCGCACCGAGGTCGTCCTCGCCCAGCACCACTGGCCGACCTGGGGTCCTGAGCGGGCCTGCCGCTTCCTCGCCGAGCAGCGCGACCTGTACCGCGTGCTGCACGACCAGACGGTGCGCCTGATGAGCCACGGGCTGAAGGCGGCCGAGATTGCCGAAGGATTCGAACTGCCTGCCGCGCTGCGGGCGCGCTGGCATGCCCGCGGCTACTACGGCACCGTCTCGCACAACGTCAAGGCGATCTACCAGCATTACCTGAGCTGGTACGACGCGCACCCGGCCCACCTGCACGCCTTGCCCCCGGTGGCGGCGGCGCGCAAGTACCTGGCCTACATGGGGGGCGCCGACGCGGTGCTTGCGCGCGCCCGCGCCGACTTCGAGCGCGGAGAATTCCGCTGGGTGGCCGAGGTGCTCGCGCACCTGGTCTATGCCGAGCCGGCGAACCGGGCCGCGCGCGAGCTGGCCGCGGCGGCGCATCAGCAGATGGGTTTCCAGGCCGAATCGGCCACCTGGCGCAATGCCTTCCTGCTCGCCGCGCGCGAATACCGCGAAGGCCCGCCGCCCGCGCCGGCGGGCCCGGCCGGGCTGCCCTCGATGGCGGCGCTGAGCACCGAGCTGCTCTTCGATGCCGCCGCCGTGCGCCTGAACGCGCCCCAGGTCGAAGGGCTTGCGTTCAGCCTCGGCTGGCACTTCAGCGACAGCGGCGAGCACTGGCTCAGCCTCTTGTCCAACGGCGCCTTGAGCAGCCTGCAGCTGGATGCGCCGGCGGCGGCGGACTTGTCGATCGGCACCGACCGCAAAACGCTCGACGCCCTCCTGCAGCTTCGATTGGCGCCCGCGCAGGCCCTCGCCGAAGGTCGCCTGCAGTTGCAAGGCCAGGCGAGCTTGCTGGAGCGATTCCTTGCTTCGCTCGACCGCTTCAGCGGCCAGTTCCCCGTCGTCGATGCGGCGCGCTGGCCGGGGTGAGGGGCGAGTCGGCACCCAGCCGCCTCGTACGGCCGGGCGGCCACTGCCGCAGGATTGCGTCCACTTGCGAAAGACCGCGCCGGGCGCTGCATCGGTGGCCAGCGCCCGCTCCTGAACCGCCGCGCGGCCGCGGGGCCTGAGCCTGGGAAGGTGCTGCGCAAGCTCGGCCCGGGAATCGAAGTCGATGCCCGGCGACCGGGTCGGTGCAGGGCAGGGCCGTGCGGCGCGCTGGTCGCCGCGCCGGTCGCTCGATGCGCGAAGGCGCCGGGGGCGCGGGTCCGAGGGCCGCTCCCGCGACGCTCGCAAAGCCCGGTGCGCCGCCGCGCAGGCGGACGAGGCAGAATCGCCGCATCGTCGGGCCCGTGGGCCGGACTCCACCGCAAAGGGATCCTCGCTCGATGCGTGCCGTGTTTTCCATCGCCGCCCTGCTCATCGTCGTCTTCGTCGTGATGAAGCTCGCCGCCAACCAGCTCCATGCCCTGACACCCGCCGCCGCGCCGGGCGCTTCGCAGCCGGCGCGCAACGCCGCGCAGGCCGCGGCCGACCAGATCAGCGACGCCATCGCCAAGGGCGCGGCCGCGCGCGCTTCCGAGGCCGACGCGCAGTAGCCCGCGATGGCCGAACCCGCCGACGAATACGGCATGCGCCTGGCGCTGGACCAGGCGCACAACGCCTTGCTCGTCGGCGAGGTGCCGGTGGGGGCGGTGATCCTGCGCGACGGCAAGGTGCTCGCCACCGGCTACAACCGCCCGATCACGACCCACGACCCGACTGCTCATGCCGAGATCGTCGCCCTGCGCCATGCGGCGGCGCTGGTCGAGAACTACCGCCTGCCCGACTGCGAGCTCTTCGTCACCCTCGAGCCCTGCGCCATGTGCGCGATGGCCTTGATGCACGCGCGCTTGAGGCGCGTCGTGTTCGGCGCGCCCGACCCCAAGACCGGCGCCGCCGGTTCGGTCGTCGACCTGTTCGCTGAGCCGCGCCTGAACCACCACACCGCAGTCCTGGGCGGGGTGCTGGCCGAATCGGGCGCCGCCTTGCTGCGCGGCTTCTTCGCCGAACGCCGCGCCGCGCAGGCGCGCGAGCGCGAGGGCGCCGGCATTCCCGCGGGCGAGGCGCACGAGTTGAGCGAACTGCCGCCCGAGGCGGACCGGCGATGAGCGCGCCGGGTCGCTGCCGAGCGCTCGGACGCGAGCGCGCAGCGCGCAGGGGATCCGCGTGAGCACACTTCATTTGTTCAGTGCCGCCGGGGTCGTCGCCCGGCCCGCGGCCTTGCGCCTGGCGGCGCGCCGGCTGAGCGGCCTCGGCTTCGAGGTCACGCTCGACGCCAGCGCGCTCGCGCGGCGCCAGCGCTTCGCCGGCGACGATGCGACCCGGCTCGCGGCGCTGCACCGCGTCGCCGGCGCGGCGCCTTCGGTCGCGCTCGCGAGCCGCGGCGGCTATGGGCTGACGCGGCTGCTCGACGCCCTCGACTGGCCGCTGCTTGCGCGCAGCGTCGAGCGCGGCACGCGCTGGGTCGGCCACAGCGATCTCACCGCCTTGCAGCTCGGCCTGCTCGCCCATGGCGGCGCGCGCAGCTGGGCCGGGCCGCTCGCGCTCGAGGACTTCGGCCGCGCCGACGAAGACGGCGGCCTCGACGACGTGACGGTCGACTGCTTCCGCGAGGCCATGAGCGGCGAGCTCGAGGCCCTGGGCTTTCGCACCGAAGCCGGCTTCGACGGCCTCGACCGGCGCGGCACGCTCTGGGGCGGCAACCTCACGGTGCTGTTGTCGCTGCTCGGCACGCCGCACTGGCCGCGCGTGAAGGGCGGCATCCTCTTCCTCGAAGACGTCAACGAGCATCCCTACCGGGTCGAGCGCATGCTGCTGCAGCTGCTGCAGGCGGGAGTCATCGGAGCCCAGAAGGCGGTCGTGCTCGGCGCCTTCAGCGGCTGGAAGCCTTCGCCGCTGGACCGCGGCTACACCCTGCGCAGCGCCATCGCCAGGCTGCGCGAGCAGACCGCGGTGCCGGTGCTCACGGGCCTGCCCTTCGGCCATGTGCCGACCAAGGTGTCGCTGCCGGTGGGGGCGAAGGCGCGGCTCGTCGTCGACGGGCGCGACGTGCTCATCGGCTGGTGAAGCAGGCCGGGCTTTCGAGGCCGCGGCCGGGCGGCGTGGGCGGCCGCCTGCGCCGGGCCGGCCGCTGGGGTTCCGACGCGCTGGGCCGGGGCTTGGCGTGGCTGCTCGTGGCGACGCTGGCCGGGCTCGTCGCCGGCTGCAACAACAACCCCTGGCCCGATGGCGCCGAGGCGGGAAACACCCTCTACACGGCAATGATCGACAGCACGCCGCGCCACCTCGACCCGACGGCCTCGTACTGGTCCAACGACACGCCCTTCACCTACCAGATCTACGAGCCGCCTTACGGCTACCACTACCTGAAGCGGCCGTTCCAGCTCGTGCCCAAGTCGGCGGCCGCGGTCGTCGAGCCGCGCTACATCGGCAAGAACGGCCAGGTGCTGCCCGCCGACGCGCCCGCCGACGCGGTCGCTGAAAGCGTCTACGACGTGCCGATCCGCCCCGGCATCTTCTTCCAGCCCCACCCCGCGTTCGCGCGCGACGCCCAGGGCCGCTATTACTACCACCACATGAAGCCCGGCGATCTCGGCAGCCGGCGCACGCCGCTGGACTTCGAGCACCAGGGCACGCGCGAGCTGGTCGCCGCGGACTTCGTCTATGCATTGAAGCGCCAGGCGACGACGCGCATCACGGCGCCGATCTTCAGCACCTTCGCCGAGTACGTGGTGGGCCTGAAGGAGTACGGCGAACTCGTCAAGCGCGAGGACGCCAAGCTCTTGCAGGGGCGCGACCGCTCCAGCCTGGACAAGCCCTTCCTCGACTTCCGCCGCTGGCCGCTGGCGGGCGCCAGCGCGCCGGAAAAATACCTGCTGCGCATCCGCATCAAGGGCAAGTACCCGCAGTGGAGCTACTGGATGCAGATGACCTTCATGGCGCCGATTCCCTGGGAGGCCGATGCGTTCTACGCCCAGCCCGGGATGGCCGGGCGCGGGCTCTCGCTGGACACCTGGCCGGTGGGCACCGGGCCGTACATGCTGGTCGACTACGTCAAGGACCGGCGCATCGTCATGCAGCGCAACCCCAACTACCGCGGCGTGCCCTATCCCTGCGAAGGCATGCCCGGCGACAGGGAGGCCGGCCTGCTCGACGACTGCGGCAAGCCCACGCCCTTCATCGACCGCATCGTCGCCACGGTCGAGCGCGAAGGCGTGCCGATGCAGGCGAAGTTCCGCCAGGGCTATTACGACGTCGAGGTGTTCGAGCGCACCGACACCGGCATGAGCTTTCGCGTCGCGATGCAGGACAGCGAGGCGGTGCGCCGCGAGTACCGGGCCAAGGGCTTCCGCCTCGACCAGGGCTCGGACGTCAACACCTACTTCATCGGCTTCAACATGCTCGACCCGGTGCTCGGCGACACCGGCAGCGCCGAGGAGCGCGAGCGCAAGCGCAAGTTGCGCCAGGCGATCTCGATCGCGATCGACTGGGACGAGTACTCGAAGATCTTCCCGAAGAAGGCCGGCCAGGCCGCGATGAGCCCGCTGCCGCCGGGCATCTTCGGCTCGCGCGAAGGCACGCTCGCAGGCGTCGACCCGGTGACCCACGAGGTGCTGAACGGCCGCATCGTGCGCCGCCCGATCGCCGACGCCAAGCGCCTGCTGGCCGAGGCCGGCTACCCCGGGGGCCGCGACGCCGCGACCGGCCGGCCGCTGGTGCTGAACTATGACTTCTACGCGCCGATGACGCCCGAGCGCAAGCCCGAGATCGACTGGGTGGTGCGCCAGTTCGCGAAGATCGACATCCAGCTCGAGGTGCGCGCCACCGACAACAACCAGTTCCAGGACAAGGTGCGCAAAGGCCGGTACCAGGTGTTCTGGCTCGGCTGGAATGCCGACTACCCCGACGCCGAGAACTTCCTGTTCCTGCTCACGACCCAGGCCGGCAAGACGAAGTACGACGGCGAGAACACCTCCAACTACTCGAACCCCGAATACGACCGCCTCTTCGACCGCATGAAGACCTTGCCGAACGGGCCCGAAAAGCAGGCCCTGATCGACCGCATGGTCGCGATCGTCCAGCGCGATGCGCCCTGGACCATGGGCTTCTTCCCCTACACCTCGGCCGCGGTCCAGCACTGGGTCCACAACTCCAAGCCCGCGGTCCTGGTGCGCGACCAGGGCCGCTACCTGCGGCTGGACGTGGCCGAGAGGGTGGCGCGGGTGAAGGCCTGGAACCGTCCGCAATGGTGGCCGCTGGGGCTGATGGCCGGCGCCGCGCTGGCCCTGGCCTGGGGCCTGCGGCGCAGCCTGCGCCGGCGCGAGCGCACCAACGCGCGCGGCCAGGTGCTGGCGGGCTGACCATGTTCGACACCCTCGTGCGCCGCCTCGTCTACGCCGTGCTGGTGCTGGTCGGCGTCAACCTGATCACCTTCGTCCTGTTCTTCAGCGTCAACACCCCCGACGACATGGCGCGGCTGAACCTCGGCGGCAAGCGCGTGAGCGCCGACGCGATCGAGAAGTGGAAGGCCGAGCGCGGCTACGACAAGCCGTTGTACCTGAACCCGGCGCGCGAGGGCGCGGCGCGCTACACCGACACCATCTTCTGGGAGCGCTCGGTGTCGCTGTTCGCGCTGAAGTTCGGCCGTGCCGATTCCGAGAGCGTCGGCGACA
>JAGWTS010000551.1 GCA_028868875.1 Burkholderiales bacterium | reverse complement strand
TACGGCCGCCTGCCGATCGCGCTGGCCTACGGCCGAGGCTGCTGGCTGTGGGACACCGAGGGCCGAAAGTACCTCGACGGGCTCGCCGGCATCGCCGTCAACACGCTCGGTCACGGCCACCCGAAGCTGGTGCCGGCGCTGCAGGAGCAGGTCGCGCGCATGATGCACTGCTCCAACTACTACGAGGTGCCGCTGCAGGAGCAGCTGGCGGCGCACCTGTGCCGCATCAGCGGCCTCGAAGGAGCCTTCTTCTGCAACTCGGGACTCGAAGCGAACGAGGCGGCGATCAAGATCGCGCGCAAGTACGGCCACGACCGCGGCATCGAGCGGCCCGAGATCGTGGTCTACGAGAAGGCCTTCCACGGCCGCTCGATCGCGACCCTCTCGGCCACCGGCAACCCGAAGATCCAGGAAGGATTCGGCCCGCTCGTCGAAGGCTTCGTGCGCGTGCCCTTGAACGACTTCGCCGCGGTCGAGGCCGCGGTGCGCGGCAACCCGAACCTCGTCGCCGTCTTCCTCGAAGTGATCCAGGGCGAAGGCGGCATCAACCCGACCCACGCCGAGTACCTGCGCAGCTTGCGCCGGCTGTGCGACGAACGCGATCTGCTGCTCATGCTCGACGAGGTGCAGTGCGGGCTCGGGCGCACCGGCAAGTGGTTCGCCCACCAATGGGCCGGCATCGTGCCCGACGTGATGCCGCTGGCCAAGGGCCTGGGCTCGGGCGTGCCGATCGGCGCGCTCGTCGTCGGCAAGAAGGCGGTCAACGTCTTCGCCCCGGGCAACCACGGCACGACCTTCGGCGGCAACCCGCTGGCGATGCGCGCCGGGGTCGAGACCCTGCGCATCATCGAGGAAGACGGCTTGCTCGAGAACGCCGCGGCCAGCGGCGCGGTGCTGCGCGGCGCGCTCGAAGCGGGCCTGGCCGATGTCGAAGGCGTGGTCGAGATCCGCGGCGCCGGGCTCATGCTGGGCATCGAGCTCGACCGCCCTTGCGGCGTGCTGCTGCGCCGCGCCGCCGAGGCCGGGCTGATGATGAGCGTGACCGCCGAGCGCGTCGTGCGCCTGCTGCCGCCGCTTATTCTCAGCGCCGACGAAGCGCGCCAGATCGCCGCCATCGTCGTGCCGTTGATCAAGGGCTTTCTCGCCGAATCATGAAACCCGGGGACAAGCTGATGAAGCACTTCCTGCAGTTCAAGGACTTGCGCGCCGAGGAGTACGACTACCTCTTCGAGCGCGTGCAGACGATCAAGAAGCGCTTCAAGAACTACGAGCGCTATCAGCCGCTGGTGGACCGCACGCTGGCCATGATCTTCGAGAAGGCGAGCACGCGCACGCGCGTGAGCTTCGAGGCCGGCATGTACCAGATGGGCGGCTCGGTCGTGCACCTGACCACGGGCGACAGCCAGCTCGGCCGCGCCGAGCCGATCGAGGACAGCGCGCGCGTCATCAGCCGCATGGTCGACCTGGTGATGATCCGCACCTACGAGCAGGCCAAGATCGAGACCTTCGCCGCGCATTCGCGCGTGCCGGTGATCAACGGCCTGACGAACGAATACCACCCCTGCCAGGTGCTGGCCGACGTCTTCACCTTCATCGAACACCGCGGCAGCCTCCGCGGCAAGGTCGTGGCCTGGGTCGGCGACGGCAACAACATGGCCAACACCTGGCTCCAGGCGGCCGAGATCCTGGGCTTCAAGGTGCACCTGAGCACACCCAGCGGCTACGAGGTCGACCCCCAGGTGGCGGGCATCCGCGACTCGAGTTGTTACGAGGTCTTCAACCACCCGCTCGAAGCCTGCGCCGGCGCCCATCTCGTGACGACCGACGTCTGGACCAGCATGGGCTACGAAGCCGAGAACGACGAACGCCGCAAGGCCTTCGTCGACTGGTGCGTCGACGAGGAGATGATGGCCGTGGC
>JAGWTS010000223.1 GCA_028868875.1 Burkholderiales bacterium | reverse complement strand
GCGCCGCTCCTAGAATGGGCGGCCAGCGCCGGCTTAGCTCAGTTGGTAGAGCACCCGCCTTGTAAGCGGAAGGTCGTCCGTTCGATTCGGACAGCCGGCACCAGGGGATCGATTCCAGGACGCGCCGGGAAGCATGCTCTCGGCGGCCTTGCAGGCGCCAGCAGCGCGCATCGCCCGCACCGACGAAGCGGCGCCGGGGCCCTGAGCGAATCGGCCCCCCGAGCCTTCCGCCCCGATCCGGCCCACCGCATGCCCTACCAACGCCTGATCCTGGCCCGCCTGGAGCAATTGCTGCTCACCGCCTGCGACGAACTGCGCGGCAACATGGACGCCAGCGAGTACAAGCAATACGTCTTCGGCGTGCTGTTCCTGAAGCGCGCCAGCGACCTGTTCGAACAGCGCCAGGCCCGGATCCGTGCCGAGGGTGGGCGGACTCGCGCGGCCCGATGTGCGGCTGGCCATCGAAGCTGCCCTCGCGGAACTTCCCGACACCCAGGTCGACGTATACGAACCCCTCAGCGGCTGACCGCGGCCGCTTCGGCGCCTCGGCTTGACGGTCATCCTGTCAATGGCATATGCTAAAAAATATGCCATCCAACCCTCAGGAGCCAGCCGTGACAGAGCGCCATGCCTCGTTGTTCCGCAACGGCCGCAACCAGGCCGTGCGCATCCCGCGTGAATTCGAGCTGGAAGGCACCGAGGTGCTGATGCGCAAGGAAGGCGACCGCCTCATCCTCACGCCGATCCGCAAGAACCGGCTGCTGGACCTGTTGGCGTCGTGGACGCCGCTGGACGAAGGCCTGCCCGAAGTGGAAGACCTGCCACCCCAGCAGCGGCCCGACCTCTGATGGCCGAGCCGGCCTGGATGTTGGACACGAACGCGCTGTCCGACTTGATCCGCAACCCGGGCGGGCCGCTGGCCGGGCGGCTGGCCGCGCAGGCGCCCGATGCGGCGTGCACCAGCATCGTCGTTGCCTGCGAACTGCGCTTCGGCGCGCAGCGCAAGGGTTCGGCGCTGCTCACGCAGCGGGTCGAGCAGTTGCTGGCGGCGCTCGCGGTGCTGCCCTTCGACGAGCCGGCAGACGCGCACTATGCCGACATCCGCGCCACGCTGGAACGCGTCGGCACCCTCATCGGCAGCCTGGACCTGCTCATCGCCGCCCATGCCCGCTCGCGCGGGCTGACGCTGGTGACGCACAACCTGCGCGAGTTCGCGCGCGTGCCGGGCCTGCAGGTCGAAGACTGGCAGGCCGCGCCGGGATGAAGGCCGACGCATCCGGGCACGACGATGAGCGAATACACCGAAGTCGAGCGACCGTTCCTGCAGCAGTTGGCAGCGCAGGGCTGGACCGTCATCGACCAGGGCCTGCAACTGCCGCAGGACGCCGCGCCCAGCCTGCGCCCGAGCTTCTGGCCCTGGTGACTGCCCGCCGTATTCCGCGAGTCGCGGCGCGCCCTCACTACCTTGCCCAACGGATCGCCCTGGCTTGCCGGGCGCCAGCTCGACGAGCTCGAGTCGCAGCTCTTCCCCCAGCCGCAGCGCACGCTGCTGGAAGCCAACCAGGCCGTGCACGAGCTGCTGTTGAAGGCGCAGGTGGACGTGAACGAGGCCACAGGCGAGGCGGACCTGGTGCTGAAGCGGATCGACTTCCGCCACCCCGAGCGCAACCGCTTCCACGCCATCAACCAGTTCCGCGTCGCCACGCCGGGCTGCGTGCGCGAGTTCATCGTGTCCGACATCGTGCTGTTCGCGAACGGCATGCCGCTCGCGGTCGTGGAGTGCAAGAAGGAATCTGCCACCTGCGCCAATCCGATGCAGGAAGCGATCGTCCAGCTTCAACGCTACATGCGCCGCCGGCCCTGATCACGAAGCGGGTGCTTCGGAACTTCAAGAGCGTCAAGAGCGTGGCCGCGCAAGGCGGCGGCCCAGCCGGCGCTCAATACCCGTCGTCCTCGGTCTCTGCGGCCCAGGGCGCCGGCCTTGGCCGGGCAAGCGACCGCCGCATCTCGCGCGACGAGTAGATCCCGCAGTCGTGCTTGAGCCGCGTGCGCAGGCTCGAGACGGAGGATTCGAGTTCGGGCTTGCGGCAGGCCGCGTCCCGCAGCCGGTCGAGCAGGCGAAACAGCGCCTGGGTGGCCGGCCAAGACAGATACAGGGCGCCCGCCTGCTCGGTGTACCAGGCGAGGATCGCGCGGTCGATGCGCTCGCGCAGCGCGGCCGGCACGGCGCTTTGCGCTCCCAGCCGCGTGAGCTCGGGCGGAAGCGAAGTCAGCTCCCAGAGCTGCCGCAAGGCCTGGGCGCGCTCGGCGGCGAGGGCGCGTTGCAGCTCGTCGCGCGACTTGCGCTCCTGCAGGAACCACTGCGCGGCCAGCCCGGCAAGAAAGCCGATCGCGGGAAGCAGCAGGAGTCGGGCCCATTCGAGCCCGGCCAGCGGTGTTGCGGGATTCATGCCCGGCCCCCTCGAAGGCGCCCGCCGCTGCGACGCAGCGCTGCCGGGCGGCTCCCGCCACCGTATGCGCGCGCGCCGGCTTCGTCAATGCGCACCGGGCTCGGCCGTGCCTTGGCGGTGCGGCCGAGCAGGAGCGGGGGCCGGTCTTCAGCCGATGCGCACCGGCTCGCCGCTGTGCGCGCTGGCGTAGATGGCGTCGAGGATCTGCATCACGACCAGCCCGTCCTCGCCCGGCGCCGGATGCGGCTCGCCGCTGAGGATGGCTTGGGCGAAGTCGTGCATGCCCGAGGGTGCCGGCTGCGCCGGCGGGTGCAGGTGGATGTCGAGCGCGGCGCCGTGGCGCTCGGTGAAGATGTGGGCGTCGAACTCGTAGCCTTCGTTCAGGTTTTTCTGCACGAGCCCGGCTTCGGTACCGAGGAGCCGCGTCTCGATCTGCTCGGCCTCCTGGATGTTCGCCGCCCACGAGGCTTCGAGCACCAGCGTCGCGCCGTTGTCGAAGCGGATCAGCGCCGCGGCGAGGTCTTCGACGTCGAAGGTCTTGCCCGATTGCTCGGCGAGCGCGCGCGCGATCGGGTCGTGCGTGCTGCCCAGCACCCAGGCCGGCTTCGGGTGGCCCATCAACCACAGTGCGAGGTCGAGCCGGTGCACGCCGAGGTCGATCAGCGGCCCGCCACCGGACAGCGCCTTGGTGCCGAACCAGCCGCCGAATCCGGGCAGGCCGCGCCGGCGATGCCAGACGCTGCGGCCGAAATAGAAGTCGCCGAAGACGCCGGCATCGACCTGGGCCTTGAGCCCGCGCGACGCCGCCGAGAAACGGTACGAGAAGTTGATCATCAGGCGCCGGCCGGCGCGGCGCGCGGCGTCGACCATGGCCTGCCCTTCGTCGGCGTTCAGCGCGATCGGCTTCTCGCACAGCACATGGGCGCCGGCTTCGAAGGCGGCGAGCGCCACTTCGAGGTGGAACTTGTTGGGCGTGCAGACGCTGACCACGTCGAGCGGGCCGGCCGCGAGCATCGCCGCCGCGCTGGGGTAGCGGGCCTCGATGCCGAACTCGGCGCCGACCGCCTCCAGGCGCCCGGCATCGGGGTCGGCAATCGCGACGACCTCGGCTCCGGCGTGCTCGCGCCAGCCCTGGATGTGCTTGCGGCCGATGCCCAGGCCGACGACGCCGACGCGCAGGCGTGCGGGTGCCGGATCCTGCGCGCTGCGCGCTTCCCGGTTGAGCGCCTGGGCGCGGCCCGGCGCGCTCACTGGTGCCCCCTAAGGCCTGCGGCCGGGCCGCCCGAGCGGGAATGAGCCCTCGGCAAGGCCGGCGCGCTCATTGCAGATCCTCCGCGCGCTGGACGATGCCGGCGCTGCCGAATGTCCCTGCCTTCACCGACAAGGTCTCGAGGGGCTCCACGCGCGGGCATCGGTCGGCGATGCGCACGCGCGGTGCCGCCCATTGCACGGCGTTGGCGAGGACGCGCCGCACGTTCGGGTCGTAGTAGGTCGGGTAGGTCTCGTGGCCAGGCTGGAAATAGAACAGCCGGCCGTGGCCGCGCTGCCAGCACAGGCCGGAGCGGAAGACCTCGCCGCCTTCGAACCAGGAGATGAAGACCGTCGATTCGGGCGTCGGCACGTCGAAGCGCTCGCCGTACATCTCTTCATTCGCGAGTTCGAAATGCTCGGGCAGGCCGGCCGCGATCGGGTGCGAAGGCTCGACGACCCAGAGCCGTTCCTTCTCCGCCGCCTCGCGCCATTTGAGCGAGCAGTTCGTGCCGAGCAGGCGGCGGAAGATCTTCGAGAAATGGCCCGAGTGCAGCACGACGAGGCCCATGCCCGCGAGCACATGGCGCTGCACGCGCTCGACCACCGCGTCGTCGACCTTGGCATGCGCCTTGTGGCCCCACCAGACGAGCACGTCGCAGGCTTCGAGGCGCTCTTCCGACAGGCCGTGCTCGGGCTCGTCCAACGTCGCCGTGCCCAGCGTCAGCGGCCGCGCGCCGGGCAGCGCTGAAGGCGTGTCGCGCAGGCCGTCGGCGATGCACTGGTGCAGCCCTTCGGGGTAGATCGCGCGCACCGCGGGGTTCTCGCGTTCGTGCTGGTATTCGTTCCAGACGATGACAGAAAGCCGGTCCGTCTTCACAATGGCAGCCTTTCGAGGTGGATGGTCGATTCGCCTGGAAAGATAAAAGAGTGCGGGCGGCGCATCAAGCGCGGCCGCTGCCAGATTTCTTTGAAAGATGCGAATAAACCCGAGTCCCGATTCCCGGCCCGCAGCGGCCGTGGCCGGGCGTCTGGGCGAGCGCCGCAGCGCGCCCGGCCAGGCGCAGCGGCTGCGCGCGGTGCTGCAGGATTTCATCGCCCGCGCGCTCGACGGCCGGCTCGCGCTCGAGGTTCCGGCGGGCCCGGCTCCGGGCAGCGATCTGGCGCGCGCGGCCGGCCACTTCCACCTCGCCCCCGAGCTGTTTCTGCAGGTTGGCGGCTGGACCGAATTCCGCTTTCCCCGGCACGGACTGCGGCTGCAGTCGGGCTCGGCGCTGCTGCTGCCGCCGCGCCTGCAGCATGCCGAGCGGGTCGGCGCAGCGGGCGGCGGCGAGCCCTTCTCGAACCTGGTGCTGTACGCCGAAGGGGCGACGCTGTGCTGCCATCTCGCCCACGAGGCGTCGGCGGGGCGTCCGGGCATCCTGCATCTGGAGTCCCGCCACCATCCGCAGTCGGCCCTCGTGCACGACTGGTTGCGCGATGCGGCCCGGCTCGGCGCCGCGGACGCCGCGCCGGCTTCGCCCTGGGCCACCGCGCAGCGCCGGGCGCTCGTCGCCGCTGCCTGCGCCGGGGCGCTGCGCGCGCTCGACGAACCCGATGCTCATGTGCTCCCCGAGCCGGCGCTGGTCGCGCAGGTGCGCCGCTTGATCGAGAACCAGCTCGGCGACAGCAGCCTGAGCGTGCGCCGCCTGGCCGCCCAGTCGGGCTGCACGCCGGACTATCTGTCGCACCTCTTCCGGCGCACGACCGGCGAGGCGCTGTCCGCCTTCATCGTGCGCCAGCGCATGGAGCGCGCAGCGCGCCTGCTCGGCGACCCGGCGCTGTCGGGCAAGGAGGTCGCCTGGGCTTGCGGCTTCACGACCGCGAGCTATTTCTGCCGCAGCTTCCGCGGCCATTTCGGCGCCACGCCGCAGGCCTGGCGCGCCGGGCGCGCGCCCTAGAACCCCCGGGCTGGAACCCTTGCCGGGACCCGGTGGCTAGAACTCGAACTCCGCCTGCAGCCGCAAGGTCTGGCGCGGCGCGCCGTCGGTCAGTCCGAAGAGCAGGCCGGCGTTGTACTTGATCGCCTGGCGCCCGCCGAGCCCGATGCGGCCGAAGATCGCCGGCCCGGCGATGTGCGGCTGCTGCGACTTCGGCTCTGGATCGTCCCACGGGCCCACGTCGCCGAAGCCCTGGGCGCCGAACTCGAGCGATGGCTGCCAGCGGTACTTCAGCTGCCACTGGTAACCCAGTTCCGCCGCGCTCGGTTCGCTCGCCCGGATGTGCTTTTCGAAGAGCAGGTTGAGATTCCCCTGCAGCCTCGGCGTGAGGTCGGCCTGCAGCAGCGGGCCCCAGCGGTACTCGTAGCCCTCGCTGCGGTCCTTGGGGCGCTCGATCTCGAGCAGAAAGCCGAGGTCGACCGGATATTTGCCGGTCTCGGTGAGTTGGAACCTGTTCTCCCATTCCCAGGCATCGAAGCGGTTGCGGTCGCCCGGCGTGTGCTGCCATTTGGCATAGGCCTCGGTGAACCACCAGCTGTTGACGCCCAAGCCCAGGCCCACGGACTGGGCGCTCGCGCGGGTGCCGTCGGGCAGCTTCGCGGTGCCTGCCTTGAAATCGATTTCGCGCTCGCCTTGTTCGACGATCGGCGTGGAGACATAGTCGGCCGGGCCGGCGAGGGCCGGGGACGCTGCGGCGAGACAGGACAGGGCGAGGGCGGCCAGCCCCCCCGCTTCGAGGTGGGTTCGCATGAGAAGGATCTCCAGGGACTGAAAAAGGAATGCGGCCGGGCGCCGCGCGCTCGAGCTATGAAGCGGCGGGCGCGGGCCGAGTCAGATGGGTGCCGACGTAGATCGCCAGCAGCACGCCGGCGTAGGCCGTCAATTGCGCCAGTGAAGGGCGTGCGTCGTAGCCCACGAGCGCATGCAGCAGGGTGCCGAGCGTGGAATCGGGGGCGAGCCAGCGCGAACTGTCCCAAAGCGTGCGGCTGCCGAGCTCGAGGAACCCCGCCTGCGCGAGGGCCCGCGCCAGCTGGCTCGCCAGCGACCCGGCCAGCAGGGCGACGAGCAGGTTGGTGACCGCAAAGATGTGGCGCGCGGGAATGCGGGCCAGGCCGGCGTAGATGACGACGCCCACGCCGGCACCGCCGGCGAGGCCGAGCAGACCGGCCGCAAGGGCCGCGCCCGGCGGCGTCGGGCCGGCGCCGGTGAGCGAGCCGCCGACGAAGAGCACGGTCTCGGCGCCTTCGCGCAGGACGGCCAGGGCCACGGCGATGAGCAGGGCCCAGGGCGGGCGCCTGCCGTCCTGCACCGATTGCCCGAGCCGCTTCGCGCCGGCGGCCATTTCGCGGGAATGGGTCGTGACCCAGATGCAGTGCCAGAGCAGCATGACCAGGGCCAGCGACAAGACGCCGATGTTGACCACGTCCTGCCCGAGTCCGTCGAGCCAGTCGCTGAGCTGCCCCGCCATCAGGGCGAGGGCGATGGCGCCGAGCGCGCCGGCCCCGACGCCGGCCGCGAGCCAGCGCGCCCGGCCCATCAGGCCTTGGGTCGCGGCGGCGACGATGCCGACGAAAAGTGCGGCTTCGAGCGATTCCCGAAACACGATGAGCGCCGTTATGAACATGGCGACTGCGCTCCGCTTATTCGGCGATGACGGCGCCCTGCGCCGTGGCCTGGTTGTACTCGCCGAAGAAGGCGTAGCGGCCGGGGGTCAGCGGGCCGATGTAGATCGTCGTCTTCGCGCCCCCGGGAACGACCTTCTCGCGATTCAGGGTATAGCTCTCGAACTCCTCTGCCGTGGCGTCCTGGTTGTGCACGACGAGCTTGATGCGCTGGCCCGCCGGAACCTTGAGCTCGGCGGGTTCGAAGCGGTGGTTCTTGATGGCAAGCTGCATTTCCGGCTCGGCAGCACGGGCGCAACCCAGGCCGGCGGCGAGCAGGGCGAGGATCGCGAGCAGGAATCGAAACGGGACCATGGCGGCTTGCTGGAATGTAGGAGTACGAATCTTATTGCGAATGCCTCCTATTTGCAATACTGATTCGAATGGCGCTGCCTCTTGGTCCAGGTGTCAGGCTGATGCGGCGCTGGCGCTGGCGCTGCGAGGCCGAGGCCGAGGGCGGGGCGGCGGCGGCGGCGGGGCTTGCGGGCCCTGCGGCGGCCGGGTGCGGCTTCGTCAGGGTTCCCGGCTGGCCTCGGCGGCCGCGCGCAGCGCCGCGATCGTGGCGCGCCGGTCCTGGCTGCCGAACACTGCCGAGCCGGCGACGAAAGTGTCGGCGCCGGCGGCGGCGATCGCGGCGATGTTGTCGGTCTTGACCCCGCCGTCGACCTCGAGGCGGATCGTGCGGCCGCTCAGCTGCTCGTAGGCGTCGATGCGCCGGCGCGCCTCGGCGAGCTTGTCCAGGGTCGAGGCGATGAAGCCCTGGCCGCCGAAGCCCGGGTTCACCGCCATCAGCATCACGAGGTCGAGCTTGTCCATCAAATGGTCGAGCCAGGCCAGCGGCGTTGCCGGGTTGAAGACGAGGCCGGTCTTGCAGCCTTGCTCGCGGATCAGCGCCAGCGTGCGGTCGACGTGGTGGCTCGCCTCGGGGTGGAAGCTGATCAGGCCGGCGCCGGCCTTCGCGAACGGCACGACGAGCGCATCGACCGGCTCGACCATCAGGTGCACGTCCATCATGGCGTGAGCGGCGAAGGGCCGCAGCGCTTCGCAGATCATCGGACCGAAGCTCAGGTTGGGCACGTAATGGTTGTCCATCACGTCGAAGTGGACCCAGTCGGCGCCGCTTTCGACGACACCGGCCACGTCGTCGCCGAGGCGCGCGAAGTTGGCCGAGAGGATGCTGGGGGCGATGACGGTGCTCTGGCGCATGGCGCGGCTCCTCGTGGGTTCCAGGCGACCTGGAAAGTATCAATCGGCGGCGCGCGGCGCCGGGCTGCGGAGGCCGAACGTCGGCGCGGCCCCCGAGGCGCGCGGCGCGGTCGGCGCACGCTCGCCGAGCACCTGGTCGGCGAGTTCCTTCAGGCCGGCGAAGAGGCGGTCGGGCCGGGACTCGGCGACCGGCTGGCCGCCGTTGTAGCCATAAGGCACGGCCCAGGCGGCGATGCCGGCGTTGCGCGCGGCCATCACGTCGATCGCCGAATCGCCGACGTGGGCGGCGCAGCGTGGGTCCGCATGCAAGGTGTCGACGACGTAGCGCAGCACGCTTGGATGCGGCTTTTTCTGCGGCAGCGAGTCGCCCGCCACCAGGAGCTCGAACAAGTCGTCCAGGCGCGCCGCGACGAGCACGCGGTGGGCGTTGCGCAATTCCTTGTTCGAGACGCAGGCCAGGCGCAGCCCGGCCTTGCGCAGCGCCGTCAAGGCTTCGCGCGCGCGGGGGTAGGCCCGGCCGGCATGGCCGATGGTCTCGCTCAGGTGGTGGTCGAATGCGGCCAGCGCTTCCTCGGCGTGGACGCGCTCGGCGAGCTGGGGCTGGTCGAGAAAGATCCGCGCCAGCAGGCCGAGCAGAAGCTGGCGCGAGCCGTTGCCGATGAGCCGCGTGATCTCGGCCTGCGGCCGGCAGGCGATGCCGAACTGCGCGAGGGTGCGGTTCGCGGCTTCGGCGATGTCGGGCGCAGTGTCGACCAGGGTGCCGTCGAGGTCGAAGCTGATGAGTTCGATCGCCATCTCAACCGGCTGCCTGCGCCGCGTCTCGGACATGGCTTTCGACGAGCTGGGCCAGCGCTTCGGCAGTGAGGCCGAAATGCCTGAACACCGCGGCCGCGGGCGCGGATTCGCCGTAGCCGTCGACGCCGAGCGCGGCCACGCAGCCGTACTGCCCCCACCAGCGCGTGACGCCGGCCTCGACCCCGAAGCGCGGCAGGCCGCGGCCGAGCACGCCCTCGCGCCAGGCCTTGTCCTGGCGGTCGAACAGCGTCGACGAAGGAATCGAGACCACGCGCACCGCGATGCCGCGCGCGTCCAGCAAGCCCTGCGCCGCCATCGCGAGGCCGACCTCGGAGCCGGTGGCGAGGATCACCGCCCAGGCGCCTTCGCGCTCGCCGAGCACGTAGCCGCCGCGGCGCACATCGGCCAGCTGCTGCGCCGTGCGCGTCTGCGGCGGCAGGTTCTGGCGCGAGAGCAGCAGCGCGCTCGGGTGGTCGGCGGCCTCGAGCGCCAGGCTCCAGGCGACGGCGGTCTCGGCCGCGTCGCAGGGGCGCCAGACCTCGAGGTTGGGGATCAGGCGCAGCGAAGCCGCATGTTCCACGCTCTGGTGCGTCGGCCCGTCTTCGCCCAGGCCGATGCTGTCGTGGGTGAAGACGTGGATCA
>JAGWTS010000550.1 GCA_028868875.1 Burkholderiales bacterium | reverse complement strand
GGCATGTCGAGCTTCGTGCCCTGCTTGCGGTTGATCTCCGACTGGTAGACCTCGACGTTGGCCTGGCACAGCGGGCAGGGGGTGACGATCATCTCGGCGCCGTGGTCGTAGGCCGATTCGACGATGTCGCGGATCTGCTTCTGGCTCTTCTCGGGTTCCGAGAACGCGAGCGCGCCGCCGCAGCAGGTGACCTTCTGGTCGTAAGCGGCGACGGGCTCGCCGCCCACCGTCTCGACCAGCTTGTCGAGATACTTCGGGTTCTCGAAGGATTCGCCGGCGATGCCGAAAGGCCGGTTCGTCTGGCAGCCGACATAGCCCGCGAACTTGATGCCGGCCAGCGGCTTGACCACGGGCTTTGCGAGTTGCTCGTAGCCGAAATCCTCGATCAGCACCTCGACCATGTGCTTGATCTCGGTCTTGCCCTTGTATTCGAGCCCGGCCTCCTTCAGGGCTTCGTTCGCGTCGGCCAGGAAATCGCGGTCGATGCCGAGCTTCTCTTTCGATTCGCGCGCGTTGAGCCAGCAGGCGGCGCAGGTGGCGACCACGTCCTGCCCCGGCAGATGCTTCTCGGCGAGGGCGAAGTTGCGCGCATTGAGCACGTGGCGCGTGAGCTCGCCCGCGCCGGCGTAGCTGATCGAGGCGCCGCAGCAGTTCCAGTCGGGGATCGTGGTGAGGGTGATGTCCAGCGTGCGGCACATCGAGTTCACCGAGACCCTGTAGTTCGACGCCGAGGCCTTCAACTGCGACGAGCAGCCCGGGTAGAACGCGTAGTTCTTTTTCGCCATCGCCCGTGTCTCCTGTCTCTCAGTCTAGGCCTGCTTCCTGCGCCGCGCCTCGATCTCCTGGGCCTTGGCCAGCATCGCCTGGATGCCCTTCGCGTCCTTGCAGCGGTGGCCGCGGAAGAGCTCGAAGGGGTTCAGGCGCTTCGAGCGCAGCAGCCCGAGGCCGACGTGACGCATCTCCCAGCCGCGGCGCACACCCGCCGCGAACCCGTCCTTGAAATACAGGCCGAGCGTGAGCTTCAATTCGTTGACGCGCCCGGCGCGCGCGAAGTTGCCCAAGAAGCGCAGCGAGAAGTCGCGCGTCGGCTGCATCTTCGGCGCCAGGCCGAGGCGGTGCGAATAGGCCGCCAGGCCGTGCATCAAGGTGGTGATGGGCAGCTTGCGCGGGCAGCGCACGACGCAGTTGTAGCAGGAGGTGCACATCCACATCGCATCGCTGCGCAGAACCGCTTCGCGCTGGCCGGCGCGGATCATCATGAACAGCTTCTGCGGCGTGTGCTCCCAATGCCGGCCGAGCGGACACGAGCCGGCGCAGACGCCGCATTGCATGCACATCTTCACCCATTCGCCGCCCTCGACCTGGGCTTCGACCTCGCGCAGGAAGTCGCGGTGATAGGGCTTGGCGGGGACCGCGGCGGGGGTGTTCATCGGCGCCTCACGCGAAGCCCTTCATGGGGTTCATCCCGATTTCGAGGATGCGGGCCACGTACTCGTCGATCAGGCGCGGCACGCGCTCGACATCGGTGATCGCGACCTCGTGCATGACGACGCGCTCGGCCTCGAGGCTGAGCTGGGCCAAGGTGTCGCCGATCTTGGACAGGCGGTAGCTCGCCATCTCCGAGCCCTTGACGAAGTGGCACTGGTAGTCGTCGCCCTTCTTGCAGCCGAAGAGCATGATGCCGTCCCAGCCGCCGTTGAGCGCGTCGGTGATCCAGATCGTGTTGACCGAGCCCAGGCAGCGCACCGGCACGACGCGCACGAAGGCCGAATGGCTGCGTCGCTGCAGGCCCGCCATGTCCAGCGCCGGGTAGGCGTCGTTCTCGCAGGCCAGCACGAGGATGCGCGGCTTCTCGGAGAACTCGTCGGGCATGTCGACGGCCTTGATCTGCGCGCCCACGCTGTCGACCGAGTAGTTCTCGAACGAGATCACGCGCACCGGGCA
>JAGWTS010000222.1 GCA_028868875.1 Burkholderiales bacterium | reverse complement strand
TGCCGGCGATGGTCGACCGGATGTGCGACGAAGGGCTGGACCTCGTCGTGGGCAGCCGCTACTGCCTGGGCGGCTCGGTCGAGGGATGGGATGGCGGGCGCGCCCGCATGAGTCGACTGGCCACGCGCCTGGCCCACTGGGTCGTGAAAGCCGAACTCGGCGACCCGATGAGCGGATTCTTCGTCGTCCGCCGCGATGCATTCCTCGGCGCCGTGCGCCAGCTTTCCGGCGAAGGCTACAAGATCCTGCTCGACCTGTTCGCATCGGCGCCTACGCCGCTGCGCTTTGCCGAACTGCCCTACGAGTTCCGCTCGCGCTTCAGCGGCCAGAGCAAGCTCGATTCGGCCGTGGTGTGGCAATACCTGCTTCTTCTCGTCGACAAGAAGGTCGGCCACCTCGTGCCGGCCCGCTTCGTGCTGTTCGCTGCGGTGGGCTTCAGCGGCCTGTTCGTGCACTTCCTGATCCTGTCGTCGCTGTTCCGGGGTCTGGCTCTGGCTTTCCCGGTTGCGCAGGCCTGCGCGACCGTCGTCGCGATGACGTCGAACTACGCCATCAACAATGTCCTGACGTACCGCGACAGCCGCCGCCGGGGCTGGCGATTCGCCACCGGGCTGCTGTCGTTCTACCTGGCGTGCGGTGTAGGCGCGGTCGCCAATGTGGGCGTGGCCGACGTCGCCTTCGACCGCCACTACACCTGGTGGCTCGCCGCGGTGGCGGGGGTGCTCGTGGGCACGGTCTGGAACTACGTGGCGACTTCGGTATTCACCTGGGGCAGGCGCTGAGCCGCAATGAGGTTCGCGCCCTTACCTGATGGCTTTCCAGCCCAGGCCTGGCCATCGCACGCTCGCCCCCACTCTTCGCGAAGCGAGAATGCTCCAGCGCTCGACCGTCAAGGTCAGGAGATGCGCCGTCGCGAACGAGATCAGGACACGCAACCACATCGGGCCCGACAGATAGGTAATGGCCATCCAATGAAATAGATAAAGCGGATACGAGATGCGCCCGAGATATTGAGGAATCTCGGATTCGAGGAATCTGCTCTCAAAGCGAAACTCCGACAGCCACGCCCCGACGACGAACATCAGGGCGAAGCTTCCGACGAGGATTCCGCGACCGCCGCAGAGTCCAAGCGCCGCGCAGGCCGCCGCCGCCCACAGCGGATGCGAGCGACTGCGCACGAAGAGCGGCATGGCCAGCATCGCGAAGGCCTCCACGCAAAGCGACCAGGCCGGACCGTTGATGACCATCGGGTGGGGTGGAATCCAGATCAGGTCGCTCCACACCCAGCGCTTTCCCGACAGCAGGTAGCCCGTCGCGAGGGAGAGCGCATAACCTGGCCACAGGCGCAGGAATCGCTTGACCAGGAATCCCGCAAAGTTGCCATCCCAGCTCTTCGTCAACACCCAGCCTGAAATGACGAAGAAGCCGAAAACGGAGAGTTCGCCCGCCGCCACGCCTGGGGCGCCGAGCGGAAGGGCATGATGCGCGAGAACCGTGCAGGCGAGAAGGCCGCGCAATCCGTCGAGCGCGTGATTGCGCGAAGGATTCTTGTTCGGTCCCTGGCCCATGCCGCGAATCTCGCCTTAGCCGAAGGCGCCTCGCTCCAGCGCGCCCTCGAGCGATTCGGGAACCGGCGTGGCGCCGGAATGGGATGCTTGCGCGGCCGAGTCCGACTGGCCCGAGGCTGTCGGCAAACGCGAGACTCCCCACACCAGCAAGCCCAGCAAGGCAGCAGGTAAGACCGGGCCGATCTGGATCGGCCAAGGATCGAACGCCAGCACGATGGGAAGCACCCAGGCGGCCAGCACAAGCGCGTCCTGGCCGCGGGCAATCCGCGGCCCTTGCAGCAGCGCCGCGATCGGCAAGGTCAACAGGGTCAGGTCGTAGATTCCAAGGTAGGGCGTGACGAGCAGGGTCGCCGCCGCCAGCGCGGCCCCACGGACGCGTCCATCTTCGATCCTGCACCAGACCCAGATGGCGGCGCCCGCAGCCACCGCGGCCACCACCCCTTGACATGCCCAGCCGATCTCGTTACTCGCGCCGAAGCTCTTGACCATCAGCATGGTGCTGGGGAACTTGTGCAGCGACGATGAACTGGAGTCCAGGATCGCCAGGGGCCGGACCGTCCGTTGCAGGAAGTCGAGCCATGGATCGACGCCGAGCGCGATCAAGGCGAGGAGCGCCGATGCCGATGCCGAGGCCGCGGCGAAAACGAGCGCGCGCCATTCCCGGCCCGCCATGAGCGCGAGGGGGACCAGCAGGGCGAAATGCGGCTTGTACGACAACAGGCCGAGCAAGACGCCGCCGGCGACCGGGCGATCCGCGAGCAGCAACACGCCGCCGCCCATGAGCACGGTGCTGAGCATGCCGTTCTGGCCGACGAGGATGTTGAACGCCACGACGGGCGCGAGCAGCAACAGCCAGCGGTGCCCGGGCCCGACGAGCCTGGCGACCAGAAGCGCGTACAGGCCGTAAAGCCCGAACGTCCAGACGAGCCATGCGCCCACGTACGGCAAGGCGGCGAGCGGCATCAGCAGCAACTGGAAGCTGGGCGGGTAGTACCAGGGCAGCCTGACGGTGGTGCCCGGAAAGCTCGCCCCGACCGCGGCGAAAAGGGCGCTGTCGTGATAAGCCAGCGCCGGATGGCCAGATCGCGCAAAAGCTCCGGCCTGATAAAAGGTGCTGAAGTCGTAGAACAAGGGCGCCCCCGCAGGGTCGACGCGGCCATGCATGTTGATGGCCACGAAGCACGCGAACAGGACGTAGAGGGCGAGAATGGCCAGGCTCGCAATGGCCGCGATGCGACTGCCGCCCGCTGCGCTCCCGGCGCGGCGCGCCGCCGGCGCAGATCCCGGCGCAGCCCAGTGCATGATCTAGTCCGCGGCGTCGGCCAGGGTCGCGAGGCATTTCGCCAGCACCGCCGCCGGATCGCGCTTGTCGATAAACGCGCTCGCTCCGAGGGCCAGCGCGCGGGCGCGCGTCTCGAGCCCTCCTTGGCTCGTCAACACGATGACCCTCGCGTGCGGTAAGAAATGCGGCATGAGGGCAAGTCCGTCGTGCCCCTCCAGATCCACGTCGAGCACGATGATCTGGGGGTTGAAGCGGCGATCCAGATCCAGGGCTTGAGCCTGATTGGCCGCCAGCAGGACCTGGCAAGGCCTGTCGTCGCGGACCGGGATCAGCGCCGCCACACCTGCGCGCGTCGCGCCTTCGTCGTCAACGACGAGGACGCGCAGATCGGCCCCGCGGGGCCCTGGTTGTCGTCGATTCGCGATACCCACCGTCTGCATGGACGCAGATGCTAGGCGCCGGTGCCGACATGCGGCACGGGACCTTCGACGAGAACGGCTAGGACATTAGTCCCCGCGAGCTTGCGAATAATCGGGCCAGCGCACCAGGGGCTTCGTCGGCCCGCGATGCGCAGGCGCGCGCTGCCCGCCCGAAGCTCAGGCCAGCGCACCTCTGCTGTCGATCGCGCCCAGGCCGTGCTCGGTGGCGTAGACATGCAAGGCCAGCCGCCCGTGCAATTCGAGCTTGGCATAGATCGTCGTCAGGTGGTTGCGCAGCGTGTGCTCGCTCATGCTCAGCGAGTCGGCCACGGTCAGCAGCTTGGCGCCCGCGCTGCGCACCATCACGCCAACGATCTCGCGTTCGCGCAGCGTCAGGCTGGCAATGCGCCGGGCGTGGATGTCGGGGCGCGGCGCCGGCTGCTTGCCGGCGCCGGTCAGCATGCCCATGACCTCGCCCAGCAAGCCCTTGGCGAGCCAGACTTCGCCCGCGTGCACACGCTCGATCGCGCGCAGAATGGTCTCGGCCGGGGCGCTCTTGTGCAGCACGCCGCGCGCGCCCTTCATCATCGCCTGCCGGTGCTCCCCGGCGTCGTCGGTGGCGGTGAGCACCAGCACATGCCCGGGGCAGCGGCGCTGCAAGTCGGGCATGGCGTCGATGGCGTTCTGGCCGCCCAGGTTGAGGTCGAGCAAAAGCACATCGGTATCGGCGAGTGCGGGATGATTGACCAGCTCGGCGCTCGACCCGGCGGTGCCGACGACGTTCAGCAGCCGGTCGGAGGCGCAGATGAGCTGCTCCAGGCCGAGCAAGGTGACGGCATGATCCTCGGCCAGGAAGACCCGGATGCCCGGTAAGGGCGGCGCGGTCGCCCTGGCAGTGGCGGTTGCGAGCATCATCGTGAGTCCTCCTGTCATCCTCTCCGACTGGGCACCGTGATCGTGGTCTGCGTGTTGAGTCCGTCGGGCCGCGTGATGGCCAGGGTTCCCCCCATGGCCGCCGTCCTTTCGGCGAGCGAGGTGGCCAAGAATTCCGGCATCGGCGTCCCGCGCACGCTGCCCGCATCGTCGCGCACCGTCAGCGTCACCGCATCATCAGTTTGAATGAGTCCAACCCATACTTGGCGCGCCGGCGTGTGGCGACGCACGTTGTTCAGCGCCTCGTTGAGCATGTGAAAGAGCGCCGCGGCAAGTTCGCGACCGATCTTGAGCTGCTCGGGCAGGTCGAGGTGGACATCGACGCTGAACAGGCTCGAGAAGCGCCGTGCCTGCCGCCGCACAGCGGGCACGAGGGCGTTGTCGCCGCGCGGCGCGCCCGCGCGCAGCCCGGCGACCACCTCACGCAGTTCGGCGATCTCGGTGTCGACGAGTTCGACCAGGCTCCGCACTTGGCCGTGCAGGGGGTGCCCGGGAGCGACCCGCATCGCCAGCGCCTCGACGGCGTATTTCAGGCCCAAATAAGGCTGGATCGCGCTGTCGTGTAGGTCCAGCCCGATGCGCGAGCGCTCGTGGGCGGCGCTTTCCTCCTGCAGCTTGTCGACGAGGTCGGCGGTCTCGATCATGCGCAGCAGTTCGGGCGCGGCCTCGGCCAGTGCGCTCGCATCCTGGTCCAGCGAAGCGGTGGCGCGCCGTCCCAGCACCACGTGGCCGTGGGCGCGCCCGTAGCGCATCAGCGGCGAGATGATCAGGCTGCGCACGTCAAGCAGCGCGGCCAGATCGCCGAGCCGGCCATCGGTCCCGGCGGCGGGGCTGCCCGGGCCGTGAACGTGCACGCGAGGTCCGAGCGAACGCCGCCGCTCGAAGCTCATCGCACACGCCGGCAGGCCGCCGAGCAATGCTTCGATTCGACGGTGAACCTCGGCGCCGGCACCGAAGCTGCCGTCGCCGACGGTGTTGAGCACGGCCGTGGCCCCGGCGGCCGACGGCAACACCAGCGCCACTACCTCGGCGCCGGTGCTGCGGCGAAGAATCTCGGCCAGTTCGCCCAGCGTCGCCTCGAAGCCTTTGCGCGGATCGAAGCCGGCCTCCAGATCGCCGAGCAGGGCGAGCCGCTGGCGCATCACGCTGACCGGCCGCGAGAGAGCCGCCGCCGCCGGCACCAGCGCCAGCACGCTGAAGGCCTGCATCAGGTTGGCGCGGCCGAACGCCAGCATCTGCGCAGTGCCGCCGCCGAACTCGATCAGCATGCCGGCCGCCGCGATCATCGCCAGCAGCATGCCGGCGCGCACGCCGTGGCCGATGCTGGTCATGACCACGGGCGGCACCAGGGTCACGATCATCATGGCCGCGCTCTCCGGGCTCAGGCGGATCAAGGTGTCGGCCCAGGCAATGTCGACCAGGAAACGCACCCAGCCCGCCTTGCCGGCACTGCCGCTGGCCTCGGCCCAGAGCACCAGGGCCGCCCAGAGGTCGTAAGTCAGCAGCGTGGCGACCGCGGCGAGGCTGTGCGATTGCTCGCGCCTGAGCACCAGCATCGTGCACAACCTGGCCGTCACCACCCGGATGCCAGCGGCGAAGCGGCGCATCTCGGCGGACGGCAAGTCCCAGGTCGGACTGCGCAGCGCGGCGGCTTGCGCCGCGCTGGCGGTCGTTCCCGACGCCGTCGCTGCTGACTGGTTGACCAAACCGTCCCCCCGGGTGAAGCCGACGCCTGCTGTGCACTTATTCCGCTTCGCGCTTGTCGGCGACCTCGAATCGTTGACACCTCATTACAATTCAAGGCTATCACTTGTTATTGAATATCTGCAAAGCCTGTTGTGCAGGACTGCGCAGGAACCACACCGGCCACCCCCCATTCGCGGGGGTGAAAGAGGCCTGGCGGTTATGCCTGATCTTCGTTCAGGCCGGTACCGTTTGGTGGACGCGACCTCCTGAGTCGATCCGGCTCTGCCGGGCTACTCAAATCCCCGCAGGGGACGGTCGGATCTCCCGCACTATGGGGGATTGGGCTTTCACCAACCTCCCTGATCACAACCCGTCCCGCCGGTGCGCGTAGATCACGTTGCCCATCTGCACTCTCGGGAAAACGATCTCTATCACCCTCGATGCGACGGCTTCGCGGAGAGGTCAGCCCGCCCTGGCGGCCGCGAATGTCATGCAGGCTCGCCAGAAGGAGATGCTTCAGCCGCGCCAGCACGGCGCGGCGTTGCACCGCGGCGGCCAGGCGAGCAGGCCGCGCGTGTGAACCCCTCGCAGAGCAGAGCCGCCAGAGCGCCGTGCAGTTCCGCCCGCTCAACCCACCGCACCGCCGCCGCCGCCCTCGGCGCGCAATCGCAGCGTGAACACGGCGCCGCGCGCGAAGTCGTCGCGGTCGCATGCGAGCAGCTCGCCGCCGTAGCGCTCGACGATGCTGCGGCTGATCCACAGCCCCAGTCCGGTGCCGTCCTTCTTGCGCGTGACGAAGGGCTTGAACAATTCGGCCAGCAGCTCGGGGCCGAGGCCGGGTCCGGTGTCGGCCACCGCGATCTCGACCCGCCCGTCGTCGAGGTCGCGGCTGCCCAGGCGCAGGCGGCCGCCCTGGTTCATCGCGTGCAGGGCGTTGACCAGCAGGTTCACCAGCACCTGCTGCAACTCGTTGCGGTTGATCCAGGGGCGGCGGCGGGCGCGCAGGTCGCGTTCGACCTCGATCCGGGCGCTCGAGAGCAGATGCGCAACGAGCACCATGCAACCGTCGAGCAGCGGCCCGATGTCGACCTCTTCGACGTAGCCGGCGTACTCGCCGGGGCGCGCGAACTGCAGGACCTGGGTCACGATCAGGCGCATGCGCTCGATCTGTTCGTCGATCAGCGCGAGCTCCCCGCGCACCGTCTGCGCGGCGGCGGGCTCGAGCAACTCGCGCACCAGGTCGAGGTTGCCCTGGATCACCGCGATCGGGTTGTTGACCTCGTGCGCGATGCTGGCGGTGAGCTGGCCCACGGCCGCCATCTTCTCGCTGCGCAGCAGTTGCTGCTGGGCGGCCTCGAGGTCGCGCGTGCGTTGCGCCACGCGCGCGTCGAGCTCGGCATTCCAGCGCTGCAGCGCCCGCGTGTTCTCGTCCACCGCATCGAGCAGGTGATCGAGGTGGCCGGCGAGCTGGCCGATTTCGTCGCCGCTGCCGAGCGCGCCCACCCGGGCCTGCGGTTCGCCGGCGCCGACCCGCTGCATGGTCTGCGCCATGAGCTCGATCGGCCGGAAGATGCTGCGCGCGCCGCGCAGCGAGAGTTGGGCGGCGGCCAGCATCACGACGAAGAACAACAGCCCGATCGCCGCCAGCGTGCCCGCCTTCACCCAAGTGAAGGGCCGCTCCAGGAACCCGACGTACAGCATGCCGATGCGCCGGCCGGCGCCGTCGAGCAGGGGCTGGTAGGCCGAGACGTACCAGTCGTCGACGACGAAGGCGCTGCCGAGCCAGGTGCTGCCGCGGCCGAGCACGGCGTCGCGCACGGCCTGCGAAACGCGCGTGCCGATCGCGCGCCCCGCGGACGCGCCCCCGAACAGGCGCACGTTGGTGCTGATGCGAACGTCGCCCAGGAACAGCGTGGCCGTGCCCTGGCTGCCGAACGGCAAGGCGCCTGCGGGGTAGACGATGGCGTTGAGGTGGTCGATGAAGCCCAGGTTGCGGTTGAGCAGCACGCCGGCCTGCACCTGGGCCACGACCTGCCCGGCGTCGTCGAGCACGGGCGCATGGGCGAGCACCACCAGGGCGCGATCTTCACGCAGGCGCGCCGTCGGAGCCGCGTTGCGGGTCGGAATCAAGGGCACCGCGATCCGCGCCTGCAGCGCCGGATCGCGCAACACCGGGTCGTCCGGCGCCAGGATCGAGAGCGTCGCCGACCCGCCCCCGGGCGCCGCGCCGCGCGGGGCCGGCGCCCGCTCGGCCGCGGCGATGCCTGCGTCGCTGTCGATCAGCCGGCCTGCGGCGTCGCGCAAGACGATGAAGTCCAGCTCTTCGCGCCGCTTGTAGTCCTGCAACAGGGCCTGCATGGCCGCAGCCGATCCGCTCTCGAGCGCCCGGTGCAGCGCGTGCGAGTCGGCCACCGTGGTGGCGCTGTCGCCCACCTCTTCGAGCAGGCGCTCGAAATAGCCGCGTGCCACGGCCAGGTCCGATTGCACCTTGGTGACGAGCAGGCGGTCGAAGGCGACATTGCCCCAGATCCCGAGCAGCAACCCCAGCAGCGGCAGCACCAGCGCCAGCGGCAGCAGCACCAGGGCCAGCAGCTTGGCGCGAACCGGCAGCCGGCGCAGGCGCTCGATGACCTTCACGCGTCGCGCGGGCGGCGGCTCAGGCGGGGCCGGGGGCCGCATCACCCCATTCGGCCAGGCGCCGCTCGAGCGTGCGCTTGGAGATGCCGAGCAAGCGCGCCGCAGCCGCCTTGTCGCCCGCCACCGAATCGAGCACGGCCAGGATGTGCTGCTTTTCCAGGGCCTGCAGTTCGATCGGGCGGCCGGCATGGGCGCCCGCACCGGCCGGCGCGGGCGGCGCCTGGCGATCCAGGCTCTGGTACAGCGCCGAGACGTTGAGCGCGCCCACGATCAGCGAGCGCTCGATGAGGTTGCGCAATTCCCTCACGTTGCCGGGCCAGTCGTATTGCGCCAGGAAGGCGAGCTCATCGGCGCTCGGCGCGATCGGGGCCACACCCAGTTGCGGCGCCAAGGTGGCAATGAAGTGCGCCACCAGCTCGGGGATGTCCTCCTTGTGCTCGCGCAGCGGCGGCAACCGGATCTCGACCACCTGGAGTCGGTAGTACAAGTCCTTGCGAAAGCGCCCGGCCGCCACCTCGTCGGCGAGCGGCCGGTGGGTGGCGGCGACGATGCGCACATCCACCGGAATCTGGTGCTCGCCGCCCACCGGCCGGATGAGCCGGTCTTCCAGCACCCGCAGCAGGCTCGCCTGCACGGGCAGCGGCATGTCGCCGATCTCGTCGAGGAACAAGGTCCCGCCCTGGGCGTAGACGAACAGGCCGTCGCGGCCCGGGCGGCCTTGCGCGCCGCCCGCGGCCTGGCCGAACAGCTCGGCTTCGATCAGCTGCGGCGACATCGTGGCGCAGTTGACGGGCACGAACGGCGCCGCGGCGCGCTCTCCCAGCCGGTGCAGCGCGAGCGCGGCCAGTTCCTTGCCGGTGCCCGATTCCCCGGTCAGCAGCACCGTGCTGCGCACGCCCGCCACCCGCTGCAAGGCGGCCTGCAGGCCCTTGACGACGAGCGAGCTGCCCACGAGTCCGTCCGCCGCCGGGGTGTGGTGCGACAGGTTGCGCCGCAGCACCCAGTTCTCGCGCTCGAGCAACGAGCGCTCCAATGCACGGCGCAAGGCGTTGAGCACCTGGGTCACGCGAAAGGGCTTGAGCAGGAAATCGCTGGCCCCTGCGCGCAGCGCCTCGATCGCCGTGTCCAGGTCGGCGAAGGCCGTGATCAGCACGATCTCGCAGCGGTAGCCGCGCGCGCGCAACTCCTTCAGCCAGGCGATGCCGCTCTTGCCGGGCAGGGCGATGTCCAGGATCACGAGGTCGAAGCGGTGGCGCAGAAACAGCGCCTCGCCTTCCTCGGCCGAACCGGCCGCGAGCACGTGGCCGACGCGGCGCGCCAGCGCCCGCTCGAGAAAGTGCCTCATGCCCGGCTCGTCGTCGACCACCAGCACCGAGGCCTGCGGCCAGGCGCCGGCGTCCGGGGCCGGATCGTCGACCGGAGCGAGGGGTGGGTTCACGGCGGCAGGGGGAGCTTGGGCGCCGATTGTAGGAAGCGCAGGCAGGGTCATCGCGCAGGCTGCGTGGACG
>JAGWTS010000221.1 GCA_028868875.1 Burkholderiales bacterium | reverse complement strand
AACATGCAGGCCAAGGGCCAGCGCCTGCGCGCCTTCGTGCTCCAGGGGCGGGCGCCGCAGATCGTGCTCGGCATCAACCCGAAGACCATGCCCGGCTACAAGACGCCGGCCGACCTGAAGGGCCGCAAGATCGGCGTCACCGCGCCGGGCTCGTCGACCAACGTGATGGTCAACTTCTTCCTCGCCAAGGCGGGCTTGAAGCCGAGCGACGTCTCGATCATCGGCGTCGGCGCCTCGCAAGGCGCGGTCGCGGCCATGCATTCGGGCCAGATCGACGCCCTCAGCAACCTCGACCCCGTGATCACGCTGCTGCAGCGCGCCGGCGACCTGAAGATCATCGCCGACACCCGCATCGTCTCGGTCGCCGACCAGATCTTCGGCGGCCCGATGCCGGCCGGCTGCCTCTACGCGCCGCAGAGCTTCCTCGACAAGAACCCGGCGACGGCGCAGGCGCTGGCGAACGCGATCGTGCGCGCCGACAAGTGGATCCAGGCCGCCGGCCCGGGCGACATCATCAAGGCCGTGCCCGAGAGCTACCTGCTCGGCGACCGCGCGGTCTACATCGACGCCTTCCTCGCCGCCAAGGGCGCGCTCTCGCCCGACGGCCTGATTCCCGAGAAGGGCGCGCAGACCGCCTTCAGGGCGCTGGCGAGCATCGACCCCGCGATCGCCAAAGCCCATCTCGACCTCGGCGCGGTCTGGACCAACGACTTCGCGAAGCGCGCCAACCAGAAATATCCGAAGGGGTGATCCCGCAGACCATGCCGAGGGATTGCTCCCGCTCGGGGGGTCCGGCCGCGGGCCGCGGGGTGTCCGCATGAACCCGCCCGCGCTGGCCCTGGCCGGCATCTCCTGCACCTTCGTCGACCGCGAACGCCCGGGCGCGCGCTACACCGCCGTGCGCGACGTGACGCTCGATGTCGCGGCCGGCGAATTCGTCTCGGTCGTCGGCCCCACCGGCTGCGGCAAGAGCACCCTGCTCAACGTCGCCGCCGGCCTGCTCGCGCCGAGCACCGGCAGCGTCAGCGTCTTCGGCACGCCGCTGCAGGGCCTGAACCGCCGTGCCGGCTACATGTTCCAGGCCGAGAGCCTGATGCCCTGGCGCACCGCGCTCGGCAACGTGATGGCCGGGCTCGAATTCCGCGGCGACGCCGACGCACGCGAACAGGCCGAAGCCTGGCTGCGCCGGGTCGGCCTGGGCGCCTTCGGCGAGCGCTATCCGCACCAGCTTTCGGGCGGGATGAGAAAGCGCACCTCGCTGGCGCAGACGCTGGCGCTGGACCCCGACATCATCCTGATGGACGAGCCCTTCGGCGCCCTGGACATCCAGACGCGCCAGCTCATGGAGAACGAGGTGCTCGAACTCTGGCAGGCGAAGAAGAAGGCCGTGCTCTTCATCACCCACGACCTCGACGAAGCGATCGCGATGAGCGACCGCGTCGTCGTCCTCTCGGCCGGCCCGGGCAGCCGGCCGATCGGCGAGTTCCGCATCGACATGGCGCGCCCGCGCGACGTCGCCGAGATCAAGGTCACGCCGCGCTTCGTCGAGCTCCACGCCGCGATCTGGGCCGTGCTGCGTGACGAGGTGCTGGCCGGCTACGCCCAGCAACTCACGGCGCCATGAAGTCCCGTCTGCAACTGCGACTCTGGCAGGCCGGCCTGCTGGCCGCGCTCTTCGTCTTCTGGTACCTGATGACGACGCCGGGGCTGCTGCCGAACTTCGTCTTCGACAACGACCGCCAGGCCGCCTTCTTCTTCGGCCAGCCGCTCGCGGTGATGGCCAAGGTCTGGGCCTGGTTCGTGACCGACCACGACATCTACGTCCACCTTGGGGTGACGCTCGTCGAGACCCTGCTCGCCTTCGTCATCGGCGCCGTGCTCGGCCTGGGCATGGGGCTTTGGCTGGCGCTGGCGCCGGCGGCCTCGGCCGTGCTCGAGCCTTACGTCAAGGCCTTGAACTCGATGCCGCGCATCATCCTGGCGCCGATCTTCGCGGTCTGGTTCGGTCTCGGCATCGGCAGCAAGGTGGCCCTGGGCGTCACGCTCGTGTTCTTCATCGTCTTCTTCAACGTCTACCAGGGCGTGAAGGAGGTGAGCCCGGTCGTGCTCGCGAATGCGCGCATGCTCGGCGCGAGCCGGCGCCAGCTGCTGCGCCACGTGTACCTGCCCAGCGCGACGAGCTGGGTCTTCAGCAGCCTGCACACGAGCGTGGGCCTGGCCTTCGTCGGCGCCGTCGTGGGCGAATACCTGGGCTCGGCGCGCGGCGTGGGCTACCTCATCCTGCAGGCCGAAGGCACCTTCGACATCGACACCGTGATGGCCGGCATCGTCGTGCTCACCGCCTTCGCCCTGCTGCTCGACCTCGGGGTCGAGAAGATCGAGCGCCGGCTCATGAAGTGGCAGCCCAAGAGCGGCGAGACCGAGAAGCTGTAGGCCAACGGGTCGCGGCCAAAAAAATGGCCCGCCGCTTGCGCGGCGGGCACTGCAAGTCCTTCGAAAAGGACGTCGTTGGGACCCGTTGGCAGGGCGATGAAGCACAATCGCCCGGCCGATGCAAGCCAATGTATCGGCGCCGACCGCCTTTGCCCATCCCCAACTAGCGTGTGAATATGAACGCTCGCGCGCTCGACGATTCCGAGATACAAGCGCTCCAGGCCCTGCTCGACCGGGTGCCGCCGCCGCTCGAACCGCTGGACACGATGGCGCTCGACGGCTTTCTCTGCGGCGTCATCCTCCAGCCCGGCGCGGCGCCCGCGCCCGAGCGCTGGTTGAAGTACATCACCGATGTCGAAGGCCGCACCCTGCCGCGAACGTTCCCGGCCAGCGACTTGCGCGCCCTGGTGCGGCGGCGCCACGACGAACTCGTCGCCGCGATCGACGCGCGCGACTGGTTCGACCCCTGGGTCTACGCCCTCGACGAGGTGGCCACGCCCTCGCAGACGGTGCTGCCCTGGGTCGCCGGGTTCGCCGCGGCCATGGACCTGTTCCCGGCCCTGATGCGCATCGACGACCCCGAGCTGATCGAGCCGCTGGCGCTGATCTACGCCCATTTCGACCCCGATGACCTCGAAGACGCCGAAGCCCTGCTCGCAGTCATAGAGACCCTGGAGCCCCCGGCCGATCTCGGCGAGGCGGTGCAGGACCTCGTGCGCAGCGTCATGCTGATCGCCGACGTGAGCCGCCCGCGCCCGCCGGCGCGCTGACCCCCGCGCCCGCGCGCCCTTCTTCAGCCCCCGAACACCGCCCGGGCGTGCAGGCCCAGGCCCTGGGCGACGCTCGCGAAGCGCTCGCCGCGCACGCGCGCCGCGGCCGGAAAGGCGGCCCCGATGCGCTCGACCAGGCTCGCGAGCCCGGTCGAGCCACCGGTGAAATACAAGGCCTCGACCCGCTCCGGCGCGATGCCGGCGCCGCGCAAGGTCTCGCGCGCGGCCTGGGCGATGCGTTCGAGGTCGGCGTCGATCGCCGCTGCGGCCTGCTCCCGGCCCAGCTCCGCACCGAGGCCGCTCTCGACCGCATCGAGGTCGATGTGTGCGCGGCCCGCGCCGGTGACCGCGATCTTCGCCGCCTCCGCCTCGGCTGCCAGGCCATGGCCGAGGCGCGCTTCGAGCACCTGCATCAGGCGCCGGTGCTGCAGCGGGTCGGCGTACCAGCTCCGGATCGAGCGCAGCTCGGCCACGCGCGCCGGGGTGTAGACGGTGTTGATCAGGTGCCAGGTCGCGAGGTCGAAATAAATCCGGCTCGGCACTTCGCGCGGCAGCTGCCCCTTGGCCGCGGGCCCGAGGCTGCGAAACCCCAACAGCGGCAGGATGGCCTCGAGCTCGATCTGGCGGTCGAAGTCGGTGCCGGCGACATGCAGGCCGTGGCTCGCCAGGATGTCGTCGCGCCGGTCGGCGCGGCCGCGCCGCGAAGGCCCGACGCGAACCAGCGAGAAATCGGAGGTGCCGCCGCCGATGTCGGCGACGAGCACGATCTGTTCGCGCTCGACGCGGCGTTCGTGGTCGAGCGCGGCGGCGATTGGCTCGTACTGGAACACGACCTCTGCAAAGCCGACGGCGCGCGCCGCCGCTTCCAGCGCCGCCTGGGCGCGGCGGTCGCGTTCGGGCTCGCCGTCGACGAAGAAGACGGGCCGCCCGAGCACGAGGCGCGAAGTCTCGTGCCCGGCATCGGCCTCGGCGCGCTGCTTGAGATGGCGCAGGTAGCCGGCAACCACGTCGAGATACGGCACCGAGCGGCCGCCGCCGATCTCGGTGCGCTGCTCGGCCAGGTTCGAGCCGAGGATGCTCTTCATCGAGCGCATGAGCCGGCCTTCCACGCCGTCCACGTAAGCGGCGATGGCGGCGCGCCCGTACACCCGCTCGGGCTCGGCAAGCGCGCCGTCGGCGCGGTAGAACACCGCCGTCGGCATCGTCGAGTTGCCGGCCTCGACTTCGACGAGGCGCGCCCCTTCCGCGCCCGCTGGGAGGGCGACGGCCGAATTGGAAGTACCGAAATCGATGGCGGCAAAGCCGGCGGGGCGGGGTGTCACGGATGCGATGAAGGCACGGCAAAAGCGGGGCGCGATTCTAGGGTTCCCGACAAGCGGGCCGATCTCGAGAACAGTGGCACGTTCGCGCGCCGGATCGGGCGCGCCCGAACCCCCGGTATCGCCGAAACTCGAAACACTTTCTTACAGGAGCGCGCCATGAGCGAGCCGAAACGAGCGGTGAAGCCACCCGGTCGCTGGTTCGCACGCGCGCGCCCCGACTTGCCCGACGCGGCCGACCTCGGAACCAGCTTCGGCCTCGACCTGAGCCTGGACCCGCTGGCACTCGAAGACGCAGCGCCCTCTCCGGTCGCCAATCGATGCGGTCGCAGCTGGGTGCAAAGACTCACATCGCGGACAACGGTCGGACGCTGACCCCGCGCCGCAGCAGGGCCTGCGGCTACCCAGGAGCCCGCCCGCCGGGCAGGTCGATGGCGAAACCGGGGCGAAAGCCTTGCTGCTCGCCGTTCGAGAAATAGCCCAGCGGGTTGGCCACGACGCGGCAGGCCCAGCCCTCGCCGCGCACCACGTAGTCGTTCGGGCAATGCAGGTGGCCGTGCATCCAGACCTGGGCCAGCGGCAGCAGATCGTCCAGGGCGCTGCAGAAGCCGGCCGTGCCCGGCGTCAGGCCGTAGCGCGGGTCGGCACTGCGCAGGCTGGGGGCGAAATGCGTCACCGCCACCGTCGTGCCCGCGAAAGGCCGAGCCAGGGCCTCGCGCAGCCAGGCCTGGTCGGCCAGTCCGAGCTCGCGCAACTGCTCGGCCAGCATCGGCTCGCCGTCGCGCAGGCAGGTGTTCTTGCGCAGATAGAAGTTGGCGGCGCGGTAGGCCTTCTCGCGTGCCTTCAGCTGTTCGGTGAGTCCGGCTCCGGGCGCGGCGAGGGCGTCGAAATCGCACCACAGGGTGCAGCCGACGAAGCGCACGCCGTCGAGCTCGATGACCTCGCGGTCGAGCCAGTCGATGCCAAGACGGGTGCAGAGCTCGCGCAGGCGCGCCAGCGTGCGGCGGTGGTCGAGGCTGTCGAACTCGTGGTTACCAGGCAGGTACATAACCCGCGGCCAGGGCGAGCCCGGGCGCAGCGGCGAGAATCGGCCGAGGCCGAAGTCATCGTCCACGAGGCGCGAACCCGGCTGGTACGAGCCGATGTCGCCGGCGAGCACGAGCAGGTCGACATCGGGGGCGGCCACGGCTTCGAAGGCCGGGTGGCGTTCGAGGTGGAGGTCGGAGAGGAGCTGGATTCTCATCGGCGGGCCAGTCTACTAACTGTTCGAGGGTGGAGGCCCGATGCAGGCATTCCTGATTTCAACGGGCGTCGTCGCCCTGGGCGAGATGGGTGACAAGACCCAGTTGCTCGCCTTCGTGCTCGCGGCGCGCTTCAAGCGGCCGCTGCCCATCATCCTGGGCATTCTCGCGGCCACGCTGGTCAACCACGGCCTGGCGGGCGAACTGGGGCACCTGATCGCGTCCCGCCTCGGCCCCGACACCTTGCGCTGGGCCGTGGGCCTGGGCTTTCTCGCGATGGCCGCCTGGATCCTGGTGCCGGACCGCGCCGACGACGACGCGGGCGCGGCCGAGCCGCGCTGGGGCGTCCTCGGCACGACCCTGGTTTCGTTCTTCTTCGCCGAGATGGGCGACAAGACCCAGATCGCGACCATGGGCCTGGCGGCGCGCTTTCACGACCTCGTCCCGGTGGTCGCGGGAACGACGCTGGGCATGATGATCGCCGACGTGCCCGCGGTCTTCCTCGGGGACAAGTTCGCGGGCCGGCTCGCCCTGCCCTGGCTGCGCGCCGGCGCCGCGGTGCTGTTCGCGCTGCTCGGGCTGGCGAGCCTGCTCGGCCCGGCGCTCGGCTTCTGAAGGCGGCCGCGGGCCGGGCGCGAAATCAGGCGCCCAGGCGCTCCTCGATGCGCGCCATCGTCGCCGGCAGTTCCACCGGCAGGTGGTACTCGAGCTGCTTGAACAGCTCGGCGTGGAGCACCAGCTCCTGCTTCCAGGCCGCGCGGTCGATGCCGATGACGCTGGCGAACTGCTCGCGCGTGAAGGCCAGGCCGTTCCACTGCAGGTCGTCGTAGCGCGGGCTGATGCCGAAGACGTTTTCGTCGCCGCCAGCCCGGCCTTCGAGGCGGCCGATCATCCACTCCAGCACGCGCATGTTCTCGCCGTAGCCGGGCCAGACGAACTTGCCGTCGGCGCCCTTGCGGAACCAGTTGACGCAATAGATGCGCGGCAGCCGGGCGCCGGCGGCGCGCAGCTTGCTGCCCATGTCGAGCCAGTGCTGGAAATGCTCGGCCATGTTGTAGCCGCAGAAAGGCAGCATCGCGAACGGGTCGCGCCGCACCACGCCTTGCTGGCCGGCGGCGGCGGCGGTGGTCTCGCTGCCCATGGTCGCCGCCATGTAGACGCCTTCGCTCCAGTTGCGCGCCTCGGTCACGAGCGGCACCGTGGTCGAGCGCCGGCCGCCGAAGATGAAGGCGTCGATGGCCACGCCGGTCGTGCTGTCCCATTCGGGGTCGAGCACGGGGTTGTTCGTCGAGGCCACCGTGAAGCGGGCGTTCGGGTGTGCCGCCTTGGCGCCCGTCTCCTTGGCCAGCGCCGGGGTCCAGTCCAAGCCTCGCCAATCGATCAGGTGCGCCGGCGGGGTGTCGGTCATGCCTTCCCACCAGACGTCGCCGTCGTCGGTGAGCGCGACGTTGGTGAAGACCACGTCGCGCTTCAGCGAATCCATGCAGTTCGGGTTCGTCTTGTAGTTGGTGCCCGGGGCGACGCCGAAATAGCCCGCCTCGGGGTTGATGGCGTGCAGGCGGCCGTCGGCGCCTGGCTTGATCCACGCGATGTCGTCGCCGATCGTCGTGACCTTCCAGCCCGGATAGCCCTCGGGCGGCACCATCATCGAGAAATTGGTCTTGCCGCAGGCGCTCGGGAAGGCCGCGGCGACGTGGTACTTCCTGCCCTGCGGCGAGGTCACGCCGAGGATGAGCATGTGCTCGGCGAGCCAGCCCTGGTCGCGCCCCATGGTCGAGGCGATGCGCAAGGCGAAGCATTTCTTGCCGAGCAGGGCGTTGCCGCCGTAGCCCGAGCCGTAGCTCCAGATTTCGCGCGTCTCGGGGTAGTGGACGATGTACTTGGTCTTGTTGCAAGGCCAGGCCACGTCCTTCTGGCCGCGCTCGAGCGGCGCGCCGCAGCTGTGGACGCAGGGCACGAAAGCCCCGTCCTCGCCCAGCAGATCCAGCACCGGGCGGCCCATGCGCGTCATCACGCGCATGCTGATCGCGACATAGGCGCTGTCGGTGAGCTCGACGCCGATGTGCGAGATGTGCGAGCCCAGCGGCCCCATCGAGAAGGGCACGACGTAGAGCGTGCGCCCGCGCATCGAGCCGCGGAACAGGCCGGGCGTGCCGTCGGCTGTGCCGGTCTGAAGGATGGCGCGCATCTCGGCCGGCGCCATCCAGTTGTTGGTGGGGCCGGCGTCCTGCGGGCGCTCGCTGCAGATGAAGGTGCGGTCCTCGACGCGCGCGACGTCGCTCGGGTCGCTGCTCGCGAGGTAGCTGTTCGGGCGCAGCTGGGGGTTCAGGCGCCGCATCGTACCGGCGGCGACGAGCTGGGCGCAGAGCCGGTCGTATTCCTCCTGCGAACCGTCGCACCAGCAGACCTCGGCGGCTTCGGTCAGGGCCGCGATCTCGGCCACCCAGGCGATGAGTCGATGGTGCTTGACATGGGCCGGCGCGTTGACGCGAAGGCCTTCCACTGCGGGACGGTTCATCGGGACTCCATTCGAGACGATTGAAGAATCCGGCGCGCGGCGGGACCGCCAGCGCGCACCGGATGCCACGCAGAACAGCCTCGATTCACGAGGCCGGGGCGGCATTGCCGAAGCACTGTAATCGCGTCGTAACCGGCCCGCCGGATGACGCCATGCAAAATCCGTATGACTTCATGCACGGGTGCGGCCCCACTGCGGGGCCTTCCGAAGCTGCTTACCATCGCCGTCTCGGGCCGCGCTGCCCGCTCTTCGGAACCGCCCCCGCCATGACCCGACGCACCCCGGACACCCTGCGCAGCGCGCGCTGGTTCGCCCCCGACGACCTGCGCTCCTTCGGCCACCGCTCGCGCGTGATGCAGATGGGCTACGCCCCGGCCGACTGGGTCGGGCGGCCGGTGATCGCGATCGTCAACACCTGGTCGGACCTGAACCCCTGCCACACCCACTTCAAGCAGCGGGTCGAGGACGTCAAGCGCGGCGTGCTCCAGGCCGGCGGCTTTCCTCTCGAGATGCCGGCGATCTCGCTGTCGGAGAGCCTGATCCGGCCGACGACCATGCTGTACCGCAACCTGCTCGCGATGGAGACCGAGGAAGGCCTGCGCTGCCACCCGATCGACGGCGCGGTGCTGATGGGCGGCTGCGACAAGACGACGCCGGGGCTGGTGATGGGCGCGATCAGCGCCGGCCTGCCCGCCGTCTACCTGCCGGCCGGGCCGATGCTGCGCGGCAACTGGCAGGGCAAGGTGCTGGGATCGGGTTCCGATGCCTGGAAATACTGGGACGAGCGCCGCGCCGGCAAGATCGACGCCGAGCAATGGCTGCAGATCGAAGGCGGCATCGCGCGCAGCCACGGCACCTGCATGACGATGGGCACCGCGAGCACGATGACGGCGATCGCCGAAGCCCTGGGGCTGACGCTGAGCGGCGCTTCGTCGATCCCAGCCGCCGACGCCGGCCACGTCCGCATGGCCGCCGCTTGCGGCCGCCGCATCGTCGACATGGTCTGGGAAGACCTGACTCCGGCGCGCGTGCTGAGCCGGGCTTCGTTCGAGAACGCCATCGTCGTCGCGATGGCGCTGGGCTGCTCGACCAACGCCGTGATCCACGTCATCGCGATGGCGCGCCGCGCCGGCATCGACATCGGCCTCGACGACTTCGACCGCGCCAGCCGCGAGGTGCCGGTGATCGCCAACATCCGGCCCAGCGGCGACAAGTACCTGATGGAAGACTTCTTCTACGCCGGTGGCCTGCCTGCGCTGATGAGCCGGCTCACGCCCTTCCTGAAGCTCGACGCCGCGACCGTGTGCGGCAAGACGCTGGGCCAGGACATCGCCGGCGCCCAGGTCTTCAATGACGACGTGATCCGCCCGCTCGCCAACCCGATCTACGCCGAAGGCGCACTCGCGGTGCTCAGCGGCAACCTCGCCCCTTCGGGCTGCGTCATCAAGCCCAGCGCCTGCGAGCCGCGCTTCCTGAAGCACACCGGGCCCGCCCTGGTCTTCGACGACTACCCGTCCATGAAAGCCGCGGTCGAGGACGAGAACCTCGATGTCACGGCCGATCATGTGCTGGTGCTGCGCAACGCCGGCCCCCAGGGCGGCCCCGGCATGCCCGAATGGGGCATGCTGCCGATCCCGAGGAAGCTGGTGAAGCAAGGCGTGCGCGACATGCTGCGGCTGTCGGACGCGCGCATGAGCGGAACGAGCTACGGCGCCTGCATCCTCCACGTCGCGCCCGAATCCTGGGTCGGCGGGCCGCT
>JAGWTS010000549.1 GCA_028868875.1 Burkholderiales bacterium | reverse complement strand
CCACTACGACCCCGAACCCGCCAGCGCGGTCGACCGCCACCTGCTGACCACCGTCGGCACCGCGGCGGCGACGGCGACGTCGAGCGAGATCATGCTCGCGGTAGCCCAGGTCGCGCGCGAGGAATTGTCCCGACGCTGGGTGGCGTCGGACGCCGCCGACCGCGCGGCCAAGGCGCGGCGCGTCTACTACCTGTCGATGGAGTTCCTGATCGGGCGCACGCTCGGCAACGCCCTGGCCGCGCTGAACCTCGACGAGGGCATGGCGGTGGCGGCGCGCGCGCATGCCGCGCGGCTGGAGGACATCGCCGCCTGCGAGCCCGACGCCGCGCTGGGCAACGGCGGCCTGGGCCGCCTCGCCGCCTGCTTCCTCGATTCGATGGCCAGCTGCGAGCTGCCTTCGTTCGGCTACGGCATCCGCTACGAGTTCGGCATGTTCAAGCAGGCCATCCAGCAGGGCCGGCAGGTGGAGTACCCCGACCCCTGGGTCGAGGACGGCACGCCCTGGGAATTCCCGCGCACCGGCGTCCACTACCCGGTGCGCTTCGGCGGCTGGGTCGAGCCCGCCGCCGACCCCACGCGGCCGCCGGTGTGGCGAGCCGCGGGCGAGGTCAACGCCAAGGCCTACGACATGGTGGTCCCCGGCCACGGCACCCAGCGCGTGAGCACGCTGCGGCTGTGGAAGGCGGCGGCGCCGGCGCAGATCGACCTCCACGCCTTCAACGTCGGCGACTACGCGCGCGCCGCCGAGTTCAAGAACCAGTACGAGAACATCTCCTGGGTGCTCTACCCCAACGACAGCACGCCCGCCGGGCGCGAGCTGCGGCTGCGCCAGGAGTACTTCTTCACCAGCGCGTCGATCCAGGACATCCTGGCGCGCCACCTGCAAGAGCACGGCAGCCTGGCCAACCTGCCCGACAAGGTGGCCATCCACCTCAACGACACCCACCCCGCCATCGGCGTGGCCGAGCTGATGCGGCTGCTGGTGGACGAGCACGGCTTCGGCTGGCCGGCGGCCTGGGCGATGACGAAGCAGGTGTTCAGCTACACCAACCACACGCTGATGCCCGAGGCGCTGGAGACCTGGCCCGTGGCCTTGCTGCAGCAGGTGCTGCCGCGGCACCTGGAGATCATCTTCCGCATCAATGCCGAGTTCCTGGCCATGGCCGCCGCGCACCGGCCGGGCGACAACGAGTACCTGCGCCGGCTCTCGCTGATCGACGAGACGGGCGAACGGCGGGTGCGCATGGCCCACCTGTCCATCGTCGGCAGTCACAAGATCAACGGTGTCTCGGCGCTGCACTCCGACCTGCTGGTGCAGACCATCTTCGCCGACTTCGCCAGCCTGTGGCCCGAGCGCTTCACCAACATGACCAACGGCGTGACGCCGCGGCGTTGGCTGGCGCAAGCCAACCCGAGCCTGGCCTCGCTGATCGACGCCACCATCGGCAGCGGCTGGCGGCTCGATCTGGGGCAGTTGAAACGCCTGGCGCCGCATGCCGACCGCAGCGATTTCCGCAGCGCCTTCCTGGCCGTCAAGCAGGCCAACAAGGCGCGTCTGGCCGAGCACATCCGCGCCAGCACCGGCTGGGTGGTCGATCCGGCCAGCCTGTTCGACGTCCAGGTCAAGCGCATCCACGAATACAAGCGCCAACTGCTCAACGTGCTGCAGGTCGTGGCGCGCTACCAGGCGATGCTGGCCGACCCGGATGGCCCCGACGGCCAAGGATGGGTGCCGCGCACGGTCGTCTTCGCCGGCAAGGCGGCATCGAGCTACGTGGCGGCGAAGAACGTGATCCGGCTCATCCACGACGTGGGCCAGGTCATCAACAACGACGCCCGGCTGCACGGCCGCCTGAAGCTGGTGTTCGTGCCGAACTACGGCGTCTCGGTGGCCGAGGTCGTCATGCCCGGGGCCGACCTGTCCGAGCAGATCTCCACCGCCGGCACCGA
>JAGWTS010000220.1 GCA_028868875.1 Burkholderiales bacterium | reverse complement strand
CCAGGTCCACAGCAGCACGCCGACCCAGGTCCGGCGAAGCGCGAAGAACAAGCTCAGCGCGATGATCAGCGTGAGCGCAATGTCACGCATGGGCGCGCCTCTGCGGGTTGGGCCGGCGGGCCAGCAGGTCGCCGAAAAGCGCGCTCACACGCCGGGCGTTGTGCTCCCAGGTCAGGCCCTTCTCGGCAATCGTCGCGCGTGCGCCGGCGCCCAGGCGCTGGCGCAGCGCGGGGTCGCCGGCCAGGCGCGTCAGGGCCTGGGCCAGGCTGTTGGGCTGCGAGTCCTGCGTGCCCTCTTCGAAGAGCAGCGCATTCGCACCGTCGCAAAGCACTTCGAGGATGTTGGGTGAGCGCGGCGCGACGATGGCCTTGCCCAGCGCCAGGTATTCGAACAGCTTCAGCGGCGAGGCATACGAGGTCACCGCCGGCTGCAGCGCGATGTCGAAGGCGGCGACATGGCCGGGCACCTCGTCGCGCGAGACGAAGCCGGTGATCTGCAGACGCTGCTCGAGCCCGAGTTCGCGCGCGAGCTGCTCGAGCCCGGGCCGCGCGGGCCCGTCGCCGACGACCAGCAGCCTGCAGTCCTCGGGCGCCTGCGGCGTGGCCATCCAGCGCAGCACCCGGTCGACGCCGTGCCAGTCGCGCACGAAGCCGGTGAAACCCAGCACCAGACCGCCGCCCAGGCCCAGGCGCTGCCGGGCTTCGGCGGGCGCCGGGGCATGGGCGAAATGCGCTTCGTTGATGCCGTTGGGGATGACGACGATGCGCTCATCCGCGACCCCGCCCGCCACCACGATGTCGCCCAGCACCCGCGTCACCGGCAGCACCCGGTCGGCGCCGCGCCAGGCGAAGCGCTCGCTCCACTGCGCCAGCCGCGCCAGCCCGAGGCCGCCAAAGCGCCCGCGTTCGTCGGCCAGCGGGGCGTTCACCTCGAGCAGCATCGGCAGGCCGAGGCGGCGGTGCACGAGCACGCCGGAGATCAGGAACAGGTTGCAGCGCTCGTAAAGCACGTCGGGCTTGAACGCGCGCGCCGCCGCCATCAGGCGGCGATAGGCGACCGCCGAATAGCCCAGTTCGAGCAGCTCGTACAAGGCCTTGGGCAGGCGGTCGCGCAGGCCGTGCACCCAGCCCACCTTGGCGCCCATGGCCTCGCCCGCATCGGCGCCGGCCTCCGGGGCCACCACGCAGACCTCGTGGCCGAGCCCGCGCAGCGCGCCGATCATCTCCTCGATGTGAACGGCCTGGCCGTCGCGCGATGCCGTGCGGTGGTGGTAGAGGATCCTCATGCGGCGCCGTTCATGCCGCCGTCAGCGCCGGCATCTGGCCCACGTTGCAGCGCAGGAAGGCGTCGAACATGAGCAGCGCCCAGAGCGGGGTGCTGTGATCCTGGGCCCCGGATTCGTGCTGGTCGACGAGGCGCCGCACGACCGTCGGGTTGAACATGCCGCATTCGGTGATGGCGCCGCCGAGCAGCGCTTCGCGCAGCCGCGTGCGCAGCGGGCCGCGCAGCCAGCGCGCCAGCGGCACCGAGAAGCCCATCTTGGGCCGGTACAGCACGTCGTCGGGCAGGCGCGGCTCGAGCGCCTTCTTCATGAAGTGCTTGCCGTTGCCGTTGTGCATCTTCAGCGACGAAGGCAGGGTGGCCACCCATTCGACCAGCGGATGGTCCATCAGCGGCTCGCGCACCTCGAGCGAATGCGCCATGCTCGCGCGGTCGACCTTGGTGTTGATGTCGCCGACGAGGTAGGTGTGCAGGTCGATGTACTGGATGAGCGCCAGCGGGTCGTCGGTGCCGGCGCGTGCGGCATGGCGGTCGAAGACCTCGCGTGCGCTGTAGCCGCCGAGCTGGGCCTTGAACTGCGGGCTGTAGAGCTGGCTGCGCAGCGGCTCGCGGATCTGGCTCATGCTGTGGAAATAGGCCTCGACCGCGGTGCGCGACATGCCCTCGAAGGTGGTCTTGGCGCGGAACATGCGCGGCGCCCAGTCGGCCTTCGGATACACGCGCCCGAGCAGGCCGAAGAGCGGCCGGCGCAGCCCGCCGGGCAGGGCCGCGCGCATGCGCTCTTCCATCAGGTGCAGGCGGTAGCGCCGGTAGCCGCCGAAGGTCTCGTCGCCGCCGTCGCCCGACAAGGCCACCGTGACGCGTTCGCGCGCAAGCTGGCAGACGCGGTAGGTCGGGATCGCCGAGCTGTCGGCATAGGGCTCGTCGTAGAGGCCGGCGAGCTGGTCGATGAGGTCGAAGTCGTCGCTCGCGACGGTGCGCACGAAGTGATCGGTGTGGTAGCGGTCGGCCACCTGCCTGGCGAACTCCGCCTCGTTGAACTTCGGGTCGTCGAAGGCGATCGAGCAGGTGTTCACCGGCTGGCTCGACACCTGGGCCATCGACGCCACGACCGCGCTCGAATCGACCCCGCCGGAGAGGAAGGCGCCCAGCGGCACCTCGGAGATCATGCGCAGCTTGACCGATTCGTCCAGGCGCCGCAGCAGCTCCTCCTGGGCTTCCTCGGCGCTGATGCGCGAGTCGAGCGTGAAGCGAACGTCCCAGTATTCGCGCGGCTCGCCGACGGGTTCGCCGCGGCGGATCGCCAGCGTGTGCGCCGGCGGCAGCTTGCGCGCCTGGCGGTAGATGGTGCGCGGCTCGGCGACGTAGCCGAGCGCGAAATATTCTTCGACCGCGAGCGGGTCGATGTCGCGGCGCAGCCCGCCGTGGGCGACGATCGACTTCAGCTCCGAGCCGAAGATCAGCGTGCCGTCGTCGAGCAGCGCGTAGAACATCGGCTTGACGCCGAGGCGGTCGCGCGCCATGAACAGGGTCTGGCGGTTGCGGTCCCAGAGCGCGAAGGCGAACATGCCGCGAAAGCGGCGCACGCAGTCCTCGCCCCATTGTTCCCAGGCGTGGACGATGACCTCGGTGTCGCTCTTCGTGTGGAAGTGGTGGCCCGCCGCCTGCAGCTCGGGCACGAGTTCCTGGAAGTTGTAGATCTCGCCGTTGAACACCACGACCACCGAGCGGTCCTCGTTGAACAGCGGCTGCTGGCCGGTGGCCACGTCGATGATCGACAGCCGCCGGTGGCCCAGGCCGAGTCCGGGCTCGATGTGCAGCGCGCCTTCGTCGGGGCCGCGGTGGTGCTGCGCGTCGTTCATGCGCTTGAGCACCGCATGCGTCACGGCCCGCTGGCCGCGGGTGTCGAATTGTCCGGTGATGCCGCACATGTCTTCAGTTCCGTCCTGGTGTCCGCCCTGCCCGCATCGAGTCGTACAGGCCCTGGTAGGCCCTGACCATCGCCGGCAGGCCGAAGGTTTGTTCGACCCGTTCGCGTCCGCGCCGGCCCATCGCCGCGGCTTGCGCCGGGTCTCGCGCATGCTGCACCAGCGCTGCCGCCAGAGCCTCGGGCTTGCCGGATTCGACGACCGTTCCGGTGCGCCCGATCTCGATGAGTTCGGCGTTGCCGCCGACGTCGGTCGCGAGCACCGGCAGGCCGCTGGCCATCGCCTCGAGAATGGTATTCGAGATGCCTTCGGCCAACGAAGGCAGCACGAAACAATCGAGACCGCGCATGACATTCGGCACGTCCTCGCGTTCGCCGGGCAGCCAGGCGAGCGCACCGAGGCCGGCGGCGTCGAGCAGGGCCTGCGCCTGGGCGCGCAGCGGGCCTTCGCCCACCATCACCAGGCGCAGGCGCTGGCGCAGCGCGGGCTCGTGTTCGAGGGCCGCGATGAAGGCCTGGGCGAGCAGGGTCTGGGCCTTGACCGGCGCCATGCGTCCGACCGTGCCCACCAGCCAAAGGCCAGGGTCGTCGAAGGGGCAGCCCGGAATCGGCTCGCGCGCGCCCGCCGCCGGGTGGAAGCGCTCGACGTCGACGCCGTTGTAGATCTGTGCGACGCGCCGCTCGGGCAGGCCGACGCGCCCGGTGAGGTAGCCCGCCAGGTCCTGCGACAGCGCGACCCAGCGCTGCACGAACGGGCGGTGCAGGCGCCGCACCCATTGGTAGCGGCGGCTGCTGCCGTCGAGGTCGCCGACGTCGCGCCCGTGCTCGCCGTGGATGCGCACCGGCACCCCGGCCCACCAGGCCGGGATCTGGCATTCCAGCGCCGCGAGGTTGCGCGTGTGCACGACCGCCGGGCGCCATTCGCGGAACAGCCGCGCCAGGCGCGGAAACAGCTGCGCGCCGTGGCCCGGCGGCTTGTGCAGCGCCAGGAAGGGCACGTCGGGCCGCTTCACGCGGCGGCTGAATTCGGCGCCGACTTCGGTCAAGGCGACGATGGCGTGGCGATAGGCCTCGGCCGGCATCCGGTTGACGAGGTTGACGACGCCGTTCTCGAGCCCGCCGGTGTCGAAGCGGTAGACGACGTGGACGACCAGGGGCCGCGCATCGCGATCCGCGCCGGACTGCGGCGCCGGGGGGCGAGAGTCTTGCGGCAAGGCGTGCTCAGAGCCGCCAGACCCGGAAGCCGTCGCGTTCGAGCGCGGCCGAGTCGAAATGCGCCTTGACGTCGATGAAGGCCCCGCCCTTGACGAGCTTGCGCCCGAGTTCCTCGCTCGTCAGCGCCGTGAACTCGCGGTGCGCCACCGCGGCCACGATCGCATCGGCGCGCGGCAGATCGCTCCAGGGCTCGAGGCGCACGCCGTATTCGTGCACGGCCTCGTCGGATTCGGCCTGGGGGTCGGTGACGTGGACCTCGACGCCGTAGCTCTGGAGCTCGTGGATGATGTCGATGACCTTGCTGTTGCGCAGGTCGCCGCAGTTCTCCTTGAAGGTCAGGCCGAGCACGTTCACCTTCGCGCCCTTGACGTAGCTGCCCGCGGCGATCATCTGCTTGATCGTCTGCTCGGCGATGAACTTGCCCATGCTGTCGTTGATGCGCCGCCCGGCCAGGATCACCTGCGGGTGGTAGCCCAGCATGTCGGCCTTGTGCGTCAGGTAGTAGGGGTCGACGCCGATGCAGTGCCCGCCCACCAGGCCCGGCTTGAACTTGAGGAAGTTCCACTTCGTGCCGGCGGCCTCCAGCACCTCGCTGGTGTCGATGCCGAGCTTGTCGAAGATGATGGCCAGCTCGTTCATGAGCGCGATGTTCAGGTCGCGCTGGGTGTTCTCGATGACCTTCGCGGCCTCGGCCGCCTTGATGCTGCTGGCGCGGTGCACGCCCGGCACGATGATCTTTTCGTAGAGCGCCGCGACCTGGTCCAGCGTCTGCGGCGTGTCGCCCGAGACGATCTTCAGGATCTTCGTCAGCGTGTGTTCCTTGTCGCCCGGGTTGATGCGCTCGGGGCTGTAGCCGACGAAGAAGTCCTGCTTCCACTTCATGCCCGATTCGCGCTCGAGCACGGGGATGCAGACCTCCTCGGTCGCGCCCGGGTAGACGGTCGATTCGTAGACCACGATTGCGCCCTTCTTCATGTGGCGCCCGACGCTGGTCGAGGCGCCGACGAGGGGGCGGAAGTCGGGGATGTGGGCTTCGTCGACGGGGGTCGGCACGGCGACGATGATGAGGTCGGCCTCGCCCAGCATCGCCGGGTCGGCGGTGTAGACGGCCTGCTTCGCGGCGGCGAGCTGCTCGTCGGCGAGCTCGCGCGAGGGGTCGCGCCCGGCCTGGCAGGCCTGCACCTTGGACTGCGAGATGTCGAAGCCGATGGTTCGCATCTGCTTGCCGAACTCGACGACCAGCGGCAGGCCGACATAGCCCAGTCCGATCACGGCAACGGTGTTCACGTTCGTATTCCTTCTTCCGGGGGGTACTTGGTTCGGGGAGGGGGAGGCTTCAGCGCTGCTCGCGCGTGTGCTCGAGCAGTTCGGAAATCTTGCCGAGGTTGGCGCGCGCAAAGGCCTCGACCCGGGCCGAGGCCGCTGCCGGCGGTCCGGCGGCGTAGAGGATGACGGCGGCGCAGTCGTCGCCGCGGCCGCGCAGGCGGCCGCGGCCGTTCGCGATCGTCACGCCGAGGTCGCTGTCGACCCAGCGGCCGTCGGCCCAGTTCAGCACCCAGACGCTGAGCGACTTGTCCTGCACCGCCGTGAGTTGCAGCGCGCCGACGATGCGCGCGCTTTGAACGCTCGCCACGCCCGGTGCACCCTGCCACGCGATGCGCCTGGACTCGATCTCGTTCCAGTGGTGGTCGGTCGACACCACGAGCATGTTCTCGCTGCTGATCAGCTTGCTCTCGGGCCCCTGGTTGCGGTAGTAGGCCACGTAGACGCCGACCCGTCCTTCGGGCCCGTCATAGAGGCGGCTCGCGAGCAGGTTCGGGTTGAGGTAGCGCGGCTTCCAGTCGGCCGGCGCCGCGCCGGCGCTGGCCGACCACTGGCTGCCGAGATGATCGGGCAGCGCGAGCCGGGGCTCGCCGGCCGCGCTCTCGCCCTGCTCGATGCGGTGTTCCAGCGCCGGGGCGGCGGCGAGCACGGCGGCGGCGGCGAGCGCAGCGCCTAACGCCGGCCAGGAGCGGGTCGCGCCGGCCGCGCGCACAGTCGCCGCGGTCGCGGCGCCGCCGGCTTCGGGAGCGGGCGCTTCGGGTTCGGACCAGCGCGAGCCGATCAGGAACATGATCGTGATGACGATGCCGAAGAACAGCCAGCCGTAGATCAGGTGGTCGACGCCGACCGCGATGCGGTTGCCCGAGAGGTCGCCGAGCATCACGATCATGTAGGCGCGCAGCCAGTTGGCGACGATCGGCACGACCGTGGCCACGGCCATGAAGGCGGCGCGGCGCTGCCACGAGCGGTAGTTCAGGTACGCGAAGAGCGCCCCCACCATGAGCGAGGCGATGAGGTAGCGGATGCCGCTGCAGGCTTCGACGACCGACCAGGTGCCGCTCGGAATGACGAAGGTCTGGCCTTCGCGATACACCGGAATGCCGGTGGCGCGAAGTGCCCAGACCGTGAAATCGGCGGTGTGCTGCATCAGCGTCGGCAGCAGGAACTCGCCGAAGGGCACCATGAAGAACAGGAACAGCAGCGGAAAGAGCAGCGCCCAGGCCACTTCCAGGCCGAGCACGCAAGGCACCGCGAGCACCAGCATCGCGACGAGCGCGAACTGCGAGGCCACGTTCACGGTCGCGAGGTCGCTCAGCAGCCAGAACGCGGCGAGCGCGGCCAGCGCCAGGATCAGCCAGGGGCTGGGCCGGGGGGCGATCTCGCGCAGCCGCGCGCGCTGGCGCCAGGCCAGCCAGAGCGAGATCGGCAGCACGAGGAAGGCGTGGGCGAAGGTCTCCGAGCGCCACCAGATCTCGACCATGCCCGCGAGGCTGCGGCCGTAGAGCAGCAGGATCGCGGCTTCGAGCGCGACCAGCGCTGCCAGCGCGCTGCGCCAGGGACTGGCGGCCCGGCTGCGGGGGACGACGGCGCTCATGCTCTTCATGCGGCCAGCGGCCGGGTGCGGGCCAGGGGTTCGGCGCCGCCGCCGGCGCCGAGGTGGCGGTCGAAGGCGCGCAGCTGTGCCGTCCAGCTGTAGCTGGCGAGCACGCGCTCGCGCCCGGCCACGCCCAGCGCCGCGGCGCGTGCGGGCTCGCGCAGCAAGGCGTCGACGGCTTCGACGAAGCCGGCGGCGTCCGCGACCGAGATCAGCTCCGCGCCGGGCTTCGCGGCGACGGCTTCGGCGCAGGCGCGGGTGGCGACGACCGGCCGTGCCATCGCCATCGCCTCGAGGATCTTGTTCTGGATGCCGCGCGCCAGGCGCAGCGGCGCGACCGTCACCGCCGCGTGCTGCAGATAGGGCCGGACGTCGGGCACGGTGCCGCTGACGCTGACCGCCTCGCCCGCCAGGGCGCGCACTTCGGCGCTCGGGCTGCGGCCGACGATGTGCAGTCGCGCGGCCGGCCAGCGCGCGCGCAGCGCCGGCAGGATGTCGGCGACGAACCAGGCCACGGCGTCGATGTTCGGCCAGTAGTCCATGGCGCCGGTGAAGACCAGCGGCAGTTCGCCGGCGGCGAATGGCGAGGGCCGCGCCGGGTCGGGGGCGAAGTAGGCGGCGTCGACGCCGTTGCCCACCGCGTCGACGCGGGCGGCGCATTCGGGCGCCAGGCGCTCGAAGAGCGCGGCTTCCTTGTCGGTGACGAAGAACGAGCGCTCGGCGTTCGCCGCGGCATGGCGTTCGTAGGCCAGAAGGCGCCGGCCTTCGAGGCGGTACAGCGTCGACAGCGGCCAGGGGTGGCGCGCCGCGTATTCGGTCCACTTGGCCGAATCGACGTCGACGAAATCGATCAGCACCGGCAGGCCCAGGCCGAGCGCGTACTGCGCCATCGACGAGGAGAACACGACGATGGCGGCGATGTCCTGCGTCGCCACGATGCGGCGGACCCAGGCGCGCATGGCGCGCGCGCGGTAGTAGTGCAGGGTCAGCGACCGGCCGTCGAGCAGGCCGGCCAGGCTCGCGATGCGGGCGCGGCGCGGGTTCAGCGGCAGCGCCAGCAGGTCCGCGCACAGGCCGCGCAAGGCCTCGAGGTGGACGAGGTCGGCGGGGTCGTCGACGAAGGTGCCGACGAAGACGCGGTGGGCCTCGCCCAGGTGCTTCAGCAGATGGTACGAGCGCACCTTGTCGCCCTTGTCGGGCGGGTAGGGCATGCGGTGGACGAGGAACAGCAGGTTCGCCATCCGCAGCTCACCCGAGGCTGCGCACGACGAAGGGGCCGAGCCAGTTCGCCAGCGCCAGCGGCATGCGCCGCCAGGTCTCGATCAGCAGCTTGTACTTCGCGTTCGACGGGTTGTTCTGCGGCACCGCGTCGCGCTTGTACAGGCAGTACTCGTAGTGCAGGGGCTTGGGCTCGAAGCCCCAGTTCTTCTTGAACGAGAACGAGCCCGTGCCCTGCTTGCTGCGGCCGTAGTCGAAGGTCTTCAAGCCGCGCGCGCAGGCCAGGCGCATGAGCTCCCAATACTTGAAGTCGTTCGCGGCGAGGTCTCGTGCGGCTTCGTCGTCGCCGGCGTAATACGGCAGCACCTCGTCGCGGAAGTAGAAGCTCATCACGCTCGACAGCGCCCGGCCGTCGGGCGCGCTCACGGTCAGCACTTCGCAATCGGCGCCGAACTCGCGCCGCAGCAGCTCGAAGTAGCGCCGGGGCAGGGCCGGCGTGCCGTGGCGGTGGACGTTGTCGGCATAGAGCGCGAAGAAGCGCTCGACGCCTTCGTCGATGCGGCTCGTCAAGCCGTTCTTGATGCCTTTGCGCACCATCGCGCGCTGCTTGCGCGGAATCGCGAGCATGTTCGCTTCTTCATCGGGCAGGATGGCCTTGCGGAAGGTCACGTACAGGTCCTGTTCGGGCCAGTCGGGGTGCTGGCGTTCGAGGTGGCGCAGTTCGAGGTGGGCGACACCGAGCTGCTTGCCGAGAGCGCGCGCGGCTTCGGCCAGCGCCGCGGCGCTCGCCGCGTCCTCGGCCGCGATGCCGCCGTACACCGCAAACGGCAGGCTCGCGAGCGAGCTGCCGAAGAGCAGGCTTTTCACATGCGCCAGCGGCAGCACGCCGGTGATGCGCTCGCCCGTCTTCGCATACAGGTAGTGGGTGTCGTGGCGGAAGGCGCCGCGCAGCACGCGCTGCCAGCCGGCACGGTGGAAGAAGGTGGCGCTCGGCAAGGCCGAGACGAAGGCGTCCCACGAAGCGTTTTCGTGGGCGTCGTCGGGGGCCAGACGCAGGATGTTCGGCACGGCGGTGGTCAGGCTGCAGTTCTTGCGGCGATGGGGGCTGCAGCGACGGCTGGGGCAAGGAAGATGTCGTCCATCCGTCCCCAGCGGAAATCGGCGAGCAGGCAGCGCAGTCGATTCTCCATGCGCGCGATGTTCACGTAATGACGAAAGCGCGTCTTGGCGTCGATGCCTTCGACGCGCGGCTGCCCGGCGTCGATCTCCCAGGGATGGAAATAGAACACCGCGCTTTCGCGGTCTTCGTTGTTCACGCGTCGGATCATCCAGCGCGACAGCGGATAGGGCAGGAGCCGGAAGTAGCCGCCGCCGCTCGAAGGCAGGTTGCGGTTGCCCAGGCGCAGCGTCGTGACCGGGATCTCGAGCAGGCCTGCGCCGACGCGAAAGGCGAAGCGCGGCGATTGCGGCATGCCGTAGTGGTCGTGCCGGATCGGGTAGATGCTGCTGCTGTAGCGGTAGCCGGCGGCGGCCAGTTCGTCGAAGGCCCAGAGGTTGGC
>JAGWTS010000219.1 GCA_028868875.1 Burkholderiales bacterium | reverse complement strand
GAGGTAGCTGCCGCTGTGCTGCCTGGCCTGCCCCATCGCGTTCGGCAGGAAGCCGCCGCCCAAGGCGCCGATCTCGCCGATCATCGAACCCGCCACCGCGGTGGCGAGCGGCCAGCGCAGGGGAACCAGCTGGAACAGCGCGCCGTTGCCGGCGCCCAAAGCGGCGAAGCAGAACATGAACAGCAGCGTCGTCGCCGTGAGCGAGGCGCCGGCGAAGCCGCAGGCCGCGAGCGTGGCCGCGACGAGCAGCAGCACGCCGCTCAAGGTGTTGATGCCGCCGATGCGGTCCGCAATCCAGCCGCCGACGACGCGCACCGCCGAGCCCATCAGCGTCGCCAGCATCGTGAGCTGGCCGGCCTCGACCTTGGTGACCTTGAACTGGTCGTAGTAGTAGGTGGGCAGGAAGCTCGCCAGGCCGATGAAGCCGCCGAAGGTGACGACGTAGATCAGGCTGAAGGCCCACCCGTCCTTCTCGAACAGGCAGGCCACGTGCTGGCGCAGGGTCTGTTTCTCGTGGTCGGGCGGCTCCTTGGCGGCCAGCACCATCACGACGAAAGGCAGCAGCATGGACAAGGCGGCGAGGCCGTAGACCGCCTGCCAGCCGAAGTGCTGCGCCAGCGGCGGCGCGAACAGCACCGCGAGCACGGTGCCCGAATTGCCGGCGCCGGCGATGCCCATCGCCAGGCCCTTGTACTTGACCGGGTACCAGCCCGAGCCGAGCGAGAGCGCAACGCCGAAGCTCGCCCCGGCGATGCCCAGCAGCACCCCCATCGCGAGCACGTTGCCGTAGCTCGGCGCCATCGCGAAGCCGAAGACCAGGGCCGCGGCGATGAGCGCCATCTCCACCAGCGCCGCGTTCTTGCGCCCGATGTATTGCGAGAGCACGCCCAGCGGAAAGCGCATGAAGGCGCCGGCCAGGATCGGCAACGAGATCATGAAACCCTTCTGCGCCGCGTTCAGGCCGAAGCTCTCGCTGATGAAGGGGCCCATCGCGCCGTTGAGCACCCAGATCGCGAAGGTGAAGTCGAAGTAAAGAAAGGCCGCGGCCAGGGTGGGCCAGTGGCCGGCGCGGACGAATGCCTGGAACTTGGTCATGCTGAGGGCCTCGCGATTCAGCCTCGCGGGCAGAAGTCGCTCGCGCAGGCCGGGTTGACGGAAATCTGGGTCAGGCGCGCTGCGGGGCGCGCGGGCATGGGGATCCGGGAGGGCGCCGGCCCCACGAAGCGGCCTTGCGTTCACCGGGCACCGCTCGTTGCGAGCGGCTTCTCCACAGCGGTGCGTCGTTACACCACGACCCCGTTGAATGCAAGCGCCGTGCCTGATGCCTCGCAGCCGGCGCGCGCCCATTCACTTCGGCCTCCGGCGCCGCGTCGAGGGTGTCTCGACGACTCAGATTGGTGCGTCGCAGCACGAAAAGGCGGCGCGCCCATGACCGATCGTTACGCGAACGGCCTGCCGGACCTGTCGTCTTGACACGAACGGTTGCTGGAAGTCCGCAAGTCCGGGAACCCGCCTCGGTGCGGACGGGTCGCACACGCCGTTGCATCACGCCGAAGGCAGGACTCCATTTCGTGAACACCCCGTTCGAGAGCCGCATGAACATCGACCACGAGCATGTCGCGCTCGTGTTGCAGGGGGGCGGCGCGCTCGGGGCCTACCAGGCCGGCGTGTTCGAGGTCATGGCCCGGATCCCGCGCGAACCGACCTGGGTCGCCGGCATCTCGATCGGCGCCATCAACGCCGCCTTGATCGCCGGCAACCCGCCCGGGCGCCGCGTCGAGCGGCTGCGCGAGTTCTGGCACCTGGTGTCCTCGGGCCTCGCCGGCCTGGCCCCGCTCATCGACGAACAGCGCAGCAGCTTCCACCGCTTCAGTTCCGCCGTCTCCGCGACCTGGGGCGTGAACGGCTTCTACCGCCCGCGCTGGCTGCCGCCGATGCTGCAGCCCGCGGGCAGCGACGCGGCGATCAGCGTCTACGACACCGAGCCCTTGCGCCAGACGCTGCTGCGGCTGATCGACTTCGACCTCATCAACAGCCGCCAGGTGCGGCTCTCGGTCGGCGCCGTCAACGTGCGCAGCGGCAATTCGATCTACTTCGACAACGCGCTCGGGCGCATCGGGCCGGAACACGTCATGGCCAGCGGCGCCCTGCCGCCGGCCTTTCCGCCGGTGACGATCGAAGGCGAGTCGTACTGGGACGGCGGCATCGTCTCGAACACCCCCCTGCAATACGTGCTCGACCAGCGCGGCCCGGGGCGCATCCTGGTGGCACAGGTGGACCTCTTCAGCGCCCGCGGCGCCATGCCCACGACCCTGGGCCAGGCGATGGCGCGCCACAAGGACATCGTCTATTCGAGCCGCACCCGCTTCAACACCGACCAGGCGGCACGGGCGCAGCGCGAGCGCCTGACGATGCAGCGTTTGATCGCCAAGCTCACCCCGGAACAGCGCCACGACCCCGAGGTGCAGCGCCTGGCCGCGTCCAGCGAGCAAGGCCATGTCGACATCGTCCACCTGATCTACCGCCAGCAGAAGCACGAGCTGGAATCGAAAGACTACGAGTTCTCGCGCGCCACCGTGCTCGACCATTGGCAGGCCGGGTGCACGGACATGGAGAACACGATGCGCCACCCCGACTGGCTCGAGAAGTCGGACCCGAACCAGGGCGTGACGGTCTACGACCTCGCCCACGACAGGAGCCCCGAATGAAAGCAGCCGACGTTCTTGCGAACGCCTTTGCAATGCCCTTGACGAGCCCGGCCTTCCCGCCCGGGCCCTACCGCTTCATGCGGCGCGAGTTCCTCGTCATCACCTACGAGACCGATCCCGACGCCCTGCGCGAAGTCGTGCCCGAGCCGCTCGAAGTCGCGGCCGCCCATGTGAAGTTCGAATTCATCCGCATGCCCGACTCGACCGGCTTCGGCGACTACACCGAATCGGGACAGGTGATCCCTGTGCGCTTCGAAGGCGTGGACGGCGGCTACGTGCATTCGATGTACCTCGACGACCACCCGCCGATTGCCGGCGGGCGCGAGCTCTGGGGCTTTCCGAAGAAGCTGGCCCAGCCCAGCCTGCACGTGGACGTGGACACCTTGATCGGCACCCTGGACTACCGCTCGGTGCGCGTGGCCACCGGCACCATGGGCTACAAGCACCGCACGGTGGACGCGGCCGGCGTGCTGGCCTCGCTGGCGCAGCCGAACTTCCTGCTCAAGATCATTCCCCATGTCGACGCGACACCGCGCATCTGCGAACTGGTGCGCTACTACACGACCGACGTGACCCTGCACGGTGCCTGGACCGGACCCGCCGCACTGGAACTGCACGCCCATGCGCTCGCGCCGGTGTCGCTGCTGCCGGTGGGCAAGGTCGTCTCGGCGCTGCATTTCGTCGCCGACCTCACGCTGGGCCTGGGCGAAGTCGTGCACGACTACCTGCCGCCGCGCGCCTGAGCACAAGCACACACCTCATCCCCCGAACCAAAAGGAACGAAACCATGTTGCTGAAAGACCGAACTGCCTACATCACCGGCGCCGCGAGCGGCATCGGGCGCGAGATTGCCATCGTCTTCGCGCGCGAAGGCGCGAAGATCGTCATCGCCGACCTCAACAAGGAGGCCGCCGACGCCACCGCCGCCGAACTGAAGACGGGAGGCGCCCAGGCCCTCGGCGTGGCCGTCGACGTGACCAACGAAGACCAGGTCGAGGCCTCGGTGCAGGAGGCCGTGAAGGCTTTCGGCGCAATCGACATCCTGATCAGCAACGCCGGCATCCAGATCGTCCACCCGCTGCAGGAATTCAGCTACGCCGAGTGGAAGAAGCTGCTCGCGATCCACCTCGACGGCGCCTTTCTCACGACCCGCGCCTGCCTGAAGAGCATGTACGCCTCGGGCCGCGGCGGCTCGGTGATCTACATGGGCTCGGTGCACTCGAAAGAGGCTTCGCCGCTGAAGGCGCCCTACGTCACCGCCAAGCACGGCCTGATCGGCCTGGCCAAGGTCGTGGCCAAGGAAGGCGCGGCGCACAACGTGCGGGCGAACGTGATCTGCCCCGGTTTCGTGCGCACGCCGCTGGTGGAAAAGCAGATTCCCGAACAGGCCAAGGCCCTGGGCATCAGCGAGCAGGACGTGGTCAAGAACGTGATGCTGAAGGAGACGGTCGACGGCGAGTTCACGACCACCGACGACGTGGCCCAGGTGGCGCTGATGTTCGCCTCGTTCCCGAGCAACGCGCTCACCGGACAGTCGCTGGTCGTGAGCCACGGCTGGTTCATGCAGTAGGCGCCGCGCCGCCGGGGCACGCCTCGTGCATGGGGCCATGGCGACATGGCCCGCTTCCTCATCGTCTGCTTCGACACCGCCCTCGCCGCCGGGCTGGGCGCAGCGCTGGCACGCGCCGGCGTCGAGGCCGCGTTCGCCGACCCGCGGGCCGATCTCGCGGCCCAGATTGGTGCATCGCGGCACGAAAACGCGGCGATGCTGCTCGCCGGCTGGCCGGACGACGCCCCGGCCTGGATCGGCAACGGCTTTCCGCCCTGCCCGGTGAGCGTGGTCGGCGCCGCCTCGGCCGGCTGCGATTCGACGTGCGCCGGCTGGTGGCCGCCTGGCATCGCGGCGGCGCCGGACGAACTCGCCGCCGCGCTCGCGCTCGACTCCGCGCGCTGGCGGCGCGAAGCCGGGCTGCGCGCCGAACTCGCCGCGGCGCGCGCGCAGCTCGACGAGCGCAAGTGGGTCGAGCGCGCCAAGGGCCTGCTGATGCATGCCCGCGGCGCGAGCGAGAACGACGCCTTCCGCCTGCTGCGCGAGGCCTCGATGCACGCCAACCTGCGGCTGGCCCAGGTCTCGCGCTCGGTCATCGAGGCCACGGCCTGGGCCGAGGCGGTGAACCGCGCCGGCCAGTTGCGCATGCTGTCGCAGCGCCTCGTCAAGCTCGCGGCCCAGGCCCTGGCCGGCATCGACCTGCGCCGCGCCGAGACCCTGCAGCGCAAGGCGGCGCGCCGCGCCCAGGCCAACCTCGACCACCTCGCGGCCGCGCCGCTGGTCCAGGCCGACGCCGCGCTGGCCGCCGCGGTGGCGCGCGCCTCGGCGGGCTGGCAGGGCCTGAAGCAGGAACTGGCGCAGCCCCCAGGGCCGGCGCGCATGGCCGCGCTCGACCGCGCCGCCGAAGCCCTGCTCGTGGCTGCCGAAGCCTTGACCGGGGCGCTGGAGGCGAGCGGGGCGCCGCGCGCGCTGCACATCGTCAACCTCTGCGGACGCCAGCGCATGCGCGTGCAGCGGCTCGCCAAGAGCGGGCTGCTCGCCGCGCTGGGGCTGGATGGCAGCGACGCCGCTGCACTGCCGGCCCAGATCGAGGCCTTCGACACCGCCTTGCGCGAACTCGAAGACACCCCCTTGAGCAGCGCCGCGATCCGCGCCGCCCTCGCCGAGGCGCGCGAACTCTGGCTCGCCCAGCGCCACGCGCTGGCCGCCGCCGACGCCGCCTCCCTGGCGCGCGGCAGCGATGCCTTGCTCGAGGTCTTCGAGCGCCTGACCGTCTGCTACGAGCGCAGCCTGCAGGTTATTCTTTCCTGAGCCCCTCGCGGCGGCCAACCCATCGATCAGGCTCATGTGTGGGAAAGCGTGCGCCGCGACTTGAACTGGATCAAACTCATATCGGTAATTCGGTACCAGAATGGTTTTGAATCGGTCGACGGGCGACCCGGGGCGGAGGCTTCGCAGCCGCTTCGCCCACCGGCCCGGCGCCGGGACTCCGGTTGTTGCTGATGGGGCTCCCCGAGCCCGTGGAGGAGACGGTGATCCACATCGAAACGCTGCGGCCGGCGCCGCGCGCCCTCCTGAGCAGATCCGGCTTTGCCGGGCTACCGGGATCCCCGCTGGGGACGGCCGGCTCGGCCGGCCTTGGGGCCCTCTCGTGAACAAGCGCCTCGTGAGCCTCAGCGTGAACGGCCGCCGCGAGCAGCTGGCGCTGGCCGACAACGCCTTGCTCGTGGACGTGCTGCGCGACAGCCTGGGCCTGGTCGGCACCAAGCAGGGCTGCGACGGCGGCGAATGCGGCGCCTGCACCGTGCTCGTCGACGACCAGCCGCAGCTGGCCTGCATCACGCTCGCCGCGGGCTGCGAAGGCCGGCGCATCGAGACCATCGAGGCCCTCGCCGTGAACGGCCGCATGAGCCGGCTGCAGCAGGCCTTCCACGAAAAGCTCGGCGCCCAGTGCGGCTTCTGCACGCCCGGAATGATCATGGCCGCCGAAGCCCTGCTGCGCCGCGTGGCCGAGCCGAGCGAGGCGCAGATCCGCGAGGCGCTCTCGGGCAACCTGTGCCGCTGCACCGGCTACGTGAAGATCCTCGAATCGGTGCAGGCCGCGGCCGGAGGCCAGGAATGAGCGCCCCTGGACCGGCCGAGCCGGTCGTCCCCCAAGGGGATCCGGGCAGCCCGGCAAAGCCGGATCTGCTCAGGATCACGCCCGGCGGCGTCGGCCAGCGCATGCCGCTGGTCGACGGCATCGAGAAGGTCACCGGCCGCGCCCGCTACACCGCCGACCTGCCGTTCGGTCCGGTGCTCGTCGGCCGCATCCTGCGCAGTCCGGTCGCCCATGGGCGCATCCGCGGAATCGACCTCGCCCCCGCGCGCGCCCTGCCCGGCGTGCGCGCGGTCATCACCGGCGAGGACTTCGCCGCGCCCTACGGCGTCATCCCGATCGCCCAGAACGAATGGCCGCTGGCGCGCGACAAGCTGCGCTACAAGGGCGAGCCGGTGGCGGCGGTGGCGGCGGTGGACGAAGCCACGGCCGAGGCCGCGCTGCGCGCGATCGTCCTCGACATCGAGCCCTTGCCCGACTACTTCAGCGCCGACGCGGCGCGCGCCGAAGGCGCGGTGCGCCTGCACGAGAAGAAGGCGGGCAACATCGAGCGCCAGGTCGAGCAGGAGTTCGGCGACGTCGAGGCCGGCTTCGCCGCCGCCGACCTCGTGCTCGAGCGCAGCACGAGCTACGCCGAGATCGCCCACGGCCAGATCGAGCTCAACGCGGCGGTGGCCAGCTACGAGCCCGAGCGCGAGCGCCTGTGCATCCATTCGGTGACCCAGGTTCCGTACTACCTGCACCTCACGCTGGCCCAGGTGCTGGGCATGGACGCCTCGCGCATCCGCGTCGTCAAGCCCTTCGTCGGCGGCGGCTTCGGCCATCGCGTCGAGCCGCTGAACTTCGAGATGGTGACCGCGGCGCTGGCGCGCGCCGCCGGCGGCACGGTGCGCATGCAGCTCACGCGCGAGGAAGGCTTTCTCACCCACCGCGGCCGGCCCGCGACCGAGATCCGGCTCAAGATCGGCCTGGCGCGCAGCGGCGAGATCACCGCGGTCGACGCCGAGGTGGTGCAGCGCGGCGGCGCCTACGGCGGCTACGGCCTCGTCACCATCCTCTACGCCGGCGCGCTCATTCACGCGCTGTACCGGGTCGGCGCGGTGCGTTACCGCGGCTGGCGCGTCTACACCAACCTGCCGCCCTGCGGCGCGATGCGCGGCCACGGCGCGGTCGACGTGCGCCACGCCTTCGAGTCGCTGCTCGACGAGATGGCCCAGCGCCTCGGGCTCGATCCGTTCGCGGTGCGCCGCGCCAACCTCATCGGCACGCCCTACCGCACGCTCAACGACCTCCAGGTGAATTCGTACGGCCTGCCGGCCTGCCTCGACTGGGTCGAGCAGGCCTCGGGCTGGAAGCAGCGCCGCGGCCGGCTGCCGCGCGGGCACGGCCTGGGGCTGGCCTGCTCGCACTACGTCTCGGGCTCCGCCAAGCCGGTGCACTGGAGCGGCGAGCCGCATGCGGTCGTCAACCTGAAGCTCGATTTCGACGGCGGCATCACCGTCCTCACCGGCGCCGCCGACATCGGCCAGGGCTCGTCGACCCTGCTCACCCAGGTGGTGGCCGAGGTGCTGACGCTGGCGCCGGCCCGCATCCGCGTCATCGCCACCGACAGCGCGCTCACGCCCAAGGACAACGGCTCGTATTCGTCGCGCGTCTCGTTCATGGTGGGCAACGCGGCCTTGCGCGCGGCTGAGGAGATGAAGCGCGTGCTCGTCGCCGCCGCGGCGCGCCGCCTCGAAGCCGAGCCCGCCGACGTGGAATGGGAGGGCGAGCACTGCCGCATTGCCGGCACCGACCGCGGCCTCGATTTCGCCGCGGTCGTCGAGGCCGCGCTCGCCGAGAGCGGCACGCTGACGGTCAAGGGCAGCTGGTCGACCCCGCCCGAAACCCAGGGCGGCACGTTCCGCGGCGCCGCGGTCGGCTCGAGCGCCGGCTTCTCGTATGCGGCCCAGGTGGTCGAGGTGAGCGTCGACGAAGAGACGGGCGAGGTCCGCGTCGAGCAGGTCTGGGTCGCGCACGACTGCGGCCGCGCGATCAATCCGCTCGCGGTCGAAGGCCAGGTCCAGGGCGCCGTCTGGATGGGCATGGGCCAGGCGCTGTCGGAAGAGACCCAGTACCACGATGGCCTGCCGCTGCGGCCCAACTTCGTCGACTACCGGATTCCGACCGTCGCCAACGCCCCGCCGATCGCCGTCCACCTCGTCGAGAGCCTGGACCCGCTCGGGCCTTTCGGCGCCAAGGAGGCGAGCGAAGGCGCGCTGCACGGCTTCCCGCCCGCGCTCGCGAACGCGGTCTGCGACGCCGTGGGCATCCGCATGAACGAGTTGCCCATCACGCCCGACCGGCTGCTCGAAGCCGTCACGCAGCGTCGGCGCGAAGAGCGCCTGCAAGCGCGCCGTGCCGCCGCCGCGCAGGAGGCACCTTGACGATGGAACGTCTGCCCGAATTCAGGCTCGCCCGCCCCGCTTCCTATGCCGAGGCCGCGGCCCTGCTCGCCGGCGAGCCCGCGGCCCGGCTCGTTGCCGGCGGCACCGACCTCGTGCCCAACTTGCGCCGCGGCATCGAGCGCCCGCCGCTGCTGGTGGACCTGGGCGCGGTGGCCGGGCGCGCGGAGATGGACTTCGACGCCGCCGGCCTGCGCCTGGGCGCTGGCGTCACGCTGGCGCGGCTGGCCGCCGACGCGCGCATCGCCGCCGGCTGGACGGCGCTGGCCGAAGCCGCGCGCTCGGCCGCCGGGCCCGGCCACCGCAGCGTGGCCACGCTGGGCGGCAACCTGTGCCTGGACACGCGCTGCGTCTTCTACAACCAGAGCGAATGGTGGCGCCAGGCCAATGGTGGCTGCCTCAAGCGCGGCGGCGACACCTGCCACGTCGCGCCCCAGGGCCAGCGCTGCCATGCCGCCTTCAGCGGCGACCTGGCGCCGGCCTTGATCGTCCTCGGCGCCGAGGCCGAACTGCTGTCGGCGCGCGGCACGCGCCGCCTGCCCCTCGCCGACTGCTATCGCGACGACGGCGCCGCCGCGCTCGCCTTCGAGCGCGACGAAGTGCTGACCGCCGTGCGCCTGCCGCCGCCGGCACCGGGCGCGAGCGGCTACCGCAAGGCGCGCGTGCGCGGCTCGATGGACTTCCCGCTCGCCGGCGTGGCCTGCGCGCTCGCGCTGCGCGACGGCGCCCTCGCCGCGCTCCAGCTTGCCCTCACCGGCACCCAGTCGCGGCCGCTGCGCCTCGCCGGCACCGAAGCCCTGCTCGGCGCGCCTTTCGACGAAGGCGCGCGCGCCGCGCTGGGCAAGCTGGTGCAGAAGCAGGTGAGCCCGATGCGCACGACGGCCACGCCTTCGAACTACCGCCGCCTCGTCGCCGCGGTCCAGGCCCAGCGCCTGGTGGCCGAACTCTGCGCCGCGGCGCAGGCGGGAGCGTGAACATGCTGTGCCCGGATTGCCGCCGCGTCGTCGCCGATACCGACGCCGCCGCCACCCTGTGCTGCGCCAACGCCAGCGGCCTCTGGCGCTGCACGATGTGCGGCGAGACGAGCGAAGGCTTCGCCTTTCCCTTCGGCCTGTGCCCCGCGTGCAGCGGCCGGCTCGAACGCCTGGACACGCCCGGTGCGGTCGAGGCGGCCGCTGTCGACGGCGTGCGCATGGCCTTCGAGATCGAGCTCGGCGGCCGCGCCTTCTACCAGCGCGCCGCGGCCGACAGCCGCGACCCCGCGCTGCGCGCCCTCTTCAGCCGCTTCGCGCTGATGGAAGGCGAGCACATGGAAACGCTGTCGCGGCGCCATCAC
>JAGWTS010000218.1 GCA_028868875.1 Burkholderiales bacterium | reverse complement strand
TGCCAGATCTCGGCCCAGGCATGGGCGTTGGACTGGCGCACGATCCACCAGCCGTCGACCGGCGCCGGATCGGTGCCCTGGTAGCCGGTGACGATGCGCGCCGGCACGCCGAAGCTGCGCATGATGAAGACGAAGCTGGCGGCGAAGTGCTCGCAAAAACCCACCTTGCGGTCGAGCCAGAACTCGTCGATCGCATTGCGGCCGTAGGTTCCGGGCTCGAGGGTGTAGCGATAGCCGCCGTCGCGGATGTGCCCGAGCAGGCCCTGGGCCAGGCCGCGGGCGTCGGCATGGGCGAATTCGGGGCGCGCCCGCATCGCCGCCGCCCAGTCGCGGGTGCGCGGGTTGGAGCCGGCGGGCAGTGCGACCCAGTCGGCGAGGTCGGCGGGCTGCGCGCCAGGGTCCGCCTCGTGCGCCTGCGGCCAGGCACGCGCCGTGAGGCGCACGCGCTCGGTGAGCGGGCGCTCGAGCGTCCACTCGAGGTCGGGGCCGAGCCGGGCGGGCCAGTCGTCGATGCGCGGCGCTGCGTCCGGCTGGTCGGGGGTGAATTCGAGCAGCGGCAGCAGCGCGAGCCGGCTCGGCTCGAGCGTCATCTCGTAGGCCACCGGCCGGCCCGCCAGCGCCAGGGCCGGGTGCGGCGGCGGCGCCCGGGCGCTGCCGGACGGGAGCCGGGTCCAGTCGACGCCGTCGAAGCGGCCCAGCACCGGGCCGCGGAAATACAGCGCGTCATCCGGCAGCACCCGGCCTTCGAAGCGCACCCGCAGCGCGATCGAATCGTCGTTGGCCACCTCGGCCAGCCGGCCCAGGCGCAGGCTGCCGGACAGCCCGGTCTGGCCGGAGGCGTCCTGCGGCATGCCCCAGAGCGGGGGCAGGCGCGGAAAGAGCAGGAAGGCGGCCACCATCAGCGGCGCCCCGAGCAGGGCGGCCTGGCCGGCGAGGGCGCCGGCGCGGGCGAGCGTGGGCCGGCCCACCGGCATGTGCGCGAGCACCAGCGCGGTGAGCAGGCCCCAGACCGACACCAGCATCGAGAACGCGATCCACGGCGTCTGCGAGAACAGGAAATGGGTGAGCACGAGGAAGAAGCCGAGGAAGAACACGACCAGCGCGTCGCGCCGGGCGCGCAGCTCGAGCGTCTTCAGCGACATCAGCACGACGAGCATCGTCACCCCCGGCTCCTTGCCGAGCAGGGTGTGCTCGCTCCACAGCGTGGCCGCGCTCGCCGCGAGCAGCAGCCCGGCCACCCACCAGCGGCTGGGCAGCGGCGCCCCGGCCAGGGCGAGGCGCGCGCGCCAGGCCAGGACGGCGAGCGCGAGCACCACGCACCACAGCGGCAGGTGGCCGAAATGCGGCAGCAGGGTCCAGCCGATGACGCCGAGCTGGAACAAGGTGTCGCGCGCCTCGCGCGGCAGCCGGGCCCAGGGCAGCGCGCTGGCTTTCACTGGGTGGCCAGCAGGTCGAGCGCAGCGCGGCGCTGCGCGTCGCCCTGGCCGGGTTCGAGGTTGCGCCCGGGCAGGCGCAGGCCGTATTCGAGGCCGGCGCGTTCGGCCGCGAGCACCCAGGCCGCGAGGCGCGAGGCGCGCTGCTCGGGGTCCGTGGCGGGGGTCGCGGACCAGTCGAGCCAGAGTTCGCGGCTGCCCGCGGCGCTGGTCTCGCGGCTCACGAGCTGGCCGCTGCGCGCCACCTTCTTCCAGACGATGGCGCGCGGCGTGTCGCCGCGGCGGTAGGCGCGCACGCCGTCGAGATCGCTGCCGCGCTCCGGGCGCCTGGACGTGCGCTCACCCGCTGCCGCGCTCGGCTGCGGCAAGGCCGGCGCCGGCTGCTCCGGCCGCGGCCAGGCGAGCAGGCGCGCGGCGGGGCGCCACACGGCCCAGGCCCGGAACAGCCCAAAGGGGAACACCGTCTCGACCACGATCAAGGGCAGGTCGTGCCAGCCCCGGCGCGCCGGCACGATGGCGATGCGCGCCACCTCCTGGCCGTAGGCCGGCACGTCGCACCAGGCGAAGGCGCTGCCGTCGCGGCCGTGCTCGCGCTGGCCCTGCAGGTGCACCGCCAGGCCGTGGCGGGTGCGGCCGCGGTTGTCGAGCACGAGGTCGATGGCCGCGCTCTCGCCGGCATGCACCGGTGCCGGCGGGCGCAGGTGCAGCGTGAGGCCGCGCAGCGTGGCGTGGGTGAGGTGCATCGAGACCAGTCCGGCGCCGGCGAGCAGGAAGGTGAGCACGTAGCCCAGGTTGAGCTGGTAGTTGATCGCTGCGACCAGCATCAGCAGCAGGGTCGCGGCGAACGCGAAGCCGGCCCGGGTGGGCACGATGTAGATGTTGCGCTGGGTCAGCAGCCAGGTGTCGGCGGCCGGCAGGCGGCCGAGGAGCCAGCGTTGAAAGGCCTGGCGCAGCACGCTCAGGGAATCGGCGTGCGCTCGATCATCGAGCGCACCTGCTCGACCGCGCCGCGTCCGGCTCCCGGCAGCGGCTGCAGGCGGTGCGCCACGGCCTGCGGCAGGATGGCCTGGACGTCGTCCGGGGCGACGTAGTCGCGTTCGGCCATGAGCGCGCGCGCCTTGGCCACGCGCAGCAGCGCAATGCCGGCGCGCGGCGACAGCCCTTCGACGAACCAGTGCCCCGAGCGGGTGGCCGCGAGCAGGGCCTGGACGTAGTCGAGCAGCGCGTCCGACGCGTTGACCGCGAGCACCGCCTGCTGCGCCGCGAGGAGGCCGGCGCCGTCCATCACCGGGGCGAGCCGGGCCAGCAGTTCGCGCCGGTCGGCCCCGGCGAGCAGGGCGCGCTCGCTCGCGCGGTCGGGGTAGCCCAGCGTGGTGCGCAGCAGGAAGCGGTCGAGCTGGCTTTCGGGCAGGGGATAGGTGCCGAGCTGGTCGCTCGGGTTCTGGGTCGCGATGACGAAGAAGGGCGAGGGCAGGGCGCGCGTCTCGTTGTCGACCGACACCTGGTGCTCTTCCATCGCCTCGAGCAGCGCGCTCTGGGTCTTGGGGCCGGCGCGATTGATCTCGTCTGCGAGCAGCACCTGCGCGAACAGCGGTCCTTGATGGAAGACAAAGGCGTCGCGCGCGCGTTCGAACACACTGACGCCGACGAGGTCGCTGGGCATCAGGTCGGCCGTGAACTGGACGCGCGAGAACTTCAGGCCGAGGGAGACGGCCAGCGCGTGCGCCAGCGTGGTCTTGCCGACGCCCGGAACGTCCTCGATCAAGAGGTGGCCGCCGGCCAGCAGGCAGGCCACGCAGTCCTCGATCTGTGGCCGTTTGCCGACGACGATCGTGCTAACCTGATCCACCAACCGGGTCAGCTGGCGCGCGAGGGCTGGGTCCATCCGCGGCACCATACTCGAAAACAACCCGCCTTCTCATGACGACAGCGTTCTACAGCCACGCCGAGTGCCGTTTGCACGACATGGGCCCGGGCCACCCCGAATGCCCGCAGCGGCTCGATGCGATCAACGACCACCTGCTGGCCACCGGGCTGGACATCGCGCTGGACTTCCGCGAGGCGCCGCTGGCGAGCATCGAGCAGATCGAGCGCGCCCACCACGCCAACTACGTGCTGCAGCTGCGCGACCTGCTCGAGCAGGTGGCGGCCAGCGGCGAGCCGCGCGCGCTCGACCCCGACACCGTGGCCGGCCCCGGCACCTGGCGCGCCGCCTTGCGCGCCGCCGGCGCCGCGGTCGCGGCCACCGACGACGTGATCGACGGCCGCGCCGCCAACGCCTTCTGCGCCGTCCGCCCGCCGGGCCACCACGCGACGCGCGACGAGACGATGGGTTTCTGCTTCTTCAACAACGTCGCGATCGCGGCGCGCCACGCGCTGGACGTGCGCGGCCTGGCGCGGGTGGCGATCGTCGACTTCGACGTCCACCACGGCAACGGCACCGAGGACATCGTCGCCGGCGACGAGCGCATCCTCATGTGCAGCTTCTTCCAGCACCCGCTGTACCCCTACAGCGGGGCCGTGCCCAAGGGCACGAACATGGTCAACGTGCCGATCGCCCCCTACACCCGCGGCCCCGACCTGCGCGAGACGCTGCAGGCGATGTGGCTGCCGGCGCTGGACGAGTTCAGGCCGCAGATGTTGTTCATCTCGGCCGGCTTCGACGCCCACCGCGAGGACGACCTGGGCCAGCTCGGCCTGGTCGAGGCCGACTACGAGTGGATCACGCGGCTGCTGTTCGGCGTCGCCGAGCGCCACGCCGGCGGGCGCATCGTCTCCTGCCTCGAAGGCGGCTACAGCCTGAGCGCGCTCGCGCGCAGCGTCGCGGCGCACCTGCGCGTCCTCGCCCGCGTCTGATGATTCGCGCGCTGTCGGTCGCCGAGTACAGCCGTCTCGTCGACGACCTGCTCAAGCCGACCGCGCTCATCGAGCTCGCGGTCCTCGGCGTCTGCCTGGTCGCGGCCTGGGGCGTGGTGCGGCTGGTGCGCGGCGCCTCGCCCCATCCGGGCTCGGTCTGGTTCGGCAAGGGCGTCGTCGACGGCGTGCTGTTCCCGGTCTTCGCGCTGCTGTTCGCGCTCGCCGGGCGCTGGTCCCTGATCGGGGTCGTGCCGCTGGCGGTGTTCAGGCTGGTGATGCCGATCCTGGTCTCGCTGGTGGCGATCCGCCTCACCGTGCGCGTCCTGCGCTACGCGTTCCCGGGCTCGCAGATGATGCGCGTCGTCGAGCGCAGCGTCTCCTGGCTCGCCTGGATCGCGGTCGTGCTCTGGATCACCGGCGTGCTGCCGCTGGCGATGGACCAGCTCGACGACGTCCACCTCAAGATCGGCAACACCCACGTCACGGCGGCGAGCCTGATCCAGGGCACGCTCAGCGCCATCGTCGTGCTCGTGATCGCGCTGTGGATCTCCTCGGCGCTCGAACACCAGCTGCTCGACGGCAAGACCGACAACCTGTCGATCCGCAAGATGGCGGCCAACGCCTTGCGCGCGCTGCTGCTGCTCGCCGGGCTGGCGCTGGCCTTGTCGGCCGCGGGCATCGACCTCACCGCCTTCGGCGTGCTCGGCGGCGCCCTTGGCGTGGGCATCGGCTTCGGCCTGCAGAAGCTCGCGTCCAACTACGTCAGCGGCTTCGTCATCCTGGCCGAGCGCAGCCTGCGCATCGGCGACATGGTCAAGGTCGACGGGTTCGAAGGCCGCATCACCGACATCAACACCCGCTACACCGTGGTGCGGGCGCTCAACGGGCGCGAGTCGATCGTGCCCAACGAGATGATGATCACGCAGCGCGTCGAGAACGCCTCCTTCACCGATCCCAAGGTGGCGGTGACGACCACGCTGCAGGTGGCCTACGGCACCGACCTGCTGGCGCTGCGCCCGCTGCTGCTGCAGGCCGCGGCGGCGGTGCCACGCGTGCTCGCCGAACCCGGCCCCGGCTTCATGCTCACCGGCTTCGGCGCGAGCGGGCTCGACCTCACGGTCGCGTTCTGGATCCAGGATCCCGACAACGGCACCGGCAACGTCCAGTCGGACGTGAACCTCGCACTCCTGCGCGTGCTCGAGGAACAAGGCGTCGAGATCCCGTTTCAGCAGATCGTCGTGCGCCCGAGCGGCGGCCGGGCGGGCGCGGGCACAGCCTGAGCGCCGCTCAGAGCTTGTGAACATATGAATCGCGCCCGCGCCGGGGTGGCCAAGGGTCGTGGGCAAGGCGCGGCGCGCCGCCCATGTCACGGACCTGGGCAAGCGTAGCAACACGGCCCACGGCCCTTGGGTACCCCGGCCCGAAGGGTGGGGCCCCAGAAAGGGCCCACTCGTTGTTGCACGGCTTCGCCGGGTCCCCAACCCGCCTGTGCCGTGCGCCGTGATTGGGCCCTTTCTGGGGCCCCACGCGGGCGTGATTCATATGTTCACAAGCTCTCGCCAAGCTGCCAGGCTTCGCGCAAAAGGCCGCGCATCTGCGCCGCGGCGCGCGCACGGTGGCTGTGCGCGTTCTTGGTCGCGGCATCGAGCTCGGCGACGCTGGCGCCGAGCTCGGGAATGAACATCAGCGGGTCGTAGCCGAAGCCGCCCTCGCCTTGCGGCGCTTCGAGCATGCGCCCGGGCCAGCGGCCGAAGGCGACCAGCGGCTGCGGGTCCGCAGCATGGCGCAAGGCCACCAGGCAGCTCACGAAGGCCGCGCCGCGGTCGGTGACGCCGCGCATTCTTTCGAGCAGCAAGGCGTTGTTGGCAGCATCCTGGATGCGGCGCAGCGCCTCGCGGTCGGCGGCGGGAGCGCCGGCCGGCAGCGCGGCGTAATGCGCCGAGACGATGCCCGGCGCGCCGCCGAGGGCGTCGACACAGAGGCCCGAGTCGTCGGCGATCGCCGGCCCCTGAGCCGCACGCGCGGCGTGGCGCGCCTTCTCGAGCGCGTTCTCGATGAAGCTGGCATGCGGCTCCTCGGCCTCGGGGATCGCGAGCGCACCCTGGGCCACGAGCTCGACGCCGAGGCCGGCGAACAGGGTCGCGAGCTCGGCCAGCTTCTTCGCGTTGTTCGAGGCCAGCACCAGCTTCATGCCGCGAGCGCCGCGCGCTGCGCCGCGACGAGTTCGGCGATGCCCTTGGCGGCGAGGCCGAACAAGGCGTCCATCTCGGCGCGCGAGAACGGCGCGCCTTCGGCCGTGCCCTGGACCTCGACGAAGCCGCCCTGGCCCGTCATCACGACGTTCATGTCGGTGTCGCAGGCCGAGTCCTCGACGTATTCGAGATCGAGCAGCGGCGTGCCCTCGATGAGGCCGACCGAGACCGCGGCGACGAAATCGCGGATCGGCGAGGCCTCGATGCGGCCTTGCGCCAGGAGCCAGCTCACCGCGTCGTGGGCGGCGACGAAGGCGCCGGTGATGGCCGCGGTGCGGGTGCCGCCGTCGGCCTGGAGCACGTCGCAGTCGAGCGAGATCGTGCGCTCGCCCAGGGCGCGCAGGTCGAACACGCTGCGCAGCGAGCGCCCGATCAGGCGCTGGATCTCCTGGGTGCGCCCGCTTTGCTTGCCGCGCGCGGCCTCGCGGTCGCTGCGGGTGTGGGTGGCGCGCGGCAGCATGCCGTATTCGGCCGTGAGCCAGCCTTCGCCGCCGCCGCGCTTGAAGGGCGGCACCTTCTCCTCGACCGAGGCCGTGCACAGCACCCGGGTGTCGCCGAACGCGACCAGCACCGAGCCTTCGGCGTGGCGCGTGTAGTGGCGCTCGAGGCTCAGCGGGCGCAGCGCATCGGCCGCGCGGCCGGCGGTTCTCTGGAAACTCATGGGAAGACTCCTCGCGCTATTTGCGCTTGTTCGACGATCGCTGGATCGCTTCGTTGATTTCGCGGATCGAGCGCTCGATCTCGGCATCGTCGAGATCGTCGGGGGCGGCATCGCCGAGCATGCTGGCCTGGATGGTCGAGGCAAAGACCTCGTCGCCCAGGGCGTCGGTGGAGACGCCGGGGGCGCTCTCGCGGTCCTCGGCCGCCTCCCATTCGACCGCGATGGCCGTGACGTTGTCGCTCTTGGCGCCGGCGGTTCGCAGCGCGAGGTCGACGAGCTCGGGCACGGCGTCGGAGATCGGGCGCTGCGCCAGCGCCTGCACGATCTGCGGGTCGGGCACGCTGCCCCAAAGGCCGTCGGAGCACATCATCACGCGGTCGCCGGTGTGCAGCACGAGCGGGCCGGCGGTGTCGACCACCGGCTTGCCCGGGCTGCCCAGGCAGGTGAAGAGCACGTTGCGGTTCAGGCGCTCGCCGATGGGCACGACCTGGGCGAGCGTGTCCTGCAGCTCGGAATAGCTGTGGTCGCGCGTGCGCGCCACGAGCTTGTCGCCGCGCACGAGGTACAGCCGCGAATCGCCGCAATGCGCCCAGTACGCGTTCTTGCCCTGGAGCACGCAGGCCACGACCGTCGTGCGCGGGGTGTCGACGAGGGCGCGCTCGGTGGCGTAGCGCAGCAACTGGTGATGCCCGGCGATGACGGCCTCGCTGAGAAAGCGCAAGGGGTCGGCGAGCTTGGGCTTGGCCTCGCGCTGGAACATCGCCGCCAGGGTCTGCAAGGCCAGCTGCGAGGCGACCTCGCCCTCGGGGTGTCCGCCCATGCCGTCGGCCAGGGCGAAGAGCCCGCAGTCCCGGGTGTAGCAGTAGCCCATCCGGTCTTCGTTCTTCTCGCGCCCGCCGCGCCGGCTGAGCTGGTAGACCGCGAACCTCAAGTCTTGGCCCCCGTCTTCAGCGTCTCGAGTTGCAGCTTCAGGCGCTCGCCGAAGCTGAGCTTGGTGTAGCGGCGCTCGGTCTCGCGCGAGAGCTCCTTCTGCAGCGCGAAGACGCTCTGCGGCCGCGACAGCGGATCCAGCGACATGCACCACTCGGTGACTTCGATCAGGTTGTCGGAATAGACGTTGCGCAGGCGCGAGAGGCTGAGCGTGAGGCGGTCCTTCTCGAGGCGCTGCGGCGCGTCGTTCGGCGGGTAGCCCTGCATGCAGGCGTAGATGCAGGCGCCGATGGCGTAGATGTCGGTCCAGGGGCCGAGCGTGCCGTCGCGCCGGTACATCTCGGGCGCGGCGAAGCCGGGCGTGTACATCGGGCGGATGAAGTTGCCTTCCTTGCTCAGCACCTCGCGCGCCGCGCCGAAGTCGAGCAGCACCGCCTTGTTGTCGTTGGTGATGAAGATGTTCGCCGGCTTGATGTCCAGGTGCAGCATCTTGTGCTGGTGGACGATGCGCAAGCCGCGCAGGATCTCGTCGAAAAGGCTGCGGATCGTGCTTTCGCGAAACACCTTGTCACGCTTCAAATCGCGCGCGGTGACGATGAAATCCTGCAGGGTGTCGCCCTGCAGGTAGTTCATCACCATGTAGACGGTTTCGTTCTCGCGGAAGAAATTGAGAACGCTGACCACGCTCGGGTGGCTGATCTGGGCGAGCGAGCGGCCCTCTTCGAAAAAGCTCTTCAGGCCCAGGCGATAGAGCGGCTGCTTGTCGGGCTTGACGCGGGGCGTCAATTCGCCGGGCGAGCGCTCAGCCAGCGACGAAGGCAGGTATTCCTTGATCGCGACGAGCTGCTGTCCTTCGCCTTCGGCGAGGTAGACGACACCGAATCCGCCGGCGGCCAGTTTCTTGACGATCTGGTAGCCCCCGACCACAGTGCCCGACGGCAACGGGGCAGGCTTGGGCTTTGACATAATCGTCCGCTGTTCCGAGGCAAAGGGTGTGATGTCAGTTTATAGCATGACGGGTTACGCCAACGCCGCCGCGGGCGGGGGCGGCGAGGCCGGCAACGAAGGCGCGGCCGTCAGCGTCGAGGCGCGCTCCGTCAACGGCCGGTTCCTCGACCTGGCCTTCCGCCTGCCCGACGATTTGCGCGGCCTCGAGCCGGCGCTGCGCGAGTTGCTCGGCGCCGCGTTCCGGCGCGGCAAGATCGAGATGCGGGTGTCGACCCCGCGCGATGCCGAATCGCACTGGCCGGCGCCGACGGCCGAGCAGCTCAACCGCCTGGGGCGGCTGGAGCTGAGCGTGCAGACCTGGCTGCCGAACGCGCGCGGGCTGTCGGTTGGCGAAGCGTTGCAATGGTGCCGCCACGGCGCCGCGGCCGAACGCCTGGACGAAGCGGCGCTCGAAGCCGCACGCGCCTGCATCGCCGGCCTGCGCGAAGCGCGGGCGCGCGAAGGCGAGCGGCTGGTGGCGATGCTGCTCGATCGCATCGCCGGGCTGCGCGCGCTCGCGGCGCGGGCCGCGCCGCTGCTGCCCGCGGTCGTGCAGCGTCAGCAGCAGCGCTTTCTCGAACGCTGGAACGAGGCCCTGGCCGCCGCCAACGCGAGCGGCTCGGTGCCCGCCTCGGCGCTGCAGGAACGGGCGCTGGCCGAGGCCGCCTCGTTCGCGATCCGCATCGACGTCGCCGAGGAGCTCACGCGGCTGGCCTCGCACCTCGACGAGATCGAACGCCTGCTCGGCGCCGGCGGCGAACTCGGCAAGCGCCTGGACTTCCTGATTCAGGAGTTGCAGCGCGAGGCCAATACGCTGGGCTCGAAATCGCCGGCGATCGAACTCACCGCGATCTCGGTCGAGATGAAGGTGCTGGTGGAGCAGATGCGCGAGCAGGTGCAGAACATCGAGTGAGGTTTCGGGGGGTCCCGAGGGGTCCCTGAAAGATCACCGGCGAGCCCACATCAAAGACCGGCGACGGACCGCGACCTCGAGGCATGGCTTGCTGCGGGTCCGGTGGACCGCGGGG
>JAGWTS010000217.1 GCA_028868875.1 Burkholderiales bacterium | reverse complement strand
CTGCAGCAGCAGCACGATGCTCGCGGCCTTGGCCAGGTCGGACTGCGACCAGCCGAACTGGGCGCTGAGCGCCGAGGCCAGCAGCGCAAAGCTCGACGAGACGAACATCGCGGTGCCGAAGGCGATGCCGACGCCCGATCCGCCGACGACGGTCCAGCCCGGGAAGAAGCCTCGGCGGGTTTGGGACGGCGGACGCCCGGCAGGAATGCTGTAGCTCATGGTCTTGTCTCCAGGGTGATTGCTCTGTGGCAGTGATCAGGCGGCCGCGGCGGCTTGCCGCGCCTGGTCGAACCAGGCCGCCCATTGGCGGGTGACGTCGCAGCGGTCGACGACGCCGCAGCAGGCCGCGGCGACGGCCTTGTAAAGCGAAGTCCGCGACGGCGCGGCGGCGGCTGCGTCGGCATGGACCTGCGCCAGGCCGGCGATGCTCGAGCCCACCGGATGGGCCAGCATTCGCGGCTCGCCTTCGAAGACGGTGCCGGCGATGCGCAGGTCCTTGAGCGCGTCGGCGCCGCGCTCGAAGGGGTCGTCCTCGAGCACGCAGAAGTCGGCCCGCTTTCCGGCGGCGATCGAACCGACCTCGTGCTCCAGGCGCAGCGCCCAGGCGGCGTCGATGGTCACGCCGCGCAGCGCCTGCATCAGCGTCAGGCGCTCCTCGGGCGCCATGATTTGGCCGCCGAGCGTCTTGCGGGTGGCGGCGCACCAGGCCAGCAGCAGCGGCTCGGGCGGCGCCATCATGTAGTCGCTGTGGAACGAGACCTTGATGCCGGCGCGCGCCAGCGAGCCGCAGCGCGTGATCTGCGAAGCGCGTTCGGGCCCGAGGCCGATGCGCGCGTAGTCCTCGCCCAGGGCGTGCAGGTAGTACGGGTTGACCGTGGCATGCGCGCCCAGGGCCGCGATGCGCTCGGTCTGGGCGGCGGCGTGGAAGCCCACATGGTGCATCTGGAAGCGGTGGTCGAAGCGCGGCCTGGCTTCCTGCGCGGCGGTCAGCGCCTCCAGCACCGACTCCATGCCGGCGTCGCCATTCACATGGGTGTGCATCTGCCAGCCCGCGTTCCAGCAGGTGCGCACGCCATCGGCCAGCACCTCGGGGGCCATCAGCCATTCGCCGTGGTGGCCGTCGATGTAGCCCGGCGCCTTCATCTGCATCAGCTGCGAGAACATGGCGCCGTCGGCGAACAGCTTGACGGCCTTGCTGAACCACACCTTGGGCGTGGCACGCGCCATCAGGGCCTGCATCGGCGCCAGCGCGGCGGCGAAGTCGATCGGCTGCTCGGGCGGGCCCACCGGCACCCCGGTGGCGCGGCTGGCGAAGCTGCGTACGTCGAAGACATTGACCACCCGCATCGGGGCGCCGCCTTTTTCGAACACGGCGTCGAGCTGGGCCAGTTCGTAATCGGGATCGACCGCGCCGAACAGCATGTCGGCCGCGGTCGTGATGCCGCCTTGGTGCATCAGCTGCGTCATCATTTCCAGGCCGCGGCCATACCACTGCGGGTTCATCACCAGCGGCATCAGGCGCTGCAGCACGATCTTGATGCCGGTCTCGATGAAGTGGCCCTGCTCCCAGTTGACCTGCGGGTGCTCGCCCACCACTTCGCGCGTGATGCCCAGCAAGGCCAGCGCCCGGGTGTTCAGGATGTGCTCGTGGAACGAGCGCTGCATCAGCAGCACCGGCCGGTCGGGGAACCACGCGTCCAGCTCCGGGCGGCCGACCTTGCCGTGCAGCGACTGCTGGTAGCCGAAGGACACCACCAGCTTGCTGCGGTCGGCGTGCGCGGCCACGCGTTCGTGCAGCAGGCGGCAGTAGTCCTCGGGCGTGCGCGCGGCCGGGCGCATCGAGCCGTCGGCCTGGCGCCAGGCCTCGGGGGCGATGTGCTCGGTGGGCATCAGCAGCGCGCCCAGGAAGGGATGGATGTGGTTGTCGATCAGCCCCGGCAGCAGCACGTGCTCGGCGAAGCGGTCATCGACCGTCACCGCGCGACCTTCGCGCCAAGGCGCCATGTCCTCCAGGCTGCCGACCGCGACGATCCGGCCCTCTGACACCGCCACCGCGGTAGCCACCGGCAGCGATTCGTCCATCGTGTGGATGCGGCGCGCGGTGAAGATCGTCAGGGCTGGGTAGGGGAGCTTCGCTGCTGCGGTCATGGGTCCTCCGGGAGTGCCTGGCCTGGAGCCGGCAGTGGGCGCGAATGTGCCCCTCAACGCTCGATCGAACGAGGACCGTGACGGACAAGATGAGGACCGCAACGGACAAACCGTTGGTCTGCGGGTTTACCCGAATCGGACGATTCAGCCATTTCGGGAACGCCGCGCCGGGCTCAGAATGAGGACCGAAACGGACACCCTGCCCTGGCCGATCCCACCCCGATGATGGCTCCTATGCCCGCCTTGCGGCGCCTCGAGGCGATGCCGAGGGAGCCGCGCCGCTCGCTCGAAGACACCCTGGTCCTGCGCGAGAAGCGCTATCCGCCCTTGCGCATCGCCACCGCCGTGCAGGCCCTGGTCGAAGGCGGCGCGAGCGTGCCGGCGCTGCTCGAAGGCACCGGCCTGGACGCCCGCTCGCTCGACGACCCGGATGTCCGGGTGTCCTCGATGCAGTTGCTGACCGTCATCGGCAACGCGATCCGGGGCGGATGCGCCAGCGATGCCGGCTTGCGCGTCGGGCTGCGCTTGCATCCTTCCTGCTACGGCATGCTGGGCTACGCGGTGATGTGCTCGGTCAGCCTGCGCCAGGCCTTCGACACCACGAAGCGCTACATCCGCCTGGGCAACAGCATGCTGGACTTCGATTGGGAGGAGGGACCCGAGAGCGCTGTCTGGAGCATCCCGAAATACGACGACCTGGGTCTGCCCAACGCCGACACGGCGCTCTACGGATTCGTGCGCGACATGGGCATGGCAACACTCCTGACCGTGTTCAACGACGTCATGGGGCCCTGGTGCATGCCGCTGCGGGTGGGTTTCTCGGGGCCGCCGCCCCCACATGTCGAGTCACTGGCCGGGGCCTTCGGGTGCCCGCTGAAGTTCGACCAATCGCGCAACGAACTGCACTATCCGCTCGCCTGGCTCGATCGCGCTCCCCAGCAGGCGAACCGGATCACGGCGGCCCAGACCTCCCGAGCCTGCGCTCGCATGCTCGAGGAGTTCGGGTGGCAGTCGGGCCTGACCCGGCGCGTCTACCACGAGCTGACCTGCACGCCCGGGCGCTTCCCGGAGATCGAATCGGTGGCGGCGGCGCTGTGCATGACTTCGCGCACCTTGCGCCGCAAGCTCGAGGCCGAGGGGACGTCCTACTCCGACCTCCTCGACGGCGTGCGCCATGCGCTGGCGCTTGACTACCTGAGCACATCCACGCTCAGTGCCGCCGACATCGCCTCGGCACTGGGATTCAGCGAGGTGGCCAGCTTCCGCCGCGCCTTCAAGCGCTGGACCGGGTCGACTCCGGCGGATCTCAGGTCATCGCCATAGGGCTCCCGGGGTTGCGCCGGGGCGATCTGGCCGCCTTGGCCTGGGGTGCCAGCGCCGCATCGTGCTGCTGGCGCAACTGCTCGCGCAGCTTTCCGGCCGCCGTCATCTGCTCGCGCTTGACGTGGCCGTAGCCGCGTACCTGCTCGGGCAGCGACAGCCATTTCACCGCGACGGCGTGGGTGGCCGGCGAAAGCGTGCGCAGCAGCATCTCGACGTCGGCTTCGAAGACCTCGGTCACATGGGCGTCGAGCTTGCGCTCGTCGCTGCGGCGGAAGGGGTCGAGCCAGCTGCCGCGCAGCCCGCGCAGCCGCGCCAGCCACTGCATCGCGGTGAGCATCCACGGTCCGATCTCCGTCTTCAGCGGCTGGCCGGTGGCCTTGTCGGTCTTGGCGAAAGGGCCGCCGCCGACGTGGAAGTGCAGCTTGTAGTCGCCTTCGAACTCGCGCTCGAGTGCGGCCTTGAAGTCGGGGTGGCTGTACAGCCGCGCCACTTCCCATTCGTCCTTGACGGCGAGCACGCGGTGGTAGTTGTGGGCCACGGCACGGGCCAGCGCATCGCCCAGGCCGGCGCCGGACTCGGCCTGGCGCACGCGCTCGACCAGCGCGCGGTAGCGCTGCGCTAGCGCCTCGCCGGTATGCGCCACGAGGTGTTCGCTGCGATGGCGGACGATCTCGTCGAGGCTGCGTTTTGTGCGGGGGACGAACTCGATCACCTGCGCCGGCGCCAGCGCGCGGGCGTGTTCCTGCACCGCCTGCAGGTCGTGCGCAGCGCGCCGGCCCCACAGGAAGGCGGCCTTGTTCATCGGGATCGCGACGCCGTTGAGCTCGATCGCGCGCTCGATCGCCTGCAGCTTCAGCGGAATGTCGCCGCGCTGCCAGGCCGCACCCAGCATCATCATGTTGGCGCCGATGGGGTCGCCCAGCAGATCCGTGGCGAGCTTGCCGGCCTGCAGCATCAGCACGCGCTCACCGAGCGCGCCCTGTAGCCGCGCAACCATCGCCGGGCTGTCAATCTGCCAGTCGGGGTTGCGCGCGAAGTCCGCCGTCGGCACGAGGTCGGTGCTGACCACGGCCCGGGCGCTGCCCGGGCGCAGCCGCGACACCGATTCGTCGCCGGCAGCGACCACCAAGTCGCAGCCGATCAGCGCGTCGGCGCCGCCGGCGGCGATGCGGGTGGCGTGCAGCCCCTCGGGCGTCGGGCTGATGTGGACGTGCGAGTGCACCGCGCCGTACTTCTGCGCCAGGCCGGTGACGTCGAGGTTGGAGCTGTACAGCCCCTGCAGGTGCGCCGCCACGGCCAGGGTCTGGCCGATGGTGACGACGCCCGAGCCGCCGATGCCGCCGACCAGCACGCCCCAGCTGCGCGTCAGCGCCGACAAGGCCGGTTCGGGCAGTTCGTGGGTCCAGGCCGGAGCGGCCTTTTCCGCGGGCTTGGCGGGCTTCTTGAGCGCGCCGCCGTGGACCGTGACGAAGCTCGGGCAGAAGCCCGAGACGCAAGAATAGTCCTTGTTGCAGCTGGCCTGGTTGATGTGGCGCTTGCGCCCGAGATCGGTCTCCAGCGGCTCGATCGACATGCAGTTGGAGACCTTGCCGCAGTCGCCGCAGCCTTCGCAGACCGCCGCGTTGATGAAGCTGCGCTTGGGCGGATCGGCCCATTTGCCGCGCTTGCGCAGGCGCCGCCGCTCGGTGGCGCAGGGCTGGTCGTAGAGGATGACCGAGACGTTGCCGTATTCGCGGAACTCGCGCTGCACCGCCTCCATCTCGTCGCGGTGGTGCACCGGCACGCCCGGCGGCAAGGCCACGCGTTCGTAGCGCGAGGGGTCGTCGGTGACGACCGCCATCTTCTTCACGCCTTCGCTGTGCAGCACCGAGGCGATCTGCGGCGCCGACATGCCGGTCTCGACCGATTGGCCGCCCGTCATCGAGACGAAGCCGTTGTAGAGCAGCTTGTAGGTGATCGGCACCTGCGCGGCGATCGCCTGGCGCACCGCCAGCAGGCCCGAATGCGAAAAGGTTCCGTCGCCCAGGTTGGCGAAGACATGCTTCTCGGTCGTGAACGGCTGCTGGCCGAGCCACAGGATGCCTTCGGCGCCCATATGGGAGATCGAGTTGGTCGTCTTCGGATTCGCCAGCACCGCCATTGTGTGGCAGCCGATGCCGGCGAGCGCCCGCGAGCCTTCGACCACCTTGGTCGAGCGGTTGTGCGGGCAGCCCGAGCAGAACGAGGGCGCGCGCTGCGGCATGCCCGAGGGACCGGCCGCGCCGACCGGGGCCGGCGCTGCCAGGCCGCAGTTCGGCAAGGCCTGGCCCAGCACGCCGGCGAGCACCCGCGCGACCATCACCGGGTTGGTCTCGGCGGCGTTGGGGAACAGGATGTCGCCGTGCCCAGGGTCGAAGATGCCGCCGGCCGCGTGCTTGCCGACGATGCGCGGCGCCGCGGGCTGGCCGTAGAGCGCGCTGCGCAGCTGGTCTTCGAGGACAGGGCGCTTTTCCTCGACGACGACGACGGTGGCCAGGCCGCGTGCGAATTCGCGCACGATGGCCGGGTCCAGCGGCCAGATCAGGCCGATCTTGAGCAGCCGCACGCCGATCTCGGCCAGCCGGGCCTCGTCCAGGCCGAGGTCGCCCAGCGCCTGCTGCAGGTCCTGCCAGGCCTTGCCCGCGGCGACGATGCCGACGCGGGCCTGCTCCGGATTCACGCTGATGCGGTTGAGGCCGTTGGCGCGGGCGTAAGCCAGCACCGCGGCGTGCTTGTGGTGGTAGAGCCGGTCTTCCTGCGCCAGCGGCATGTCGAAGGGGCGGATGTGGTAGCCCTTGCCGAACATGTCGACCGGCTCGCTGGGCTTGGGCGGCAGCACCACGGTGGGCGAGTCGGCGCCGACCCGGACCGAGCCGCCGCCTTCGACCACGTCGGTCACCAGCTTCATGCCGACCCAGCAGCCCGAGTAGCGGCTCATCGCGATGCCGTGCAGGCCGTAGTCGAGCAGCTCCTGGGTGTTCGAGGGGTACAGCAACGGCATGCCCACGGCCATGAACACGCCGTCGGAGAAGTTGGCCACGGTCGAGCTCTTGGCGCCATGGTCGTCGCCGGCAAGGCACAGCACGCCGCCCTGTGGCGAGGTGCCCGCCAGATTGGCATGGCGCAACGCGTCGGCCGAGCGGTCGACGCCCGGGCCCTTGCCGTACCAGAGGCCGAACACGCCGTCGACGGTGGCGCCGGGAAAGCTGCCCACCATCTGCGAGCCCCAGACCGCGGTAGCGGCCAGGTCTTCGTTCAGGCCGGCGCGAAAGACGATGTTGTGTTGTTCGAGCAGCTTGCCCGCGGCCCACAGCTCCATGTCGTAGCGACCCATCGGCGAGCCGCGGTAGCCGCTGATGTAGCCGCCGGTGTTCAGCCCCGCGGCCTGGTCGCGCAACCGCTGCTGCACCGGCAGGCGCACCAGGGCCTGCATGCCGGTGAGGTAGACATAGCCGTCGCGAAGCGAATAGCGCTCTTCGAGGTCGGCCTGCGGCCGGGCGAGGGTCTGGGTCATCAGCGTCTCCGGTTGGCGCGCCTTGCCGAAGTGGGGCGCGCTCTGGTCTGGACGGGCACTTTAAGCAGTCGCCGTCATTGAGTAAATTGACTTTTTGATCAACAATTCATGCGTTCTATGCATTTATGGCGGGCCATGGATCCTTTGCTCAAGCTGCGCCAGTTGCAGCATCTGGTGCTGCTGGCCGAGGAACTGCATTTCTCGCGTGCCGCCGAGCGCGCCTTCCTCACCCAGTCGGCTTTCAGCCGCAGCATCGCCGCGCTCGAGGAATCCGCATCGGTGCGCCTGTTCGACCGCGGCACGCGCTTCGTGCGGCCGACGCCGGCGGGCCGGCGCGTCATCGCCAAGGCGCGCCAACTGCTGTCAAGCTCGCTCGACCTGAACCAGGAGCTGGCGATGCTGAGGTCGGGCGACCTCGGCGACGTGGCGGTCGGCACCGGCCCTTTTTCCGGCATAGCGCTGCTGCCCGAGCCGGTGAAGGCGATGCGCATTCAGCACCCTTCGGTGCGCGTGCGCCTCGAAGTCAACCACTGGCGCGGCCTGCGCGACCAGCTCGACGAAGAGAAGCTGGACTTCTTCGTCTCCGACTCCCGCGACATGCCGCCCAGTGACCGCTACCTGACCGAGCCGGCGGGCGAGATGCGCTGCGCCCTTTACGCCCGCGCCGGCCATCCGCTGGCGGGCCGGGACGGCTTGCGGATCGCCGATCTCTCGGGTTTCGGGATCGCTTCGGTCAGCATGCCCGCATCTCTGCAGCTGAGCCTGGGCCAGATCATCGCCGCCGACTCAGAGGGCCTGTTGCCGGTGAGCTTCACTTGCGACAACGTCGACATGCTGCGCGAGCATTGCCTGCACACCGACGATCTGCTGCTCGCGCCCGACCGGCTGATGCAGCGCGACGTGGACGCGGCTCGCATGCAGCGGCTGGCCCTCGTCGAACTCGACGCGCCGGCGAGGCGCAGCACGCTGGTGACGCGGTTCGCGCTCACCCGGCTGCGCGCACGCACCCCGACCCCAGCGGCCAGCCTCCTGATGGACATGCTGAAGACACAGGCCGTGGAGCTGACGCCGGCGGCGGGGAGACCGCGGGCTCGCGAGCGAAAGATGAATCGAATTTGAGCCGCACGACCGCCAAACCTGAGCGACCGCACGCAGTCCGGGACCGATGCTCGATGAACTTCGGCTTTGTGAAAACCTGGCAGTCACTGATGGCCCAGCGGCCAACGGCAGGAGCTGGCCGTCCGCCAGAGTCCAGGAACGGCGGCTTCGTAGACGCGTTGACCTGAACGCGTCGCCGGAATGCCGTTGCTCGGGCCCATGCAGCGCCAACCCAATGGGGCCTCCGCAGGGGTGATCACTTGCCGGTGAGCTGCAATCTGCTCACGCCATCGATGAAGACCGGTCGCTGCCCAGGTTCCTCGTTTGCGAATGTATATCAAATGCTATACACTTAACCGATGAGTCGCTCCGCCACTTTGCCGCCCATCCGCGTTGCTCCCGAGACGAAAGCCAGCCTCGAGGCTGTGCTGCGAAACGGCGAATCGTTGACGCAGTTCATCGAGAACGCCGTTTGCCGTGAGGCAGAGTTCCGTGCCGAGCAGAACGCCGCGATCGCCCGGGCGAAGAAGGCGTTGCGCAGCGTTGACAAAGGCGTGGGCCTGATAACGGCTGAGGACTTTCTGGCTGGCATGGAACAGCGGGCCGAGGCCGCACAGCTGCGCATTCGTGAGGCGGTGGCAGCCAGGAGCAAGCGGGTCGCCGGGTGAGCGAACGGTATCGGGTTGTTCCGACGGCCACGTTCCAGGAAGACATCGAGCGCCTCGAGGAACACGTCATTCAGCGCGAGCTGGCGAGCCATACGCCTGATGACACTTGCCTGTTTCGGTTCCGTGACGAGGTGGAGCGTGCGATGGGAATCCTCGCGCTTTCGCCGCACACCTGTCGTCGATCTGAACAGCACAGGGAATTCCGGGAGCTGATCATCCCGTTTGGTCATGGCGGATGCATCGCTCTATTCGCGATTCGTGACTGCGATGTCGTGTTGCTCGCCGCGAGGGACCAGCACGAACACGACTACCGCTGACGCACTTGACGGGTATCAGGACGGGAGCCGGTGCGGCGGCACACTTCGACACAGACCTGGTTGCGCCTGAGCAAGCGTATGTCAGTAGAGCCGTCCGCAGTCGGTGGCCGGAAATGGCCGGGTCGATCCACCACTGGGCCCAGATAGCTCGCCGGAGACCTGCCAATCCTGGGCGCTTCGTGACAACATTTTCGAGCTTGCCGTGACTGACGGCTTGTGGCCGGAACTCTCTGTCGGCGGACGTCGGCTGAATGGCCAGGCGTCGCGAAGCGTGATTCCAGCCGCCCTTCCCGACCTCGAGCTGGCGCGGGGCCCCAGATCGTGCGGCCCGCCCACCCATCCGGCCCCCTGCGGCCCGACGGAATCCGTTCAGCTTCGGTTCATCCACTCCCCTGGAAGATGCGCCCGTCCCCAACCGATGGAGCCTGTCATGGACCGCTCGGCCTTCTTCGTCCTGCTCGCCGCAGCCAGCGCCGCCTGCGGCGCCCAGGCCCAGACCCAGACCTACACCGACAACGCCCGCGTCGTCGGCGTCCAGTCGCAGGTCGAGAACGTGAGCGTTCCGCGCCAGGAGTGTCGGACCGACTGGGTGGCGCAGGCGCGGCCCGCCGACCGGCGCAACTACGGCGGCGCCGTCATCGGCGGCCTGGCCGGCGCGCTGATCGGCAACCAGTTCGGCGCCGGTCATGGCCGCGAAGCGGCCACGGCGGTCGGGGCGGTCGTCGGCGCCTTCACGGGCGACCGCCTGGCCGGCCGCGACCGCTGGGACCAGTCTTACGAGTCCGTCGCACGCCCGGTCACCTCGTGCCGCATCGTGAACGACGTGCAGTCGCGCCTGGTCGGCTACCGGGTCGACTACGAGTACCGCGGCCAGCGCTTCTCGACGCTGATGCCCGACCAGCCGGGCCCGTTCCTGCCTGTGCGTGTATCGGTGGAACCTGTGGGACGATGACGGGATGAACTCGCTGCTCAAGCCTCTTGTGTGCGCGCTGCTGGTCGCGTCGGCGCTGCCGGTGTGGGCCGATGTCGGCCGCGACGAGGCCGCCGCGCTGGCGCAGCGCGTCGCCAGCG